>JAGYLC010000077.1 GCA_018401235.1 Kiritimatiellia bacterium
AAGTGGAAGGAAAAATCAGAGGCGGGACGCCGCAGCTACTCTTAGTTGCAGCCAGAGATCGTTTCCGAATTCCTCGCGACTGACGATTCGGAAAGCCGGAGCGCTGTCCAGGCTCCAGCCTGGGCCGATGGCGGGGCGGGCGTCCTGGCCGAGCAGGGTGGGGGAGAGGACCCAGTGGAGTTCCTGCACCAAGTCCGCCTTGAGCAGGGCGGAGGCGAGCTGGCCGCCGCCTTCGCAGAGGATGTGTTGGATGCCGCGTTGGCCGAGCTGTTTGAGTATGGTTTTCCACTGCAGATGGTCGCCGCGGGTGCTGACCTGGAGGGTGGATACTCCGAGGTCCTCTAATTTTTTGAGGCGGGTTGGGGAAACGTCCCGGCCGAGCAGACAGAGGGTGCGGGCGGCGTGGGCGTCGGTGAATACCTGGCTCTTGAGGGAGAGGCGGCCTTGTCGATCCGGAATGATGCGCAGGGGAGCGTGCCCTCTTCGGGGACGCGGCATCAAGCTTGGATTGTCACGGCGAACGGTTTCGGTTCCCACCAGAATGGCGTCGGCTTCGCGGCGCAGGGCCTGTACCCGATCCCGGGATTCCGGGCCGCTGATCCATTTGGAGCGGCCTTTTGCATCGGCGATGCGTCCGTCCAGGGTGCAGGCCAATTTCAGGGTGACGTAGGGGAGTCCCGTCAACTGACGGTGGGCGAAGGCCCGGATGAGGTCCCGACATTCGTCCTCCAGTACTCCCGACTCCACCTCGATTCCGGCGCTGCGCAAAATGTCCAGTCCGCGTCCCGCGTGGGCGGGATTGGGATCGGTGCAGCCGATGATGACTTTGCGGATGCCCGCCTGTTGAATGGCTTCGGTACAGGGCGGGGTTTTGCCATGGGTGGAGCAGGGTTCGAGGGTGACCACCAGCGTCGCGCCTTTGGCTGCCTCGCCCGCATCCCGCAGGGCCAACGGTTCCGCGTGGGGTTTACCGGCCCGGTGATGATAGCCCCGTCCAATGATTTCGCCGTTTTTGACCACCAGGGCTCCCACCGCCGGGTTGGGGGCGGTGAGTCCAAGCCCTTTATGGGCTTCGGCCAGAGCTTCGCGCATCAGGGATTCAGGCGTCGTCTTCATCCGGGGAAGCCTGTAAGAGTCCATCCAAAAAAGAATCCGGGTCGAAGGGAACCAAATCCTCCTTGGCTTCGCCCAACCCCGAAAACAGCACCGGGACCCCGGGCATTTCCTTTTGAATATTAAACAAAAATCCGGCTTTGCTGCTGCCGTCCAGTTTGGTGAGGATCAGCCCGGAGAGGGGGACGGCCTGATGGAAAATCCGGGCCTGGTTGAGGGAATTCTGGCCCAGGCTTGCGTCCAAGACCATCCAGGTGGCGTGGGGAGCTTGGTCGTCGCGTTTTTTGATGGCCCGTACCATTTTTTGAAGCTCGTCCATCAGATGGTCTTTGGTGTGCATGCGCCCGGCGGTGTCGATGAACAGGAGTTCCGTTCCCCGCGCGTGGGCCGCGTCCATGGCATCGAAGGCGACCGCGGAGGCGTCGGAGCCCTGCCGGCCCGAGACCACGGGCACGTCCAGTCGTTCGCCCCAGAGGCGCAGTTGCTCGGTTCCCGCCGCGCGGAAGGTGTCGGCCGCGCCCAGCATCACTTTGCGCCCCGCCTGTTTGGCGCGCCATGCCAGTTTGGCGCAGGTAGTGGTCTTGCCCGCTCCGTTCACGCCCAGAAGCAGAATGCAGGCGGGAGAGACGGGAAAAATCAAGGGATCGTCTTTCGGGAACAGAAGTTCTTTGGCCAGGGATTCTTTGAGCACCTGCACCGGGGTACGGTTGCCCTGCACCTGATTTTCCTCCAGGTCCATCACCAGTTCCGCCACCAGACGGGGAGGGAGATCGGCGCGCAACAGGGCCATTTCCAGTTGTTCGAGGGTGCGCTCATCCACCACGGTGCCGTCGCTCACCATTCCCTGAAGGGCGCTGGATAGGACCGAACGGGTTTTTGAAAGCGCTTTAAACCATTGTACCATGACTTAGATTTCCTCCTTGGGCACGCCCTGACGCAGGGGGCGGTCCAGTTTGCGGATCACATTGTCCAAAATTCCGTTTACAAATTTCCCGCTTTCCTCGGAACTCAATTCCTTGGCCAGTTGCACCGCCTCGTTCACCGCCACCACCGGGGGAACGTCCGAACAGTGGAGGAGTTCAAAAAAGGCCAGCCGCAAGACATTGCGGTCCACCCCGCCCATGCGATGCAAATCCCAGTTGTCCGAATTCCGCTTCAACTCGCGGTCCAATTCCTCCAGCCGCATGCTCACGCCGTCAATGCGCTCGTCGAAAAACGCGCGCATTTTCCGGGACATTTTCCGTTTCTTGCCCTCCAGAAACAGCTCCAAAGCCTCCTCCCAGGTGTCGTAGCGATTGTAATCGCGTTGAAACAGAAATTGTACCGCCCAGAGGCGCAGCAGATGTCGGTTAGGTGATCCGGATTGAGTCATTACGTAAGAAAAGTGGGGTGAGAAAGAACCGCATTCGCATAACACCCCACAGTGCAAGGGACAATTCAATTCATGGGAAAGCTTTCCTGGAAATCCCCCATTTTCAAGGTCTGTTTCATGAAATACTCGCATTGGTAGCCGTGAAGAAGCTTGATTATCAGTACAACGGGCATCCAGTCCCAAATTTTGGGACCAAGCACCCCGCTTGTCGGGGTGCGCGGAGAAATTCAATTTCGGAACCTGAGAGCTAAAAAACTTGACCGCGCCCGCCCCACCCCGCCAGGGATTCGGGCCGCCACGCGGAGCCGAATCCCTGGCGAAGTGTCAAGCGCAGTCCGACATAGAGGTATAGGCGTGAATCGTAAATTGAATTTCTCCGCACCCCGAGGCAAGCTCGAGCTTTGGTTAAAATAGGAATGTCCTGGCAAGCTTTCGCCTTGCAATCATACGGGTCAGCCTATATGAAACCTTCGTCAACTAACTGTCAACAGCGTTCCTGCCCTATTCAGCAAAATTTTATCGGCCCGGATCAAGGTACATGTCGTTTTGCTTCCAACACCACGGGACTGCCAAAGAGATAGGTCAACCCCAGCCAGCGGGCGGGGCTTTCGAGAAAACGGCTCAGGGCGGGGTTTCTTAACATGCGGTGCAACACCATGGGCCAGAAAAACTGCGGGTGACGTGTTACGGTAAAGCCCTGGGCTTCAAAGGCCTCCCGTATTTCTCGGTGTGAGAAAAGGGTGAAAGGCCGGGTATTTTTCTCAAATCCTTTTTTGAGGGCGAAGAGTTTGTCGGCGATGAAGTTGACACTCTGTTTGGCGGGATAATCAACCACGACCCGTTGATCGGCGATTCGACACAGTTCGGGGATCAGTTCCGGCCAGCGGTCACAGTGCGGCAAGAGTCGGAATGAGAGAACCACGGTCAGGGCGCGGTCGGCATAGGGGAGTTGTAAATGGTCGGCCACTATGAAAGGGCTGTCGGGCGGTAACCGGTGCCGGCAACTCTCCGCGCTGCCGGTCACGGTCACGGCAAATCCTTCGCTCCGGAGCACCTGTTCGGTCTGACCGTGGCCGCCCCCCACATCGAGGGCACTTCCCCCGTTCATACCCCTTAAGGCTTTGCGCAGTTCCCGCGATTGCACCTCGAGCATCCATTGCCCGCTCCTTCCGGCGAAACGTCCGGCGTAGTCGTCGGTGGCGGTTTCAATATCGGCAGTTTCGGGAAAGGTGCTGGGATCGGGATCAGTCATGGTGGCTTTGGGAAAGGACGGTTTCGTAAATCGTTTGGAGTTTGAGACGGTAGTTCGTAAAATTGTAAACCTCGTCGATCAATCGCCGTCCCTTGGCGGCTTTTAGTTCACGCAGGCTGTCGTTATTGGCCATATCTGCGATGGCGCCGGCAAAGGCTTCAGGCCGCAACGCCGAAAAGGCGGACATGCTGTCGTCCAGGATCAGCCGGTTCGCTTCCAGATCGGTAGCGACAATGGCGCGGCCCGCCTTAAGGTAATCGAGCAGTTTTAAAGGGGTGTTATTGCCGGAAATCCGGGGGGAGAGCAGCAGGTCGGATGCGCCCAGGGTGGCCGGCAGGCTTTCCGGACTGACTTTGCCAATAAAGCTGACCGCGTCGGACACCCCTGCCACTTCGAGCCGGCTTTGGTAGTGGCGGATTTCTTCATTCGAACCGCCTATAATAATAAAACGCAAGTGCGGACAGGCTTTGAGGGCGGAGGGGATCGCCTCAAAAAGCAGGTCGACGCCCTGATAGACCGCGAAGGAACCCACATACGTGGCCAGAATGTCGTTCGGATCCTTTGCCAATGCCGCACGTCGGGTTTGGATCTCCGCTGGATCCGCTTCTCCGAGTGAGGAGGGAATATCAAACAAATGGGTGCAAAAACAGTCGGGGTCCATTTTCTGAACCGCTGCCGCCAAACCGGGTCCGGTGGCAATCACGGCCTGGGCATGGCGGACCGTATAGGCTTCGATTTGGGCATACATATCCATGATGCGGTTGCGAAGAAAATTTTTTCGGTAAGAGGCCGGATCGGAATGCTTTTCATAAATCAGCGGCAGGCCATGTTTTTTTGCCAACCAGACGCCGAAAAATCCCGCTTCTTCAATGCCGTGAATCAACTGATATTTATTTTCCCGAAGCAGACGGGAGGCCGTACGCAGGAGTTTAATATCAAACATCAACTTCAAGAATGAAGGACCGATGGGCAGGTCTTTGACCCCGCGGTAGGCCGAGACCCGATGCAGGGTCAGGTTGGCAATCGCCACATCTTCCCCAAAGGGCAACGTGACCAGATCCACCGCATAGCCCAGATCGGAAAGCGCCTGCAAATTGTGTTTCACCCGAATGGGCGATCCCCGCCATTGGAAAAAGGGCTGGGGGGAAAGAAAAAGCACCCGGGGTTTCATGGCCCGGCTCCGGCTTTTTTCTGTTTGCGGTGGGCAGCCATTCGGGAAATCATGGTCAGCGGCCAGGTGCGCCTGCCAATAAAGCGGCTTTGCGTTGCGGGATTCAGCAGGGCCCGGCGGACCGAAGAGACCGGGTCTGCGGGATCCAAAGTCAGGTCAATTTCCACCCCGTAAAGGCCGGCCTGATTTTCTTCACCGGGAACGGGCAGGGGATCGGAGCCTGCCAGGAGGGGATAGCTGGTTTCTCGCATGGGAGCGGGCAGGGGCCAGCCTTTGCAACGCAGCGAGGTGTCCCCTAACAAGAGAGGACCTTGGGTGTTGGTGATCAGGTTTTTCACTTTTTCCGCCCGGGTAAACATCCATTTTCCCGGGGCCCAACTGAGGACAGGGATGGCACCTGCTTGTTGGATCGCTTTGATCACTTCGGCGGCGGGTTTGCCGTCTTCCGGGATCTCAGCCAGGGTCAGGGCCAGGATCTCCAATCGTTCTGAGGTGACCACCTGACGGCCGGCAAAAACCGTAAGCGTTTGATGATCAAATGCGATGTCGACCGCTTCGGCTTCCGGCGTTGCCGACACCAAAAAATCATCGGGAAGACCGTGCGAGCCGTCCTTTAAGCTGGCGAACCAGTTGCAGTCATGCGATTCGGTGAGGAAAATGGCAAAGCGGTCGGCAGGGGAAGCCGAAGGTGTTTGTAAGTGTTTCATGGCCGCGCGCAGGGTGATCGCGGCATCCTGTTGGGGATAGATATGAATGTGGCTGTCTGCGCGTAAACTCATAATAAAGGTGGCCGGGAAAGGGGTTTGGAAATTTTGAAACTTTCGCCGAAGAGATAAACCAGTCCGCCGCCCACAATAAACAGGAGCGAGGCGGATGAAAGCAAGACGGAGATGAGAAAAATTTCTTCGGGGGCCACCCCGACCAAGGCAAACAACGCCACGAAAATGCCCTGTTCAGCCCCGAAACCGGCAATCGAGATGGGAACCAGACGGGAAATGGCGATGATGGGCATAAACAGAAAGATGTAGAGAATCGGGATCTCACTGTGCAGGGAAAGGGAGATGAAATAGACGTTCAGACTGGCCAGAATCTGAATCAGAAAGGCATTGCCGAAGACTTTCAGCATCATGGGCGTGTGTTGCTCAAACACCCTGAACGCGTCGACCAGTTTCCAGATCTTTTCGATGATCTTTTGCAGCTTTCCTGAAAACTTTGATCGCTGACGCAGCTTTTCCCGGTTCCGAAAGATCAGGAAGAATATGACAATACCGGAAAGCGCGCCGGCGGCGATGAGGATAAAGGGGAGTTTTTCGTCGACGTCGATGGCCAATCCGGTCGCACTGAGGCCGGCGGTAAGGGCGAGGGACAAGAGCATCACCACATTCAGTGCCACCACGGTGACGGCTGAATCAGCCATCTTGATTGAGGTTTGTTTGGAAAGCGCAATAAACCGGGAGACGTCGGTTCCCAGACTGGAGGGCAGGAAGTAGCCAAAGAAGGATCCGGTGATGTAGGCGTAGAGGATTTTGCCCAAAGGCAGATCCACCCCTTTGCAGCGCAAGAGCTGTCCCCAGTTGATGGAGCGCAGGGTGGCCTCGATCGATAGAAACACAAACACCATACAGAACAGGGGGATGCTGACCGTTTTCAGTATCTCCCAAAGCGCTTTTGGATCCAGTTTGATCACCATAAAGGTGAGCAGTCCTAGTACAAATACCATCCTCAACAGAGGAAAGAGACGGGCGGGGACCTTTTTCATTCCTCCTCGCCGAGACGGGTGATGTCCATGCCTTTGATCCTCACGCTGGCCTTCCGTGGATAGGTGTAGGCAAATTCCAATGGAAGGTTGGAGGGCTGGGTGTAAAGAAAATCCAGATCACTCCCGGGCAACCGCATCGGTTCACCCTCAACCGGTTTTCGGACACGCAGGGTGCCAAGATCGTTGTTCAACGGGCCATCGGCACGGAATGTAATCCGGTAACGGCCAGCGGGGAAAGGAAGACGCGGGCCGTAAAGCACTTCGTCATAGGGAACCCGGTCGGGATCCATCACCACCTCTCCCGTTTCCATATCTGTATAACCCGCGTGAAAAAAAGAGGCGGCCGGAATGAAAAGGCTTTCACCCGGCTGCATATTCAACACCGATGGACCGTCCATCATCATGGCCACATCCAGATCCAGAGATCCGTTGGTCACCTCTAAACGGAGTTCCAGATCATTTTCGAATCCGGTGAATTTCGGGAAGGGCAATTCCACCCAGGCCCACGCTGCTGATTGCAGAGAAACTTCAGAGGATTCGGTTTCCCATTGACCTGCCCGGAAAACAGGACGCAGGGTGCCTTGACCCCGATAGCGCAGGCTGATGCGCAGATTATCCCTGTAAACCGTAGGATAGGGGGCAATTTTTAAAAATTGGGTGCTCTCCGCCCGCAGGCTGACAAATTGTTGTTGGTAGGCGCTTGGATCCTGCTGTCTTTCCAATTCGGGGACCGCATCGTCGGCTTTGGGTCCGTAATAGGAAAGCGGCCAAACCAGGGTGGGGGAGGCGATGTCCCAAGGGGCGTTCAGTACATTTGCGGCATCTGTGGTGGGGGAGATCCTGAACGACCAAATGGCATTTTCCCTTTCGAGAAACTGAATGCGGGGATGTAGCAACAGGCCGGCGAGGGTTTGGCCGACTCCGAAGGGGCTTACTTTTTCGGGGAACGCGTCTTCATGCAGCACCAGGTATTGAATGCCGCGGTTTAACAGGTGGTCTAAGATCTCGTCGCTGGCGTAACCCTGATTTAAGGGGTTATAGCGCATAAATACGTCGTCGAAATAGCCCGCCATGACGTGGGGACGGTAGCCGTTGATCATGCGGATTTGATGACGGATGGCGTAGTATTGATAGAGAGAGGACCAGTGCGCGTCGCCGGGCCAGAGCACGATCGCCAGGGCACGGGGAATTTCGTCTTGGGCTTCCGCGTCGCTGCGGATGGCCGCGTAGGCGGCGTTGCCGTTGTCGAGCAGACTGATGGTGGGGTCGATCCGGCTGCCGGTTTCCAGCGCAATCCCCAGACCGAGAAAGAGCAACAGAGGTCCTGAAAATTTAGGCAATTTGCAAGTGCCGGCAAAGGGGAAGACGAGTAGCACGGCCAGGAGGGAGGGGGCCAACACAAATATTTTGGTGGGCTGACGGATCATTTCATAGGGGGGAATGACCGTGCACAAGGCGCGCCAGTATTTGGGGCCGATTTCGAGAATCAGACTGGGGCCCATGGCTAAAATCAGCACAACGACTAGACCGAAAAACAGCAGCAGCCCTTCCGCCATAACAAACTTTTTTTGAGGATGGGGCAGATGACGGAGTTGTCGAATGCCGAAACCGATAGCAATCAACAGCAGGGCCGGGGCGCTGAAGCTGAGATAAATGAGATTTTGTGGATTGTCCGGATTTACATCCCAGAGGCCACTCGGTTCCGGGGAGAATAGGGCGACTTCTTCCACGGTTCTTCCCTTTGACATACTGCCTTCACTCAGGTGGGAGTGGGTGAACTTTACTTGGAGAAGGATGAGGAGGCCAAAAAAGATAAAACCGGAAAGCGCTTTGATCATGGCCGCTATTTCTTTGCCGCAGATGCGGTTCCCGGGTTGGGTAAAGTAGAGCAGCAAGCACCAAGGCGGCACGATCAGGGCCGAGAAGAAAAAGGTGTGAAGGTCTCCCCAGGCCGATGCCAGCAGGCAGGCGCCGGCGATCCATCCGCCAATTTTTTTCCGATCGACAATCGACACCCGGAGTCCGTACAGAACCCAGGGCACATACATCATGGCAAATCCGGTGGGGCTGCCATGGAGCAGGGTCACCCAGCGGTAAGGTAAAAAAGTACCACAGAAAGTAGCAGCGACGGTGATGGCGAAAGGGGCTTTGTATGATCGGACCAGTCGCCAGGTGCCCCACATGCCGAAAAGAAGACTGAAGAGGCTGGCCGCATTCCAACCCAGCCCCGGCAGTCCGAACATGGATCCCAAAGCGTAAATAATCGAAAAGGGGGCGTAGTAGGGATCCGGAAAATAGGTGACCGCATCATCGCCGGTATTGAACTCGTATAAATTATAGAGCCAAGGGGTTTCTCCGGTAAGGAAGCCCTTCATCAACTCGAAGTGATACATCAACTGCAGATGGTCGCCTAGAATAACGGAACGCGGGGGACCCTGCTCCGGACGGTGGGAGGAAATAATTCCGGTTGAAAACGTCTGCGGCAGCGGCCAGGTCATCCAGGCAAAAAGGGTCAGGCAGCCCACCCCCATCAGGGGAAGCCTGAACTTTCTTACGAAAGAGAGGAGCTGCATAGGGTGAAAGCGGACAGGCCGCTTAAATCAGGTTTTCCTGTTCGTACCAAACAGCGGTATTTTTCATCCCTTCAGCCAATCCGACTTTTGGTTTGTATCCGAGGTCCCGTTTGGCTTTGGAAATATCAAAGGCGCGGTTCTGACGGTACCAATCCACGCGGCGGGGAAAAATCGGCGGACTGATTTTAAAGGGTTTGCAGATTTTTTCGCAGAGATGTCCGGCTATGACGACCGGCAGGGTCGGGATTTTCTGAATTTTTACATCCACGCCCAATGCCCGGGCGGCTTCATTCACCAGTTCGCGGATGGGGACATAGTGTTCGTCGGCAATCAGATAGGCCTCGCCGGTTCCTTTGCCAGGCACCATGGCCAGTACCAAGGCATCCACCAGATTGTCGATATACAAAGGATGATAGAGGGTGGAACCGTCACCGATCATAGGGAATTTCCCTTTTTTGACCCTGCGGAAAATCATCTGGAATCGTTCAGGATCGCCCGGACCGTAAATGGCGGCCGGTCGCAGAATGGTGGCGTCCAGGCCGTTTTTGGAGGCTTCCACCACCAGCGGTTCGGCCATATATTTGGTGCGTTGATAATAATCGGCCGGCTCAATTGGCGACGTTTCGTCTCCGGGCGGATTTGCCACATTGCCGTGTACCCCGCAGGTGGAGCAATAGATCAGTTTTTTGACCCCGGCCGCTTTTGCCGCGGCGATGACCACCTTGGTGCCTCCCACATTCACATCATCGTAATGGGACTCGGGCACATTCATTTCCCGAAAAGCAGCAGCCAAATGTTGTACCACCTCCACGCCTTGCATGCATTTTTCCACCACCGCCACGTCGGTAACCGAACCGATGACCACTTCCGCACCCCAATCGGCCAATTCACGGGTTTTTAACCCTTCTTTATAATCAAGGGCCACCACGTTGTGTCCGTCGGCGAGTAAACGTTTTACCAAAGCTTTTCCGGTAAAGCCGGTGCCGCCAGTGACTAAAATTTTCATATAAAAGGGTTCCTTAAAAAAGTGGTAACAAGGTAAAGAGTGGTCTGTTTCCTATAGACTTGGCCAAGAAAAAGCAAGTCGGGAATCGCGTCGGCTTCCGGTCATTCCGGTCATTCCCTCCGCACTTTCTAAATCGCCTGCCGCAAACTCCTCAGCGCTGCGCCCATACCTTTCACCCGGCGGCCCGCCTGCTTTCGTTTGACACCAAAGCAGCTCCGGTAGTTTTGAAGCAGCATATCAAGGTAGCCTTCACTGCCCAGCGCGATACCACGGGAGACTGACCTGATCCGGCATTGCAACTGTGCGGACAAAGGCACCACACCCTGCTGTTCGAATTCTGCCAAAACCTGCACCGGATCCAGCCCTTTGCGTTTTCCTGTATTCCCCGCTTCCTCAATCGCCTTCCCCTTATGCACCAGCCAAATCCGATAGGCCGCCTGCACGTCCTGCCAATTTTTTGGCGCGGCCCTTTGCTTCTGTTCTCCCGCCATTTCCGGACAAATCTCCCGCCAATGCGGACTTGCTGAGGCGATCTGTTTTTGACGCACCCGCAACGCATCCTGCGGCAGATGGCCCCGGGACAAGCGTACCAAAGCATCCAAACCCTTGCGGGCATGCTTGTCACCACCCATGGCCGCCCCGTAGCCACTCCAGACATAGGACATCGGATCTTCCACCATGCCCGCCCGCAACGGATTCAAATCAATATAGGCTGCGACCGACATCAAAGCCAACGGGGATCCTTCCACCACCACCGAGCGATACCGCGAATCCCACAAGGTTCCTTTGCGATGATGTTTACGATTGTACCAACAAGTAAACGACTGTTTCAAAACCCGCATAAACTCGGGCAAATTCGCTATCCGCTCCCGCACGGCCATCTCCATCGCCGCCCGGGTATCGGCAGTATTCTGCTGATAATAGGCCTCCCAGGCCGACACCTTCTCCTCCGGCCACACCCCTTGCAAGGCCACCAAAATCCCCGCATGGTCCAGATCCACCCTTGCCGGCACCCACAACAACGCATGAAAATGATTATCCATCAGACAATGTGTAATCACCGACAAACCCGAAAACGCCGCCCACTGCCGTATCAGTCTCACAAACACCCGCTTCTCCAGTTCCCCAAACAAAAAAGCCTGTCCCACCGTCCGGCTCGTCAC
>JAGYLC010000078.1 GCA_018401235.1 Kiritimatiellia bacterium
TGACCACATTGTTGATGAATTCGCGGTCATGACTTACCAGCAACAGCGTACCCCCGTAGTCGACCAACAGAGCCTCCAATAACTCCAGGGTTTCAATATCGAGATCGTTGGTGGGTTCATCCATCACCAGCACATTGCCGGGTTTGGTGAACATCTTGGCCAACAACAATCGATTCCGCTCTCCGCCACTAAGCACCTTGACCGGCGTACGCGAACGCGCGGGCGGAAACAGAAAATCCTCCAGGTAACTGATGACATGGCGGCGCTGACCATTGAACATCACAAATTCACTTCCCTCACCCACATTATCCTGCAGACTTTTTTCCTCGTCCAGGTTCATGCGGTGCTGATCGAAAAAAGTGATTTCCAGATTCGTTCCCGCCTCGACCCGACCCGATTGCGGTTCCAGTTGTCCCAGCAGAAGTTTAATCATCGTGGTTTTCCCGCAACCGTTCGGACCCAAAATTCCGATCTTGTCCCCCCGCGAAATCAGGGTGGAGAAATCCTGGACCATCGGTCCTTCTCCCCAGTCAAAACCGAGATCAACAGCTTCTAGCACCTTTTGACCGCTTTTTCCCGCCTCCTGCATTTGCAGATTCGCGGTTCCAGAGCGTTCCCGGCGCTGCCGACGCTCTTCGCGCATTTTCTTCAGTGCACGCACCCGCCCCTCGTTCCGGGTTCGCCGGGCCTTGATACCCTGACGCACCCAGCGCTCCTCCGCCGCCAGCCGCTTGTTAAACAGAGCCGACTGCTTTTCCTCCGCCGCCAAGGCCTCCTCGCGACGCACCAGATAGGTATCGTAGCCGCAGGCCCAATCACTCAATTGACCCCGGTCCAATTCCAGAATCCGATTCGCCACCGAACGCAGAAATCCCCTATCGTGGGTCACAAACAGCACCGCACCCTGAAAGCGCGGCAGGAAATTCTCCAGCCAGCGGATCCCCTCGATGTCCATATGGTTGGTCGGTTCATCCAACAGCAGAATCGCCGGATCCCCCGCCAGTGCACTCGCCAGCAACACCCGCCGCTTTTGTCCACCACTGAGGGTGTCAAAGCACGCATCGGCATCCAACTCCATTTGGGACAGCAGTTTTTCGACCCGTAAATGGAAGGCATGATCATGATCCGCCTCCGGATGGGCGTTTTCGATTACCTCCCACACACTGCCGGGAAGCGAGGCCGGAAACACCTGCGGCAACGTGGCCACCTTGGCACCGGACGAAAACGCCAGGGTGCCCGAATCCACCTTCTCCTGCCCCGCCAACACCCGCAACAAGGTGGATTTTCCCTCGCCATTTCGACCCAGCAAACACACCCGCTCCCCGCGATCCAGCGTGAAACTGACCGAATCCAACAACGCGGGACCCCCAAAATGAAGGGAAACCGACTGCACACTTACCAGCGCCATACAACCCCCGCTCCCTTGCAATTCACATCACAAAAGCTATTCATATCCGTTCAACCCATCGATACATCATTTTCATGCGTGGACCGATAGACACTTTCCCCGCCGCTTCAAGCTAAAAGCGGGAGATCCGTTTAAGGTATCCTTCACCTCCGCCAACACTCCAATCAATTAGCTCCATCACTCCCGAGCAGGTGAAGCCCAGACCTCCGTTTAAAGAGTAAACCCCGGCTTTTCCGTCGCAGAAGCAAATGCGTGTCGATAGACGTGCCATGCCATCACGGAAAGACGTTTCCATTCGTCTTTCCGGGTTTACAAAGCCCCCGTGCCCTCGCGGCACGGGTTTACGGGATCTAGGGCTAGAATCAAAGAACATGGGATGCGCTGCCACCGCTGGAACAAAATAGATTATGGAACCTGTAAAAACCGATGTTGCTGCCGATAGGTGCGTGGGCTTTGGCCGGCGAATTTTCGGAAGCGGCGGGAGAAGTAGAGCGGATCCTCAAACCCGCAGTCACGGGCGATGTCGGAGATCGGCTCCGCACTCTCCACCAGCATTCGGCAGGCCTGCTCCAAACGCATTTGCAGCAAAAACTGATGCGGTGGAATGGAAACCTGCTTTGCCCAGTAACGCCGAAAGGTGGCCGGGTGCATTCCGCATGCTTTGGCCATACGTCCAAAATCCACCCCCTGCTGCGGTTTCGATCGGATCGCCTCGATGCAGCGCCTCACCGCCTGCTCTTCGGATGTTTGCTCCGGTGCGGGCTGAATACTGCGGGTTTCCATCAACAGCATTTCCGCCATACGGTCTATTTGCGCGGACGCATATGGCCTGTGTAAATGCCTAACCAGGTCAAACAGGGCTTCCACCAGCCCCTCCATCCGGGAATGGTACTGGAACGACCAAAAAGGATACTCTCCCTGCACCAGCCCCGCCTGTCTCCAAACCTGCTGCGTCTCCGGTTTGTACAGGAAAAAAAGCTCCTCCCATACCGGATCGGGTCCATAATGGGCCCGCAGCCCCGGAATCTGCAACAACACACAGGGAGCACGCACCGGATGCCATTGTCCTTGCCAGTGATATCCCCCCTTGCCGCTGAGGATTACCGAAAAATTGAAGGTCTGGAAAGTCGAGGACACCCAATCGTATTTTTCCGGAATATACCCCAGGGTCTGCACGGCCCTCTCGGTCGGCAATTCACGCGGAAGAGGTGCCAGATGCACAGCAAAGTGCTCCGATCTACCGTTTCCACTCTTATTGTTTAGTTTGTCCATGTTTTTGTGTAAATGTCCTATATCATATGAATCCAAACTTTGCTATATGTAAAAATAAGCACAGTACACAAGCTTTCGTTTTACGTAACCCCTCCAAAGGAACTCTGAATATGTCCAAACAAGCACTACTCGTACAGGGCGGATGGGACGGTCACCAACCCGATTTGGTCGCCGCCCGTTTTGCCGATGTCCTCAAAGCCGCCGGCTTTGAAACCACCATCTCCGACACTCTTGACGCTTTTGCCGATCTCGAACATCTCGAATCCCTCGATCTCATCGTTCCGATTTGGACCATGGGAACAATTGAAGGGTCTCTGGCCAAAAACGTGGTTAATGCCGTCGCCAACGGCACCGGTCTCGCCGGGTGCCATGGCGGCATGTGCGACGCCTTTCGCGACAACGTCGAATGGCAATTTATGACTGGCGGCAACTGGGTCTCCCATCCCGGAGGCGACACCGTCACCTATCCGGTGACCCCCACCGCCGATGCGGGCGAACTGATGGAAGACATCCCCGAATTTCAGGTCACCTCCGAACAGTACTATCTGCATGTCGATCCCGCCGTGCATGTGCTCGCCACCACTCCCTTTCCGCAGGCCGAATGGTTTCATTCCCCCAACGGCCCGGTGGACATGCCGGTGGCCTGGGCTAAACGCTGGGGCGCGGGCCGGGTCTATTACAACTCCCTCGGCCACCATGCCGACATATTCGATATCCCCGAAGCCCTGGACATGATGACCCGCGGCCTGCTCTGGGCCGCTGAAGGTTTTTCCCTCGCCCGCAACCAGGGACTCACCCGCGCCGCCTTCGATTCCTCCGCCAAAATGTTCTAATCCCACTACTCTGTACACAACATGAAAACACAAATCGGTATCGGCATCATCGGATGCGGCAACATTTCCGCGCAGTATTTTAAAGGCTGCCTCCAGTACGAAAACCTGAAGCTCATCGCCTGCGCCGACCTCCGCATGGAGGCCGCCGAGGCCCAGGCGGAAGCCTACGGCTGTCAGGCCCTCCCGGTGGCGGATCTGCTGGCCCATCGCGACATCGAATTGGTGATCAACCTCACCTTGCCCGCAGTTCACGCCGAGGTCAGCCTCGACATTCTCAACGCGGGCAAACACGTACACGTGGAAAAACCCCTCTGCGCCACCCTCGACGAGGCCCGGGAAGTGATGGACCTCGCCGAATGCAAAGGATTGCGGGTCGGCTGTGCGCCCGACACCTTCCTCGGCAACGGACTACAAACCTGCCGCAGTGTCATCAGCCAAGGCTGGATCGGCGATGTGGTCAGCGGCACCGCCTTCATGATGTGCGGCGGACACGAATCCTGGCATCCCAATCCTGCCTTTTACTATCAGAAAGGAGGCGGACCCCTCTTCGACATGGGCCCCTACTACCTGACCGCCCTGGTTCACCTGCTCGGTCCCGTGCGCAGTGTCACCGGCATGACCTCCCGCACCCGCGACACCCGCATGGCCACCAGCAAAGACCGCTTTGGCGACATCCTGAACGTGGAAGTTCCCACCCATTACGCGGGCACCCTGGAATTCCATTCCGGCGCCCTCATCACCCTGGTGCAGTCCTTCGACGTGCCCGCCCATCGTCACCATCCCATTGAACTCTACGGTACCCGCGGATCCCTGGGAGTCCCCGACCCCAACACCTTTGGCGGTCCGGTCTCCCTCTGGACCCCCGAAAGCAAAGAGTGGAAAGAACTACCCCTGCTGCAAAGCACCCGGGTTTGCAAACGCGGCATCGGCCCCGCCGATCTCGCCTCTACCCTGCTCAGCAATGGAGAAGATCCCCACCGCAGCAGTGGACGGCTTGGTTTCCATGTACTGGAAGTCATGCACGCCTTCGAACGCGCCGCCGAAAGCGGACAGCATCAGCTCATCGAATCCAAGCCCGAACAACCCGCCCCCCTCACCCCGGATCTACTCCTCGCCAATCCCACACGTGAATAAGGACAAACGAATCACTGGTTCATTTAACACCCTCATCAAGGTCCCTGATGATCCTTCACATTACGGAGATAATATTCCCCAGTTTCTGGAAGTTCCCTTTTTCATACCGGATGCGCACCGAAAGCACTGTTTATATTTAATGTTTATTTTGAGCACCATGCCTGAAATCGCAAGAGCATATACAACAGCAGCACCAAACTGAAATGCACCAACGCTACGGCTCAATCCACCCGTTTTCCTGACACGATCCGGTTCTTTTTCAGTTCAAACTGGTACAGGGCCGGGGTGTGGGCTTGTTTAAGGTCTTTGTAGACATTCACTTTGCGGCCGGCCACCAGTTCGCGGACATCTTCCGCCTGACAACTGAGCACCCGCACGTATTTGGGGAAGCGTAGGGGGCCGCCAATCAAATGCGATCCACCCGGCTCCATCCCTTCCGCCTCTTTTGCCATCACCAGAAAACTGTAGGCCACCGGCCCCACATCCAGATTCATCTCCCGCCGGAAATGTCCCCAGAACGGATCCTGGTGCGCGACCCGGGGGGCGGTCGCGAAGTGGTGACACCAGTGCGTCTCGTTCCCTTCCGCCAGGAGTCCACAGGTCTGCTGATGCGTGCAGGGGGCCACGATACGGAAATGGTCTTTTATCGCCTCGCGCACCTCGATCAATCTGCGTGAGGTCTCAAAGGTTCCGGGCTCCACCCATAGCAGGGCCTGTGCATCCGCCACCTGCTCCAACAAGGTCGCCGCCGCCTCGTCCGTCAATTCGGTCAACAGGTGGCTGACCACCACCACTCCTTTGGGATGCGGTGGAGCTTTTGCACACACGATCCTGATCTCGGGAAATTCGTGCCGGATTTTTTGACGCGCATAACTCACCGCCGATTCAGAATGATCCCACAAGGTCACTTTCCGGAAGTGGCCTGGAAACGCCCGTAACATCCGCCGAGTCGCCACTCCGGTTCCGCAGCCCAGATCCGTCAGCGACGGCGAGGGGGGTTCCCAGCCCCGCAGCTTTACTTCACGGATCACCGCCTCCCATTTCCAGCCAATCCGCTCCCCCAGAGTGATGTCGTAGTCCTGCAATTGCCGGTTCGATCGCCAATACGGCTTCGTGATCGGCTCCGCCTGTAGAAATAAATCCCTCAGCTCCCGTAGCCGGTCCCAGTCGATTTTTGGTGGTTCCGTACGCATAATTTATCCCTTCAAGGCTGCAAATAATCGGTCGGCAATCGCCGCGCGGGTGAACGTCTTCAACACATAGCCCCGGCCCTTCCGGCCCAGGTCGCGGTTCAGTTCCGCATCCCCCAGCAGTCGATCCATCATCGCCTCGAATTCCGGATAATAGCGAAACCACAGTCCGCCCCCCGATCGTTGACACTGCCACTTCAACACCTCCCCGTGATCATGCACCAGCACCGGAGTTCCCGCCAGCCAGGCTTCCAGCAGCACGATGCCAAAACTTTCGTTGGTGGACGGATGCAGAAACACGGATGCCCCCGCCATCGCTTCGTGTTTTTCCTGCTCACTCACGAATCCCAGGTTTAGCAGGTTCGGACGCAGTTTCTCGGGCACCGGCACATCCCCGCTTCCCGTCAGCACGAGGCGCACACTTTCCTGTCGACGCTCCACGTAGGTCTGCATGTAATCCAGTAGCAGCGGAGTATTTTTTCCACCCTCCTGTCGACCGCAATACAGCACATAGGGTGTGTCCAGCCCGTGCTTGCGGGCAAAGGCCTCCGCGTCCACCTCGAAATCCTCCATGGCCATTCCCACCACCCGGCCCGCTTCCGGATCGATCCCATACAAGTGCTCCGCCAGCAATTTCTCCGGGTCCGAATTAAACAAATAGCCTTTGCAGGCCCGGAACATCTCCTCCACAATCTCCAGGCGGGCGAAGGCTTCGTCGTGCAGACAGGGGATCAGCCAGGTTTTCTCCGGAAATACCCCCGCCGCCTGCAGGGTGATCCCGAATAAATAAGGCCCCACCAGAATCGCGTCAAACGAATCCCCCATCTGCTTCAACCAGGCCAGCAAGTCTCGGCTGCAGACATTGTTATCCGCCCAGTGCTGTTGATCCGACCGGGTTACCGGACGATTTTTATCGATGACATCCTGAATCCGCAAAAAGAGTTCCAGATTTCGATCCTCATTCACCCGGAAACTGTGTACCTTCAACCCCTCCACCACCTGTTCCCCCGGCTCCCGATCGTTTGCCCAAGTAAAATGATTACTGGCGCAGGTCGTCAACAAATGCACCTCGTGCCCCGCCTGCACAGACGTCACCGCCAAATCCCGAATCAGGGTCTCCGCGCCCCCCACCACTCCCTCCGGCAGAAAACGGGGCGTGATAAACGCCAATTTCATGCGTCCCTTCCCTGTTCCAACTCCTCAATCCGCTTTTCCAGGGACGCGATTTTCTTTTCATACTGCTTAAAGCTACTCTCGATCGCCGTCACCATCATCCCGTTGATCTGATTCTGCTGATGCCACATCCGAAACGTGTAGAACTTCAATAATTTCCAAATCACCGTCTTCATTTTGACCAGCCCCCTCCCCTGCCAGCCCGCACGACGGTCCTCGATCCGATAATCGTTGATGTCCACATACACCCCATCCCGCAAGCAGCCCAGATAGAAGCGTAGCAATTCCTCACTGTCCGCCATATACATCAGGTTGTGACGCTCCGTCCGCCCGATGCGCGCGTCGGAATAGACACCTTCCCTCCGTTTCTGCGCCACCTCCTCGCGGATTTCCTGCACCAGGGCCTCCACGTCCACGCCCTCCACGTTCAGGCTCACATTCATTTGTTTGTCATCTTCATTCATACGCTGCTTATATCTACAAGCCTCCTGGGGGGAAAGGCAAATCAGCCCCCAACCGCAGGGTCCGCCTCCCACCATCTGACTGAAGGGACCGCCGGCCTGGCGGAGCATATCGTAGTTGCCCTCCTCCAAATAACCAACATTACCCCACTTATTGCAGGCCTGATGTTCCTGTTTGCAGGAACCGCCGCCCATTCGGATGGCCCCGTCGGAAATCATGTTCAGGCTGCTTACGCGGACTGGGATGATGCAGACTCGGGCTTCAATCTGGGAGTCAGCTACCTGCTGCAACCGGAGATCCGCTTGTTCCTCAACTACACGAACACAGATCTAGACCACTTACGCATCGGCGCCGGAAAAATTTTCCCGATGGAGAACAATCTGTCGTTGGAAGTAGGTGCCTCCTACCAGAACATCGACGTCGGAGTGGCAGATGATAACGGGATTGGCCTGCGTGGTATCCTCCGCGCCGAGGTGATGCCCGAATTGACCCTCGCCGGTCGACTCGAGTACGTGCTCTTCGACGATTTCGACAATGAGACGATTGTCGGACTCGACGCGGACTACCGCTTCACCAATGAGCTTAGCGGATTTGTCAGCTTTGACTTCTTTAACGAGCTGGACAACAACCTCGTGAAACTGGGTGCCCGTCTGCATTTCTAATGCACTGTTCCCCAAACGCTGAAATCCCGTAGGGATTTTAGGTCACTCACCGCCGGACGGAGTCACCTCCATCCGGCGGTTTTTGGAGGGGGCTCATCTTGAGCCGGAATCTTTGGCATGATCGTTACTATAAACATGGAGGGGGCTCATCTTGAGCCGGAATCTTTGGCATGATCGTTACCTTTATCATGACAAAGATTCCGGCGCGGGACGCGCCCCCTCCACACCTACAACCCAATTTTAACCTTTGGATCTCCGCAAATCAAAGGCGCAGGGGAAATCGGGATCAAGGGGTTCTTCGACGAGACGGCGAGAACCGGGGGTGGCCGTCTGCGTAACGACGGGTTTTTCGAAACTGCCCTGCCTGTGCCCCTCCTGCTGGAAGCGGGAGACACGGCGCGATTCAGCCTCGAAGGCGTTTACGGGGAAGGAGTCGTAGCTGCGTCCGCCGGGGTGGACGATGTGATAGGTGCACCCCCCGAGACTGCGCTTGTTCCAGAGGTCGACCAGATCGAACACCAGCGGGGTTTGCGGTTGAAGAGTGGGATGCATCGCGGACCAGGGGGCCCAGGCCTGATACCGGATCCCGGAGACATATTCGCCGTTGACTCCGGTGGGAGTGAGAGGGAAGCGGCGTCCGGTGCAGCTGAGCACATGCCGCTCTTCGGTGAGTCCACTGACTTTGATTTGCAAACGCTCGGCGGACGAGTCGACGTAACGGGCCAACCCCCCTGCGGCCGCTTCTTCCCCCAACACATGCCAAGGCTCGATGGCAAAGCGGAGTTCCATGCGAACATGTCCGATTTGCCGGGTGCCATAGCGGGGAAAGCGGAATTCGAGGAAGGGATCGAACCACTGCGGCTAAAAGGCGAATCCGGCGGCGCGGAGATCCTCAGTGACCTCGCGGAGATCCTCCTGCACGAAGTGTGGTAGCAGAAAGCGGTCGTGGAGAGCGGTGCCCCAGTGCACCAGCGGATGATGATAGGGCTCTTTCCAGAATTTGGCGATGAGGGCCCGGATCAGCAATTGCTGCAACAGACTCATGCGGGCATGGGGAGGCATTTCGAAAGCACGCAGTTCGACTGATAGTTGAATCGTTCCGCACAGCGGCTGATGCCACCGTGCGGTTTAAAATCGTTAAAAATTTATCAAATAAATACATTCAGGACTTGATATCGTAGGTAACGTATCCTATACATCTTATTAATTATGCACCCTTCCTTGTTATTTCTTGCTCTTCGCACTTCGGATGGAACTTGCTCTTCTCTCTGCACCTTGCTTGCATTCGCCCTGTTTCTGGGCCTGTTGCTGGCGGTGATAAAATGGGGGCCGGTCCTTCGAAAACCGAACATCATTCGGGCGGATTCTCCCGCGCTCTGGGCCTCCAGCCCCCTTTTCGCCGAAAAACGCCGCCGCGCCGCCGCGGCCGCCCTCGCACTGCATCACCATCACTCATCCACCGATTCTTCTCTATGAAAAATATTGATTTTATGCTCACCGCCTTCCGTGACGGCTTTCAGTCTGTCTATGGAGCCCGTGTTTTCACCAACGACTTTCTTCCCGCCGTCGAAGCCTCCCGCGATGCGGGGATCCGCTACTTCGAGGCGGGCGGGGGTGCCCGCTTTCAGTCGCTCTATTTTTATTGTAACGAAGATGCCTTCGACATGATGGACCGCTTCCGTGAGGCTGCCGGACCCGATGCCAATCTCCAGACTCTGGCCCGCGGGGTCAATGTGGTGGCTCTCGACTCCCAGCCCGCCGACATCGTGGATCTGCACGCGAAAATGTTCAAAAAGCACGGCATGACCACTATCCGTAATTTCGACGCATTAAACGATGTGCATAATCTGGTGGATTCAGCCCGGTCCATCACGGATCACGGACTCAAGCACCAGGTCTGCGTCACCCTCATGGCCCTCCCCCCCGGCTGCACCGGTGCTCATGATCCGGATTTTTACGAACAAACCCTGCGTGACATTCTCGAATCGGACCTCCCCTACGACTCGGTCTGTTTCAAGGACGCCAGCGGCACCGCAACTCCCAAAGTCGTGTACGAATCCATCAAACGGGCACGGAAAATGTTGCCCGAGGGAACCTACATCCACTTTCACACCCACGACACCGCCGGAATTGCGGTGTGTTGCAATCAGGCCGCCCTCGAAGCGGGTGCGGATGCAATTGACCTCTCCCTCGCACCCTGCTCCGGCGGCACTTGTCAGCCGGATGTGTTGACCATGTGGCACGCGCTCCGCCACACCGAGTATCAACTGGATGTGGATGTCGACAAAATCCGCGAAGTGGAAGAAGTGTTTCAGGACTGCATGAAAGACTATTTCCTGCCGCCGGAAGCCACCAAGGTGGAACCAATTATTCCCTGGTGCCCCATGCCCGGGGGCGCCCTGACCGCGAACACCCAAATGCTACGCGACAACAACATCATGGACAAATACCCCGCCATCATCCGGGCCATGGGCGACGTGGTCGCCAAGGGCGGATTCGGCACCTCGGTCACTCCCGTGTCCCAATTCTATTTTCAGCAGGCCTTCAACAACGTCATGTTCGGTCCCTGGGAAAAAATTTCCGAACCCTTTGGTCGCATGGTGCTGGGATACTTCGGCAAAACCCCGGTGCCACCGGATGCGGAGGTCGTGGCCAAGGCCGAAGAGCAATTAAACCTCAAACCCACCACCCAACCCGCCATCGAGCGCAACAATGCCGATCCGACCAAGGGAGTGGAAGCCACCCAAAAGATTCTGGAGGACGCCAAACTGCCGGTAACCGATGAAAACATATTCATTGTGGCCAGTTGCGGACCCAAAGGCATCGCCTTTCTCAAGGGCGAAGCCAAAACCTCGGTGCGCAAAGTGGCTGCCGAGCCCGCTGTGGCGCCAACTCCCGCCGCACCCGCTCCGGCCTCGGCCCCTCCTCCGGCTCCCCCCGCGAAAGCGAGTTACGAGGTGAACGTGGAC
>JAGYLC010000079.1 GCA_018401235.1 Kiritimatiellia bacterium
ACGCATACATCGACAAGATCAGTGCCGGCATCGCGAAAAGGAAATATAAGGGATCAAACATCATCATGGGGAATTCTCCAGGTAAAGAGGGTTGGGTAAAACATATCCGCTATAGATTCCATCAGAAAAGAAAATGTTCAACTTGAATCCCGAACATTCCGCAGGGCGCTGAACAGGACGAGGCTGTGGGGTTTGGTGATCATGGAGGTCCCCAAGGTGCTGCGGTGAACCCGGCGGGCGGTGGTGTAGGCACGCATCTTCCACTTGCAGTGCTCGGTGTCCGGGAGCTGGAATTTGACCGCTTTGTCCGAGGCGTTGAACAAAATGAGCACATCTTCCGCGTCCTCTGTTCGACCGAGGTGTTCGGCGCGCCCGCTCAGCAACAGTCCCACCGCCTGATCGTGCGGCCAGTCGGGCTCTCGGTTATCCTGTCCGATCCAGCGCAGCCGTTTGGCGGCCATCTCGGGGCCCTGATCATGGATCAGCCCGGAAAAGTGCAGGGCGGGGAGGGCCTGGCGCAGCAGGCGCATTTTTTTGAAGAACCCGAGCAACTGCTTGCGGTCCTCGTCCATGCCCCAGTCCAGCCAACTCAGTTCGTTGTCCTGGCAATAGGCGTTGTTGTTTCCGCGCTGGGTGCGGCCCCGCTCATCCCCGGCCGGAATCATGGGAATGCCACGGGAGATCATCAGAGTGGCCAGCAGATTTTTCTGCATGCGCAAGCGCAAGGCATTCACCTCCGAGTCCCGGGTTTCCCCCTCCACTCCGCAGTTGGTGCTGTGATTATGGTTTTCGCCGTCCCGGTTTTGCTCCAGGTTAGCTGCGTTATGTTTTTTGCGGTAGCTGACCAGGTCGCGGAGGGTGAATCCGTCGTGGCAACAGATGAAATTCAGGGATTTACAGGCACCCATGGGTTGCAGGGAGTATAAATCCTCGCTGCCCAGCACCCGGGTGGCGAAGGTGGGGAGCCGCCCCGGCTCGCCGGACCAGAAGCGGCGGATCTCGTCCCGGTATTTTCCGTTCCACTCCGCCCAGCGGGGGGATGGGAAGGAGCCCACTTGATAGCCCCCGGCGGCGTCCCAGGCCTCCGCGATCATTTTGATGTCGCGTAAAATGGGATCCTCGTCGATTTGCTCGATCAGCGGCGGCGCGTCCATTCGTTCGCCGTCGCGTCCGCGGCAGAGAATGGTGGCGAGGTCGAAGCGGAAGCCGTCGATGTGATATTCGGTCACCCAATGGCGCAGACTGTCGATGATGAAATTCCGCACCACCGGATGGTTGCAATTCACGGTATTGCCGCAGCCGCTGTAATTCTGGTGGCCGTGCTCGGGATCGTGCATATAATACACATCCTGCCCCAGCACTTTGAAATGGAGGGCGGCTCCGCCGTCCCCGCCCTCGGAGGTGTGGTTGTAGACCACGTCCAGAATTACTTCCATGCCCGCGGCATGAAGGGCTTTGACCAGCGCCTTGAATTCATTTACCTGTTCGCCGTTGGTGCCGGAGGCGGCGTAGCGGCTCATGGGCGCGAAAAAGCTTTGAGTGCTGTAGCCCCAGTAATTCCGCAGTTGCGAGCGGGTTTCGTTGTGATGATAATATTCCATCTCGTCGAATTCGTAGATGGGCAGCAGCTCAATGGAGGTGACTCCGAGGGATTTGAGATAGGGGATTTTTTCCATTAGGCCCGCGTAGGTACCCGGTTCCTCGACATCGCTGCCGGGTCCGGCGGTGAAGCCGCGCACATGCAATTCGTAGACCACCATGTCCTCCCAGGCGATCGCGGGCGGACGGTCTTTTCCCCAGTCGAACTCCGAGTCCACGATCACCCCTTTCGGAAAAGCTTTGCCGGTGTGATAGGGCTCTCCGGGTTGGCGGATCAGAGTCTGCCCCCAGCCGGGGGCGCCCGACACGGCGGGCGCGTAGGGATCCAGCACATACTGATTGTCCGGAAAGTCGCTTTCGGCCCGGTTCACCCGCCACACATAGCACCACCCCGCCTTTACCCCGGGAACCTCCACACTCCAGACGTCGCCGAAACGGTGATCATCCGGATTCAGGTGCACACTGCGCAGGGGCCGTAAATCCGTGTTGGACTCGAACAGATACAAATCCAGGGTGTCCGCATCCCGGCACCAGATGGTGAACCGGCAGCCCTCGCCGATACGTTTAGGGCCAAAAGAGTGGAGAGGCGCGAGATTGCCGGCATACAAATAAGTGGGCGTATGTTTCATAGGGGATACATAGGCTTTTCTGGATAAAATTCACGCACAATTTCAAACGTTCCGATCTAAAACTCACCTTGCCGAAATCCTGACTGGCGCCTCTGTTTCTTCCAACTCCGCCTGCAGGGTTTCGATTTCTTCGCCGAGGGCGATCCATTCGCGGGTGTGGTGTTGGATGTCGCCAGCCAGGGTGGCGAGATGCTGTTGGTGGGTTTTGAAGTTGCTGACGGCTCCGTCGGCCAGGTCCTTGAGGGATGCCGCCTGCTGGGCTTCAAGGGAGGCGATTTCTTTTTCGAGCTGGGCGAGTTTGCTTTCGAGCTTGCGAATGTTTTTTTGGGTTTCTTTGCGCTTTTTGCCGTCGGGTTTGGATTTGGCATTTTCTGGGGAGGCGGAAGCTTCCGGGGCTTTGCCGTCGATGGCGAGATCGCCGCCGCTCTGCGAGAGAAAATCGTCGTAGCCGCCCAGCCAGCGGCGCACGCCTTCGGGCCCTACGGAGATGATGCCGTTGGCGGTGTTGCGCACGAAGCTGATGTCGTGGCTGACCAGGCAGACGGTGCCGGTGTAGTGGCGGATGGCCTGCTCCAGGGCTTCGCGTCCGTTGAGGTCGAGGTGGGTGGTGGGTTCGTCGAGCAGTAGTAGATTCGGGGGGTTGATAAAGATTCGGGCGAAGGCCAGGCGGATTTTTTCGCCGCCGCTGAGCACTTTGACCGCTTTGTCGCAGAACTCGCCCTGGAATCCGAAGCTTCCCAGCAGGGTGCGCACTCCCTGATCGGTGGTCTGGCCGGGGGCGGCATCTTTTACCACCCGGAACACGGTATGTTCGAGGGGGAGGGTTTCGGCAAATTCCTGGGACTGATAACCGGTGACCAACTGATGTCCGGGTAGCCGTCTTCCCTCGGCGGGATTGAGCTGGTCGGCCAGTAGTTTCAGCAGGGTGGTTTTACCCATGCCGTTGTAGCCCACCAGGGCGAGTCGATCGCCTTTTTCAACGCTCAGATTCACGCCCCGGAACAGCCAGGGGCCATCGGGATAGTGATGGCCCAGATTTTCGGCCCGGACCAGTTCGTGTCCGCAGGGCGGGGGATCGGGCAGGCGCAGCAGTACCCGGGTGTCCTCTTTTTGCAGCTCGGGCAGAGGCTCCATTTTCTCCAGCATTTTAATGCGACTTTGCACCTGGGCGGCTTTAGTTGCCTGAGCGCGGAAGCGTCGGATGAAGCTCTCCATGTCCTCCCGTTGTTTGTGCAGGGTTTTCCAGCGGGCCTCCTGCTGCTCGATGCGCTCCTTACGTTGCACCACATAGCGGTCGAATCCGCCGGCGAAGCGGGTAACCTCGCCGCGGCGTAGATCCAGAATATCCTTGCAGAGGGTGCGCAGGAGATGACGGTCATGCGAAATCAGCAGCAGGGTACCCGCGAAGTGGGCCAGATAGCGCTGCAGCCACTCCACGGCAGGGAGGTCGAGATAGTTCGACGGTTCGTCGAGCAGCAGCACATCCGGCTGGGACAGCAGCACCCGGGCCAGTTGCGCACGCATTTGCCATCCACCACTAAAGGAGGACATGGGTTCGTGAAAGCGTTCGACCGCGAAGCCGAGTCCGCTGAGGGAGGCCTCCGCCTTGGGAACCAGATTGTAGCCGTCGCGATGTTCAAATTCGTGTTGGATGTCCCCGATGCGTTTGAGAAATTCCGGACTGGAATCCGCGGTCATGCGTTCCTGGAGATCGTGCAGTTCCGTTTCCATTTCCAGCAAATCCCGGCAGCCGGAGATGACAAACTCCAGTAGGTCGCCCTCCTCCTCGTTGGAGGGAAGTTGCTGTTTGAGATAGCCGATTCGCTGATCCCCCGGCACAATCACATCGCCCTTGTCGCAGTCCTCCTCGCCGGTGATGAGCCGGAAGATGGTACTTTTCCCAGCGCCGTTGGGACCCACAATGCCCACCTGTTCCCCGGGGTTGACGGTGAAAGAGGCAGCGGAGAGGATGGTTTGCAGTCCAAACTGTTTGTGGACCTTGTCGAAAATGATCATAGGCAAATAGAAAGAGAAATTGGTGAACTCCCCTCATAGCCCCGATTTTGAAAAGATCAGTTGAAAAATCTGATTTATCTTTTCCAGTCGTCCCAGTGTTCTCCCATGCCGGTGATGGGATAAACATTCCAGATCTTTTGGGCGGTTTCTTTGGGGATGGATTCCAAATTCCAGCGATGCGAGCTGCGTCCATGGAGTTTGCCCAGTTCCCGACGAAGTTTTTGTGAGAGGAGTAGGTGGTGCAGAGGGACGTTGCAGGGGTCTGTTTGGGTGATATCCGTCAACTTTGTCAGAGCTTAGCTTGACATTGAGGTCAAAAAATCAGAAGAAGAGACCATTCAGTAACCCATATAGAGAAGGTCTTTAAGCAAGATGAGTGAATTCAATGAAGTGTTGATGTTAGAGTGTTTGGAAAAATCCCCCCCCGACCTTACCCCGATTCTGGGTTCGTTGACGGTGTTGTACCGGGAGGATCCGGAAACCGCCGAGGCACATGCGAAATTGATTCGTCTGCAATTGGTTGAAAAAGGGTCGTTTGAGGAACTGATCCGTTTGTATGAAGTGATGAGCGATTGGTACGCCACCGATCAACAATGGCGGCAAACGGTGTTGCGGGAGTTGACCAAGGCCTTTGAGGATGATCCCTTGCGATGCTTGTTGCTGGAGGTGTCCGGAATGGATTCCCCGCGGCTGAAAGCCAAAGAGGGCTTGCGTCGCTTGAAAATGGTGACCTCGTTGGCGGAAGGGGATTATGTCTTCATGAAGAATTTCGGGTTCGGAACTGTTAAAGCGGTCCGTCACGATGACCGGCGGGTGGTGGTGGATTTCACGGCAAAACCCGGGCATGAACTGGATCTGGGTTTTGCGGCGGAAAAACTCAATCGAATCGATGAGAATCATCTGTACGCACGTCGCCACCTGACCCCTGAAAAGATGGACGATTTGATTAAATCGAATCCCGGGGAGGTGGTGCGAATTGCCCTGCGGAGTTTCGGGCCCACGGCGGCGCCGTTGTTGCAATCCATTCTGGTGCCGGATATTTTTCCGGATTCCAAATGGAAAACCTTCTGGGCTAATGCCCGGAAAGAGTTGAAGAAAGATCCGCTGGTGGTGCTTCCGAGCAAACGCTCGGAACCGATCGAATTGTTGGAAGAGGAGAAAACCTACGATGGCAATTGGTTCTGGAAGCTGGGCGAGCTGCGGAACATGGAGGCCATTCTCAATGAGTTGGAAGAGTACCTGGCGGTAGAATCTCCGGAACTGGACGAGTCGGCCCGTAAAATTGTGGTGGATCGACTGCGTTTCGTGGTGCTGGGTGCCAAGGGGAAACATTATGATTATCTGGTGCGTTGCTGGTTGCTTGCGGGTCGACTGGATATTTCGGCCGGGGAAATCGATCTGTCCGGTTTCTTGGCCACGGTCATGACACCGGACGGCATGATCACGGTGGTGCAAATGCTTTCCGCGAACCTGACCAAGGCGTTTTTTGCGGCACTGGCCAAAGCCGATCCCGATGCGGCAGCGGAGGTGATGATCAAGGTATTGCCTGAGTTGGAATATTCCGCGCTCAACGAGGCAATTGGCCTTTTGAGCGAGATGGGAATGGAAGACAAGGTGGCCAGTTCCCTCCGGGAAGTGTGGAATCAGTGGAGCGCGGAGGTGGACGTGATGTTCTGGTTGTCCCAGAATAATGCTAAGATTTCAGAATGGAATTACGGCAGCACCCCCGATCTGGTGGCGCGAGTCCTGAAAGTGATCAATCGCGACTACACCGGAAATCGCCTCCGGGTGCGGAACCAGTTGCGCGAAGTCTTCCGCAAACCGACCTGGTTGAAGGAAGTGTTGGCCAGCATGGACGAGCGTCAACGCCGCGCGTTCACCCAGGGAGTCAAGGACAGCAGTGCCTGGGAGCAGTTGGACAAGGCTTCGGTGCTGGGGCAGATCGTGAAGCTGGAACCCTCGGTTCAGGACATTGTCTCCGGCAAATCGGAGGAGCAGGGTGAGGAAATCGTGGTGCAGGCCCGGGTCAGCTCCATCCGCAGTTACCGCGAAAAAGAAGCGCTGTTGCAGAAAATTGTGCAGAAGGATATTCCCGAAAACACCAAGGAGATCGCGGTGGCCCGGGAGTACGGGGATTTGCGCGAAAACTTCGAGTACAAGGCGGCAAAGGATATGCAGCGGGTGCTGATGGGTCGCCGGGCAGAACTGGAAAACCAGTTGCGGCAGGTGAAGGCATCCGACTTCTCCGAATTTGGAGCGGACGAAGGCGGAATCGCCACCACGGTCACTATTCATTACGAGGATGGCGTTACCAGCACCTACCACATCCTGGGTGAATGGGACAGTGACGTGGAACGAAAGATTATTGCCATTGGCAGCGCCATGGCCAAAGCGCTCATCGGCAAAAAAGTCGGCGACGATGCCGTAGTTCCCTCGGAAGAAGGAGAACAGAAGGTGACGGTCACCGGGCTCACTCCGCTGGCTCCCGAAATTCGCGAATGGGTAATGGCCGGCGAGGACATTCCCAAGGCCTAACCTATGTGGCGGCTTTTTGCGGGAGTGCCCCCCTGGTGGGATGTGAAAGGATGGCTGCGCGCCATCCTTTCGCGTGATCCCCATCCGCTCCTGCAATTTATCCGATATGGCCTGGCCGGGGGCTTGGCGATGTTGGCGAATGTGCTTTTTTTCGCACTATGTATCGAGTGGGTCTTTCCCATCCCCGCAGGGGCTGATCCTCATACCATGTCCCCGCCCTTTCTGTGGGGGGAGATGACTAGTTGGTTGAGGGACCTGATCCGCGACCCCCGGGTGGCAAATTATGTAAAGGCCAACGTGGTGGCCTTTCTGGCCGCGAATGTGGTGGCCTACGTGTTGAATTTTAAATGGGTCTTTGAAAGCGGACGCCATTCCCGTGGGTTGGAAATCACCCTTTTTTTGGCGGTCTCCTTCGTCTCGTTTCTTCTGGGGACGGCCCTTGCCAGCGTGTTGGTGGGAAGCTATGATGTAAATGAATATGTCGCCAAAGCCGGAGATGTGGTTGCGGCGATCTTGATTAATTATGTCTGTCGGAAATTTTTCATATTCAAGTAGTGAATGATTACTTCCTTTTGATGTCCCGTTGTATGCCCATCCTGAAATCCGCCTCTTTTCTCGTAGTCGGGTGCATGATCTCCTGTCGCAGCCGTGACCCGAAACAACCGCCGCCTCCCGTTCCGACTCCGGTCCCGCTTCCGTCCCCCCGACTGCCGCAACGGGGGAATTCGGTTACTGATTTTGATCGATTGGCCAATTGGAACGTGGAATCCCATTCTGGGGACGTGGTGCTGGCGAGGAATCAGGATCAGTCGATTTGGGGCAGGGGGTCCACGGAACTTCAGTTTACTCCAGACACCGGAGGGCCCCATCGGGTGACCTTGACCCCGGATGAGTCCTGGAGGATTCCTTCGCAGTTTGATACGATATTGCTTTGGCTCCAGCATGAAGGGGAATCCTGGATTCGGGATGATCATTTTATTCAAATTCAGTATCGCGACAAAGACGGATTGCATGGCGAATGGACCCTTCCGTATCAGCCCCTCGCCGGTTGGCAAATGCTGCATGTGCGGGTGGAGGATCCTGTTCCATATCCGGTTTCGGTGGTGTCGGTGCAGTGGGTGCTTCCGGATCGGGCGACGGGATCGCAAAAGCTGTGGCTGGACTCTCTGTCCATTTATCAGGAGGTGCTGGGTCGTATTCCCAAACGGGTGGACTATGTGCGACCGCATGGATACGCACCCGCATTTGCGCCGAAACGCCAAAACAGCGTTACGCTCGACTTTCCGACCGGACCCGCGGCGTATCGTCCGCTGACCCGGTCCGAACGCTCGGTGCAAACCCTGGAGACGGTTGACCCCGAGACCTTTCTTTTTCAATATGAACGTGCGGACAGCACCATAGGATATCGTATCACCGCCGGCAAGGGCTTTCCCCAAGTGGACGTGGTGGTGGACGGGGAAATCTATCCGGGACTATGGAGTCAGCCCCGTTTGCTGGGACCGAAACAAAGCCCTGAGTTGCGATTTGCCCGTGCTACCGGGAATCGATTGGACCTGCAGTACACGGAAGGAATTCAGTTTGAACTTTCGCTGCATGGGAAAACCCTGCAAATCGAAGTCAGTTCGTTGCTGGAAACCATTCAAACCCTGGAGTTGGGCAGGATGAACGCTCCTCAGGCGGAGCGTCCGCGGATTCTCTGGATGCCGTTTATGCGCCTGCAGGAGGATCAGCGTTGGCCGATTTTTATTCAACCCGGTGCTGAAAATCCCTTTTTCATCAGCCTGATTCCCGATTGGTGGTTTTCGCTGGGCAGCGGCTACGATCTGCAGCGGGATGCCGAGGCCGGGCGGGGATCGAATCTGGGGAGGATTCAGTATAACCATCGTTGGCGGGGAAGTCGAAATATGTTCAGAGAGCGTCTCTATCTGACCGCTTCGCATCGGCTGGAGGACGTGATGCCGACTCCCGCTTCCCCACGGGCACTGTATTCCGAACATCCCGATCCTATCGGTCCCGGCGAATTCGGGATGGAGGGCTCTACTTTCCGGGAGTTGACCCCGCTGTCTGTACATCCATTGGAACCCGAATGGGAGGATAATTTGCTTGCGAGAAGCCCGCAGGGCGACTGGCAAAGACACCCGCACGAAGGATATGTCCTGAAATCGGGACGTATGGACGAACTCCCTATGAATCGCTTGCATTCGGCGCGGGACGAGGTGGATGCCCTCAATTTGTGGGTTCCGTTTATTGGGCAATTCCCTCCCTGGCGCTTCACGGATTATGATGTGCGCATGATCGGTGCCGGTACCTTCACCCAAACCCTGGCCGAAGCGGGGGCTTTCCTTCAGCAGGCCACCGCCGAATGGGGAGGGCCCCTGCTCAGCCGCGGGGGCTCCGAATGGTTGTGGGCGGGGTTGGTTTCAGGTTTTGCACCCGATTTCCCGCACGGCCTCATGGAATTACATCCCCTGCTCCCTCATTTCGCCTGGCGGAACCTGCATCCCTTCAGCCGAATCCTCGGCCTGGGGGAGTTGGAGAAGTTCCGTCTGCCCACGGAGAGGCATGTTCAGGAGGATGTCCTGCTTGACCGCTATTTGGCCCTTCAACTCGCCTATGCGGCCACTGGAAAAATACCGAAAATCGACGATCCCGGCTTGCAGGTAAAAGCGCGGCGGATCCATGAAGTGTTGCATGGGCATCTTGGCGGAAGGGAAGTAGACCGGATTGCCTATTGGACGGGAGAACGATTTGTGGATGTGGGGGAAGCGATTGCAGGGGATGCCTTGCAGAGAAGTCAACTCTACATGCGGCTTCAGGATCAGACCGAGATCTGGGTCAATGGTGAGTTTTCGAGCGAGTGGGCGCTTCGGGTGGACGGGCATGAACGGATCCTCCCCCCTTTCGGCTTTGTCGTCCGCAGTGATGATCTTTTCATCCTGAACCTGCCGCAGTGGAACAATCAGCCCGGATCCGCGATTATTGAAAAACCAGGGAGCCTGTGGCTGTACAGCCCGGAAGCGGAGATAGAAGAGTAGGGAACCCGCTTGCGGGGAGCCGTGAGGTCCACCTGCGACGCGTCCTTATCCATCCCGAACGGGCCGGTTCCGACCTGAATTTTTCTCCTTGAAGCGATTGACAACCCGTCTACTTTTGGGGTAAAGACCAAGATTCGATTTACACCCTTTGGGGGGTTAGCTCAGCTGGGAGAGCGTCTGAATGGCATTCAGAAGGTCGTCGGTTCGATCCCGATACCCTCCACCAATTTAAAACTCCGCGAAAAAACTTTCGCGGAGTTTTTTTTGGCGCTGCTGGGATATTCTCCGGAAGCCTTGAGCTGAAAAGATGAAGAAAATGTTAAAACCCACTGGCTATTCTGAAAGAACGCGCAATCTTTCACCGGAGGTTTTCGCCTTGCACATTAATCGACCCGTTTTCCGTTTCGCGCGCTTACAGCGCGAAACGTGATTTCCTATCTATAAACCCGGAGCTTTGATTTATGATTTATGAAAAAATACCTATGGACCCGGCAAGAAATACATCCTTGACCTGCTATGTGCTTGATGGATCGGTGGAATTTCCGAATATTGGCAAAAGACCCGCGTTGCTGGTTTTGCCCGGAGGCGGGTACAACATGTGTTCAGACCGGGAAGCCGAGCCTGTGGCCATGGCGTATCTTAACGAGGGATATCATGCATTTGTCTTACGATACTCCGTCGGATCGGATTCGGTATGGCCTGCACCGTTGGAGGATGCGGAATACGCATTGGAATTTATTAAAGCAAAAAGCGATGACTGGATGATCGATGCCGATAAAATAGCCGTCATTGGATTTTCAGCCGGGGGCCATCTGGCGGCTGCGCTTTCGACTTTGGGACGAAGTAAACCGAATGCGGTCCTTCTCGGCTATCCCTGCATAACCGAAGAAAGATGCAGCAAACTGCGTACACCCCAACCGGGTCTCGATAACAAGGTTACGCCGGAAAATCCTCCGACCTTTCTCTTTACCACAAGTGACGACGCTGTGGTTCCCGCGGAAAATACCCTGGCCTTCGTAAAAGCGCTGGCGGATGCGGGGGTAGCCTACGAGGCACACGTCTTCCAATCGGGACCCCACGGAATTTCTTTGGCCAAAAGCCATACCTCCGCCGGGAGAGAGGATTTTGTGAATCCAAGGATCTCCAAGTGGTTTGATCTGAGTGTGGGCTGGTTGAAGGACATTTTCGGAGACTATCCGTCCGAGTAATATGGAAATAGTTCTTTTAACCGATTGAATACGTGATAGGCGAAC
>JAGYLC010000008.1 GCA_018401235.1 Kiritimatiellia bacterium
GCTACTGCAGCCAGCGCTGCCGCAAGCATAAGTCGTCGCTGCGTAGGACGGATAGCGGATAGCGGGTTTGTCTTCACACTGATAAGTGACCCACAACTACTGACTACCGCCACCTGCGTCTCAGGCTGCAAATTCCGGATTTCCATCGGTGGCGGGGCTGCCCGGAAAAGAAGAGTCGCCGTTTAAAAGGTGTATTCACTGAATTTAGGCGCAGATACAATTGCGTATTTCCAAGTGTTCTCTCGAAGTCCCCGGGCTCCGGGATTCTCCCTTCGGGACGAAGGGATAATTCCAGTGCCCGAGGACCTCTCCCCAAGCCGTCCGCTGTTTTCCCTCCGGGACGAAGGGGAACTACGGTAACTACGCTCATTGTCCGGGCGGCAGCGAGCAGGGGGTGCGTCCGGTTAATCGGTCAGGTGTGTGTCAGTCCGTATGAAAAACCTCTTCCATGTCCGCCCACCAGCCTCCGTTGGCGGTGTCGACATCGGGAAGTGGTTACTGACAGGGTTTATAAAGCGCCCACCAGTCCTGGGTGCGCGGATCTGCGGCCATCGCGGCCATGTCGGCATCAAAATCCTAGCCGATATACTCAAAATAGCTGAAGAGATAATGGGCTCCATCGGGCAATTTACGCAGATCGATTGAATAATTGCGTATATTGCATTTCTGAATGCGATCCAGAATTTCAGGCCAGACGGCGGCATAACGATCCTCACAGGCGAAGGAGCCCCAATTCGATCAGGTGTTCATAGTGGCTCTTATCTTTGGGTTTGTTATATTTTCGTTTTGTTCCGCAGTAGACTTCTTGGTCAAGCGGTTGAACGTCATTTCCTTGGTTACATGTTCACCGCAGATCCCCTTTGCTCCAGGCGGGTTAGGCCCTTCCTTGCTGCTATGGGATCATCCGACTCCCGTCCCGACGCAGGGCAAGGCGGATCTCTCAGCTCCGGCTTGGTAAGCTCCGGAACTCTCCGTGGTTATCATGAATTCACTATTTACACTTTTCCCGGCATCGTGCTTGAGAATTCGCCCGGCTTTTGACAGGAAGTGAGGGTATGCCTCCTACCCATCCCTTTGTTCACCTTCATTTACACACCAGCTATTCCCTGCTGGACTCGACGATCAAGGTCAAACAGGCGGTACAAAGGGCGGTAAAGCTGGAAATGCCGGGTCTGGCCCTGACCGATCACGGGGTGATGCACGGGGCCATCACCTTTTACAACGCCTGTCAGGCTGCCGGCATCAAGCCCATTATCGGCTGCGAGATGTACACCTGTGCCAATCGTAACGAAAAATCCCGCAGCAGCGGCACTATGTCGCATTTGCTGTTGCTGGCCAAGGATGTGGAGGGCTATCACAATCTGGCCCGATTAAGCGCCATCGCCCATCTGGAAGGTTTCTATTACAAGCCCCGGGTGGATATGGAGTTGCTGGCGAAGTACTCCAAGGGGCTCATCGCCACTTCCTGCTGCGAACGCGGGGAAATTCCTTTCTACATCCTTGATGATTTGCACCAGGAAGCCGAGCGGGTGGCTGGTCAGTACCGCGAAATTTTCGGTCCGGAAAATTTTTATCTGGAACTGGAGGACCACGGAAAAGCCTCCGAGAAAAAAATCAACGCGGCTCTTATTGAGATGTCCAAAAAATTGGACATTCCCCTCGTGGCAACCAATGACGTGCACTACCTGGATCAAGCCCACGCGGAGGCCCACGACGTGTTACTGAGCCTGCAGTCCCAGGCCAAGTTCCGGGACGAAAAGCGCATTCGTTTTGAGGGGGATCAATACTATTTCAAAACCCAAGAGGAAATGTGGAATCTGTTCGGACACGCGCCGGAGGCCCTGCACAACACCCTGGAAATCATGGACCGCTGCAATGTGGTGCTGAAGCTGAATGAAGAGGCGGACCTCCACTTCCCCATCTATCCCCTGCCGGACAATTTTGACGAAAACAGCTATTTGGAACATCTGGCGGTCGAAGGGATCAAACACCGGTATAAAGGTGCGGACATCACCCATGCCCAAACGGAAGAGGAACAGACCCTGCTCGCCCGCTTCGAAAAAGAATTCAAAGTCATCAAGAAAACCGGATACGTGAATTACTTCCTGGTGGTATGGGACTTCATCAATTGGGCCCGCGAACAAGGCATCCCCGTCGGACCCGGCCGGGGCTCGGGTGCCGGAAGCCTGGTGGCCTACGCCCTCGGAATCACCGCGATTGATCCCTTACATTTCGATCTCATTTTTGAACGTTTCCTCAATCCGGACCGGGTGTCCCCCCCCGATTTCGATATCGATTTCTGTCAGACCCGACGCCCCGAGGTAATCGACTATGTGAAGGATTTCTACGGGGCGGAAAACTGTGCGCAAATCATTACCTTCGGCACCTTGGGTGCCAAAACCGTGATTCGGGATATTGGACGCACCCTGGAAATTCCCCTCGCCTATTGCGACAATCTGGCCAAGATGATCCCCGAGGAACCGGGCATGACTCTGGCCAAGGCCGAAAAGGAAAACCCGGACTTCAAAAAGGCCCTTCAGGAACCCCAGGCCCAACAAATCATGAAATACGCCAAGGTGCTGGAGGGCCTGCACCGAAATCAGGGCACTCACGCGGCCGGGGTGGTGATTGGCGAAAAAACCCTGCACGATATTGTCCCGCTCTGCCGGGATAAAGACGGTCTGCCGGTGGCGCAGTATGAAATGAAGCCCCTGGAAATGACCGGATTGCTGAAAATGGACTTTCTGGGACTCAAAACTCTCTCAGTGGTGCGGGAAGCCACTGACAACATAAAAGAAATTCACGGGATCGAAATCGACCCCGAAGATCTGCCGCTTGATGACGAAAAAACCTTCGAATTGCTCAACCGGGGCGACACCGTGGCGGTGTTCCAGGTGGAATCGCAGGGCATGCGCAATTTGCTGCGCCAGTTTCAGGCCGACTGCATCGAGGACCTTATCGCTCTGATCGCGCTCTACCGCCCGGGTCCCATGGACATGATTCCCGACTACATCAAGCGCAAGTTAGGCCAGGTGACCGTGGAATACCCGCATCCCCTGCTCGAAACTGTACTCAGTGAGACCTACGGAGTGTTCATTTACCAGGAGCAGGTTCAGCGCTCCGCGAACGTACTGGCCGGATTCACTCTGGCGGAAGGTGATGTGCTGCGTCGCGCCATGGGTAAGAAAGACGCGGCGATCATGGCCGACATGAAACGAAAATTCGTGAAGGGATGCGAGGAAACCAATCAAATTTCGGCCAGCAAAGCCACGGAGATCTTTGATTTGATCGAAAAGTTCGCCAATTACGGCTGGCAAATCCCACTCGGCCGCTTACGCGTTCATTTCCTCAGGCAGCCTGCCAAAACTCATTACCCGGCGAATTCGCCGGCACGGTACTGTCGCTGGAAATGGGAACGCGGAGAAACGCGACGGATTCATTTCGAATGCAAAGAAATGGGCATGGAGGTTCACTGCCGCCCGAGGCAGCCGCAGCTAAATCATCAACCATTTCCGTCCAGGGCAACAATATTCGCTTTGGCATGGCGGGCATCAAGGGGTGGGCGGCGGAGCGGTGGACACCTTGGTCACCGAACGAACGGTCACTTTTGAAGGCTTCATGATTTCCTGCGTGCCTTGAACTTCCGGGAACTCAATAACGCTACCTGAATGCTGATCTGAGCAGAGCGTTTGACTGGACAGGGTTGTCGCAGGCGCGCCATTCGAGGGGATCAGTTTGCCTACAACGGGCGGTGAGCCTGCGCAGGGATCAGGAACAGGGGCAAACAACCTGTTCGATCATGGACGGCGAGCAGAATCAGGGCAGAAGTCAACGACGAGGATCTGCCCGAGGTGGATCCCTGGCCCGCCAGTGAAATGCTCGCCTACGAAAAGAATTTACTCGGATTCTATATTTCCGGACACCCCCTCGAAGAATTCGAATGGGAAATCAAACAGTATTCCACCCACACCTTTGAGGAGCTGAAGGAGGTGGAAAGCGGCACCCCGGTTCGGCTGGGGGGATTGATCACGGAATGGCGGAAATTCTTTACCAAAAGCGGTAGCGAGATGGCGACCTTCCGGCTGGAGGGGCTCAGCGGCGCTCTGCCCATAGTGATGTTCAAGGAGGCCGCTCAACAGTTCGCCAAATCACTTCAGGACGAGATGCCGGTGATGGTTGCGGGCGAGTACGGGCTACGGGAGGACACCCCCCAGATCGTGGTGCAGGAGGTGGTAGTGTTGGAGCAGACACCCGCCTGGTATGCCGAAAAAGCCAGTGTTCACTTGACCGAGGCTCAAGTCCAGGAGGACCGATTGCGCGATTTACGGGAGCGGCTGATGTCATTCAAAGGCACGGTGCCTCTGCATTTCTGCGTGAGCTTTCCGGGAGGCGAGAGGGTATTTCTCGACAGCGACAGTGAATTCAAGGTCCACCCTTCCCACGCCTTCAAGCAGGAGGTCGAGCACCTGTTCGGAGAGGATTGCGTATTCGTAAAAGCCAAAACCGACCCCTACCGCTTTCCACCCCGCAAACGCCAATTCGGTCGGGAGGCCGGGTAACCCAAACCACTTATGAAGAAAAAATCCCTTTTTTCACCCCGTATTCTGGATGTCATCCGCGGAAAATCCGTACCCTTTACCCTCAGGGGTGAGCTGACCTCCGGAATCACCGTGGGCCTTATCGCCCTGCCCCTGTCACTGGCGCTGGGGATTGCCAGTATTCCCGCAGGCGCGGAAACACCATTGCCCGCTCCCGCGCTGGGGATCTTCACCGCCATTATTGCCGGTCTGATTATCTCCGGATTCGGTGGCAGTCGGGTACAAATCGGGGGTCCCACCGCCGCGTTTATCCCCATAATCCTAGTGGTCATTTCCGAGCATGGCTATTCCGGATTGATTCTGGCCACCCTCATGGCCGGGGTGATTCTGTTGCTGATGGGGCTGACCCGCATGGGCGCATTGATTAAATTCATTCCCTGGCCGGTCACCAGCGGCTTCACTACCGGCATTGCCGTTGCGATTATGCTGACCCAGGTGCCCGACTTTTTCGGATTGCGCCTGGAAGCGGCCGTCCCCAAAGAATTTTTTGAAAAAATTCCCTTCCTGCTTCAGAATCTGGGAACTTTTAATCCCTATGCGTTGGGGTTTTCCCTGCTCTGCGTGGCTGTTATTCTTTTCTGGCCGCGACTGAAGTTACGCATGATTCCGGGATCCATTATCGCCATGTTGGGTGCCACCATACTCTTAGTCTGGTTGGGGTGGGAACATTCGCAGGGCGTGGAAACCATAGGCGGTAAATTCGGGGCCTACGCGATCCCCTCCAGCTTTCCCCGCCCCTCGATGCCCGAGTGGAACATGGCCTTGATTCGATCTCTCATCGGCCCCGCCACCGCCATCGCCCTGTTGAGCGCGATTGAATCGCTGCTCTCGGCCGTGGTAGCGGACGGACTTTCGGGAGACCGCCACGACAGCAATACCGAATTGATCGCCCAAGGAATTGCCAACATGGTCTGCCCGTTTTTTGGAGGACTCCCCATCACCGGTGCCATCGCCCGGACCTCGGCCAACGTGCACAATGGAGGAAAAACCCCACTTTCGGGTATTTTTCACGCCTTCACCCTCATGGCCATCGTGCTACTGGCCGCCCCGTGGGCCGCCTATATCCCCATGGCCGCCATTTCGGCGGTGTTGATCGTGATATCGTTGAAAATGGGGGAATGGCATGAACTGATGCGGCTCCACAAAATGCCCAAAAGTGACGCCTTGGTGTTGTTCACCACCTTTGCGTTAACCATAGTTTTCGACCTGGTGATCGCCGTGCAAGTGGGCATGGTATTGGCCGCGATCCTCTTTATCAAACGGGTGGCCGAGACCACGGAAATCACCCGGGTAGATGGACGGGACACCCTGGAGAAACCTGAGCACATCGCGCAGGGGAAAGACATTCCGGAGGGCGTGGTGGTCTACCGGATATTCGGTCCCTTTCTCTTTGGCGCCGCCGAAAAAATGGAGGATGCCTACTCCACTCTGGATGTACTACCCTGGGTACTGATCTTCCGATTGAATCTGGTTACCGCCATGGATGCCACCGGCATGAATGCGCTCATTTCGATTGTGGAACGCATGCGCCATCAGCATCGAACCGTTCTCCTCAGCGGCTTACACCAGCAACCCCTCCGCATGATGCGGAAATCAGGGGCCCTGGAGACCATTGGCGAGCAAAACATTTGCGCAACCTTTGACGAAGCCCTCCACCGCGCCAAACATCTGGTGGAACCCCGGACTTCGGTTTCAGAGGTGAAATCCAGCGTTTCACACCGCTCGGTGGCTTCAGCCGCTGAGCGGAACGATTCATAAATCGGCATCGTTCGTTCTCACCTCACGCCGCCCCGCCCGCAGCGGCATAGCCGCTGCGGGGCGGGCGGGTGTGAGGGGGATTTGGTGGGTGGGTGCCTTTCGGATATTTGAATCTTTGCGCACAGCGGCTGAAGCCGACGCGCGCTCAACTATAATTTTACACCACGCTGAACCGATAGCAGGTGGTCTGCCGATATTCCTGACCGGGACGCAGGATGATATCGTCGATTTCCGGTTGGTTGCCCCCTTCCGGGTAGCCCTGACATTCCAGGCAGAGTGCGGAAAAGTTGGGATAGGTCACCCCGCTCTTTCCCGTCTGCGGAACGTCTTCGAGCATTTGAGAACAGTACAACTGTAGAACCGTGGCGGTAGTCCACGTTTCCATTTTTCGACCGCTTTCCGTTTCCGTCACCACGGCGATCCGAGTGGGAGCTTCCGCGTTTTCTTTTCGCAACAGATAATTTTCCCCATGCTCTCCGTCCTCACGGGTAAACGCCTTGAGGCAGGTCTCCTCGCGGAAATCATGCAGGGTACCGTCAACCGAAGTGGGTATGCCCGTGAGGGTTCCATCCTCTTGCTTGGGAACAATAGTGTCCGCAAATATCTGCAAGCGATGACTGTTCAGATCGAGGGTCCCCTCTCCCGCGAGATTGAAATACGAGTGATTAGTCAAACTCAATGGAGTCGCGGCGTCGGTGGTGGCTTTGTACTCCAGCTGTACTTCATTTTCATCCGTGAGTCTGTACGACACCTGAATGGATACATTTCCGGGATACCCCTCTTCCCCGTCCGGACTCAGATAAGAGAGTATCAGAACCTCGCCCGACGTTTCGGCTTTCCACAGTTTCTTATCCAGAGCGTGGATGCCACCATGAAGATGGTTTTGTCCATTGTTTTGAACCAATTGATAGTCCGTTCCATCCAGGGTGAATTTTCCATTGGTGATGCGCCCCGCCACCCGACCCGTAATCGCTCCGAAATAGGGATGTCCCTTCAGATAGTCCTCCAACGAAGGCAGGCCCAACACCACGTCCGCAAAGTCGCCATTGCGATCCGGGACCCACAATTCGGTAATGATCCCCCCGTAGGTGATCACCTTGCAGCGCATTCCATTGATGTTGGTGAGGGTATATTGATCGACCTCGCGGCCGTCGGGAAGGGTTCCGTAGGGTTGTTTTGCTATCATAGTGGAAACCCTATACCCGCGCGGAATATAGGTCAAGCACTTGCTGCAAAATCAGGGGCTGGTGATCTTGGAGGGGGCGCATCTTGCGCCGGAATCTTTGTCATGTTCGAGATTTTTGTCATGACAAAGATTCCGGCGCAGGACGCGCCCCCTCCATGTTCTTTGACTCTGGCGAAAGCGGCGCGCCCCGGGATTCAGAAGATCAGCGGCGGGGCGCCGCAGCCACTTTTCTACGCTGGTGGTCCGGGGTTTCAGGTCACGAACACTGGTCGCGGATTTCAGCCGCGTGTTCGCGGACGGAGGCAAGCCCCGCCTCGATAATTTCATCTGCGTGATGAAAATCAAATATGTCGATGTCGCCTACCTCGGGGGTGAGCAGGATATCCGGCTTCTCAATGCGCATTCGGATTTTGCCCACCTGATTTTCACTAATGTGGATGGTATCCCCCAATCAGTCCCCGGACCCCGCCACTTCCCAACGCAATACCGACTTTCGTACCCACTACCCTTTAACCGCCCCCGCAGCCAATCCTTTTACGAACAGGCGCATGGTGAACAGGAAGATGAGGACCATGGGAATACTGGCGATGGTGAAGCCCGCCATGAGCGCGCCCCAGTCTTTAACGTATTCCCCATCCATCCGCACCAGCCCCACTGCCAAGGTGAGCATGCTGTCATCGCGCATCACGATTAACGGCAGGATGTAATCGTTCCACAGACCGATAAACTGCAGGATACCCAGGGTGGAGAGAACACTGCCGGACATGGGCAGTACAATGTGATATACCTGCTTGAAGGGACTGGCACCATCTACCTCGGCGGCATCGAACAGGTCCTGGGGAATTTCCTCGATAAAGTTGCGTAAAATGAAGATTTGCACCACCTGTCCGCCGGTCACATACACCACCATCAACGCGTAGAAGGTATTGAGCAGGCTCATATTTTTCAACAACATAAACAAGGGCACCAGGTTGGCGACCCCCGGCATCAGCATCAGCACCAGAAAAAAGTACCAAAGGAATTTATGTCCGGGCATCCGGTAACGGGCGAAGAAAAAGGCCGCGTTCAAGGATAAGACAAAGGTGAGAAGCACAGAGGTCACACACACGAAAATGGTGTTGAACACGTAGGCGGACACCATGTCCCAGGCCTGGGTGTAGTTGCTCCAGTGGAAGGGAAAGGTCAGTTTGAAAGGACTGGCAACAAACTGCGCCCCGTCCTTGCCGCTGATGACCAACATCACGTACAAGGGCAAAAACGCCATCGACAGGATGAACAGAATAAACAGATGCTTCCAGACCTCGGCGAGAATTTCTTTACGTCGCATACTCATTTTTCCACCCTCACAAAGCGGTTGTTGATTTCGGTCAGCACCAGAATCAAGAAGAACAAAATCAGCCCGATCGCGCAGGCATAGCCCGCATAACCCTCTACAAAGGCGCTGCGGTACATCAGCAGGCCCGGAACCATCATGCGTCCGTTTGGTCCGCCTCCATCGCCGAACAGAATCAACACTTGACCGTACATCTGCAGGGTGCCGATGATCAACAAGACTAAATTAATGCGGACCTGGGTTAATATCAGAGGCAGCTCAATATTCAAAAATTTTCCGACCGCGCCGACACCGTCCAGGTCGGCGGCCTCGTAAACGCTGGAGTCAATACTTTGCAGTCCGGCCAGGTATATCAGCACCCCGACCACACCCACCCAGGGGAAGCCCCAGACAATAAACGCGGGCAGCACCAGATCCGGGTTCCCCAGCCAGGCGGGAGTCGCCTCGGAGGCAGCGGCAAAAATTTCGGAGGTGCTCATCGCGGCCGCTTGGGCTTTGTCCAGAAACACCCCGTTCCCCGTCTTGGCGTCAAAGAGATACAACAAATGCATAATGCCGGTTTCCCGAAGGATCAGGTTGAAAAGACCCGTCGATTCAAAGAAAAATTTCCAAATCAGCAGCCCCACCATGCCGGGGATAATCATGGGCACCACAAACAACACCCGATACCAGTAGTTGGAGGCCTCGCTTTTCAAACGGTTAATCACCACCGCAGTCACGATCGACGGCACCATTTTCAGCAAATTGGCCAACACCAAAGCGGCGATCACGCCGAAACCGCTCCACAAGGCCACTTCCCCGCCCGCGTTTTGGGCCAGGGACCACACCATCATCCCCACCCCGGCCAGGGCCTGGGAAATGCGCATTCCGTCCAGCATCGGAACCTTTTCCGTTCTCGGGGGAAGGAACCAGACACCCAACCCGACCATGAAGGTGGAAAGGCTCCAGGCCAGCACATCGTTTAATCCCAGCGCCATGAACAGGGAGGCCCCGCCCAGAAACGAAATCGTGAAATTCAACACGCCTTTGTATTCACTGTCAGCATCCATGCGCCAGCGGAAGAACAACCAGAGACCGACCCATGTGATTCCGGGTATCAACATGGCAGCGGGGGTCAGGCCCGTCGGCGGATAGAGGCGGCTGAGCACCACCAAATTCACCAAGGGAAATCCCAATCCACAGATCCACTTGGTCACTTTAGCGAACAAGGTGGGCTTCTGCGAATTGTAAATCATGATCATGGTCAACAGCAGCGTGATCACCCAGTACGCGGGGGTTCCCAGTGATTTCTGGAAATTGGAGGTGCCGATAAAAATCTTGATGTAGTTTCCGTTCCATCGGAACACGCTGTGATAAATGGCGCTGGCGGCGGGGAAGTAGGAAAAGGTCGCAACCAACAGTGCGCTGGGCAACACAAAAAAGTAAAGGGGCCAGTAGGTGGCGACTTGTTTGAGTGAGATGTCTTTTGCCATGATTTATTGACTCTTTTCGCGTTCCAGTGCTCTGAAAAACGCCTGGTTGAAGGCTTGAACCTTGGGCTCGTCGTCCGGAATGTGTTTTAGAGTTTCCGCAAGCATGTGATCGATTCTCTTTTGCCCAATTTGCATACTGAGAAGCGGTTCGAGGGACCGTTGGAGATTGATCTCGTTTACGATCCGGGCTTCCGGAGTTTGTTGCCCTAAAACGACCGTGGAAAGAAACGCGCTTCGGCGCAATTGACGGTTGGGAATGGATTCCACATTCGCCTCGTACATGCGTTTAAAATCAGTGGCCGCTTCGGCCGGCAATGCGTCCCAGAGTCGCCGCGCATAGGTTTCGTAGTCGAAATCACCTGAAATATAGGGCCAATAGATTTGGTCTTCGAGCAGCAGGGCTTTGCCGCCCGGCATAATTTCAAACATCACACTGCCGAAATACCCGACATAATTGGGCTCGAAGTTTTTCATCAATTCCCCTGGAACCGCCCCGTGTACCACCGGAATCCAGCCCGCGATCAAATTCAGCTCGGTATTGTTCTCGGGAGTGGTGGCGAATTGCAGAAATTCCACACACAGGTCCGGGTGGCGGGTAAAGCGGGTGATGCCGAATGCGAATCCCGTGCCCGAAGCCGCCTCGGAACTGCGACCCACCGCATAGTCGCCAAACTGTTCATTTTGGGGGGTGATGACGGGCAAATCGAAAATCCCCACCTCGAAACGGGAATCCTCGGGTTGATTTTTGATTTTGTTCAAATAACTCAAGGCGTCCCAGCTGCCGGAGGTGATCATGGCGGCGCGGCCCTGAACAAACGCGAACCCGGAATCCTCCCGGCCCAGCGCCATGAAACCTTTCGGGAAAAAATCCGCCAATTGCTGCACGGCCTGGATCGCGGCGGCATATTCAGGAGTCCACGGGGTGAAATCCCCACGCAGCATCGCCATCAGTCTCTCAAGGCCATCCGCCCATCCATTTTGATCCAAATCGAATTTCCAGGATAAATTGGCGGTCAGGTTGCCAATATAACGGCCCCGAAACACATTCACCTGGTATTTGGACGAGGCGATCGGAACGAGATCTTTGTCCGTTTCCACCGCGTGCTCGTGTATCCCCTCCGCGAATTCGAGTAATTCCGCATACGACGAGGGTGCCCGTGAATGGCCCAGAGCTTGCTGGAACAGATCCTTGTTGTAATACATGCGAACCGTAAACGTACTGAAGCCCACCCCGAAATACTCTTGAAAATCCTCACTAAACTGGCTTCTCAGCCCGTCGGTAAACGAATTCATCCAAGGTCCGTCGGCATGGGCGCTCAATTCCTCTTCCAGTTCTTTTTTCTCATCCGTAAGCGTTTCAGCGGCTTCCAATTCCTCCAAACGGGCCTGATTGAAAGGATTGGGTTCTTGTAGGTAAGGGGAAAGGGGATAAAAATACCGGCCAAGGTATTCAATCGGAAACTTACCGATTTGTATCATGTCCGGCGCGGTTCCCCCGATCAATTGGGTGGTGACATATTGATTGTACGCCTTCTCGGGTATAGGGATCTGGACGACTTCAACGGCTTGACCCTGTTCCCTTTTGTACTCCTCGAATTGATCAATCAACGTTTGCAGTCCGCCCCGCACCCCCAGCTCGAGCTGCCAATGCACCAGGCGGATCACATCCGCGCGGGACTCCTGCCGTTTGGTGCTGATCACATTCCAGAAGGCGCCCGCGTAACAGACCAGCAGAATCAACAATCCCACATAGTTGACCCAGGCGACTCCTCCGTCTTTATTCGATTTGGCCATTAGTTTGTCTCTCCTTCCACACCCGCGAACAATTCGTCCAGAATCTCCTCGGTCACCCCGCCCAGCCGTAGGTCCCGCACTTCGTCCCGGGTGATTTTTTTATACTCAATCGCCTTTTCGAGGGCGTAAAAGGCCATCTGGCTATTGGAATACTCCGTGGCCAGCCGGCGGTAAAAGTGCCCGGCACGGGCGGGCCGGTTCAATTTTCCCTCGTGGATTTTGGCCAACCGATACAACTCGGAGGCCTGCGACGAATAATTGGTGGAATGGGCGCTGCCGATGGTGGTGTAGCGTTCGTAGTGCTCGACCGCAGCTTCGTAGGCTTCCACCCGATAAAAGATGTCCCCCAGCAAACTGCTCAATATCGGAACCAGCAAGGGGCGCTCGGTTGACACCTCCAGTTCGGCAAGCAACGCCTCCGCCTCCCGGGCCGCCGCAACCGATTGCTCGGATCCGAACTCCCCATGGTCAACACGATTCTGCGCAACAACGCGTCCTGGCCGATCACCGAATCCAGTTCTTCCGAAATTAACTGTTCAAGTACGACAACGCCTCCTCCTCCTCCGCGGCAATAAGAATATCGGCCAAATTCAGACGTATCAACGCGGCCACCTCTCCTTGCGCCCCCTCGTTGAGAATCTCCTTGTACATCGCTTCCGCCCCCGCCAGATCCTTTCCGGATTCGGCATATTGCTTGATCATCGCCAACCCCAGTTTCGCCTCCCGCACCCGCTCCGTATCCCCGTCTTTGGATTGCACCTGCTTGAAATAACTTTCCGCCTGGTCCAGGGAGAGAAAGCGGTATTCCTCCCAGGCGCGGTCAAGCATGTCCGGTTCTTGAGTTGCGACCGTCTCATCCGCAAAACCAACCCATGCAAGGAACAACAGAACGAACGGAAACTTAAGACAGTAGGATCTACACATGATGGTCTCACTTACAGAAGAGGAGTTGCCTGAGTAAAGAGAAAAAAGGGAAATATGTCAGAAATACTGCGGCTATTTTATAGGCGTATACGGAACTATCGGCCACTGTGCTTGTTTGCACTTCAGGGCTATCGTTCCAACCAATACGTTGACCGTTATCAGTGATTGCAGCATGCATCGATCGCCGCCACCCCGTCGATCACCCGGTTCGTGCGCATTCCGGAGGTGCCGGTGCTGAGAGGAGCGGAGCCGGTGCGCAGGGAGCGGACGATGTCCGCGATCAGGTGGTGTTGGATGGCGGTCGGCAGCTTGAACCGTTTTTCGTATTCCTCTCCGGCGGAAAACGGTGGCCGTGAACCTGCGCCAGGGGGCCCAACCAATCAAGGCCAACTCCGCGTGCGAACCCGGCGGGGTGGCGATATACACCGCGTTCACCTCGGGATCCTGGATCAACTCGTCCGCGTCGCTGTACCAGCGGGGCACCTCGTGACGTTGGGCATAATCCGCTGCCGCGTCGGCGTTGAGCCGCATCACCGCTACCAGTCGACTCCCTTCGACCTGATTGAAGGCCGGCCCACTCTTGCGTTCAGTCACATCGCCGCAGCCGAGAATACCCCAGCGTACTTCGGAGAGGGGTTTACGGTTCGGAGGAGTGTGCATCAGGAACGGCTTGGTTTTCTAGTGGTTACCGAAAATTGCACATGGAGCCCGGTTTTTGCATGGCGAAAGCTGTGAGAGATCATAATCGATACCGTCTACCGGATGTTCATCCATTTCTTCCGTCATCGACTCGCGAAAGGGGGTCAGCAGTTCTTCATTCCCCGAGAGATCGTGGAGTTCCTCCGGATCCTCCTCCAGATTGAAGAGCTGTTCTTCGTTGGTTTTGGGGAACCAGATGTATTTGTGCGGACCGCGCACCTGGAAATAGTTGTCAAACTGTCCATGACACATTCCGGTGAGGTGGTCTCGGGAATCTTCGGACGCCTCCCCCCGCAGGATGGGCGCGAGTGAACGTCCATCCACCGGTCCGGGAAGCTCCACTCCCGCCAAATCGGCGACAGTGGGCAGCACATCCTCCCAACAGCACAGTTCCCGGCTGGGGCCGGAGTGAAGATCCACGTTGTAGCCTCCAATGAAAAAGGGGATATGACTGGAACCCTCATAGGCAAGGCTCTTGCGGAACAAGTGGTGATCCCCGAGCATTTCCCCGTGATCGGAACTGTACAGAACGTAGAGGGGTTCTTTGGCCCGGGGATTATCGTATTCACGCCAGCGCTCGAGCACATGCGCCACGCAATCGTCGATGTGGTTGATCAAGGCGTAATATCCCGCACGGGCCCGCTGAATCACCTCGGGATTAAAGGGTCCCAACGCGCTGTCGGGTGCGGTCCCGGGGCGACAGCGCAGTTCGGGCACCCACTCCCCCATGCTCGAAGGTGCCAGGCTTAAGGGGTCGTAGCGGTCCATATACTCTTTCAGCGGCACCAGAGGCGGATGGGGATGATAAAAGCTCAAATGCATGAAAAACGGAGCGGTGGGATCCCGGTCTTCACATAAAAAACGGCACGCTTCCCTGGCCAGCCAGTTGTTGTGATGAAAACGATCCTCCAGGGGCCAGTTTGACACTAACCGCCCATTTCCATTGATTCCGTGGAAATGCGGGTGATCGTCTATTCCGTTTTGCTTTAACCAGCGCACATAATCGTTACGGGGCTGGGTCGAGGATGTCGGCCGCGAGTGACTGGTTTCACTCAGAACCATATGATCGAATCCGTATCTTTTTCCCTGCGGATGCAAATGTAACTTGCCAATCAAGCGGGTCTCATATCCCGCATCTCCCAAAATTCCGGGTAGCGTAAAGCGAGGGTCCCATTCCAACCCGTCCCGATACCCTCTTAATCCGTGGGTGAAAGGATGCTGTCCGCTGATCAGGGTACGGCGGGCGGGTATGCATACCGGACAGGTGCTGTAACACCGCTCGAAATTCACGCCATTGGCGGCGAGGCAATCCAGATTCGGGGTCTGCAGCTCACGATTTCCATTGATTCCAAGGGCATCAAAACGTTGCTGGTCGGTGGTGATAAGCAGAATAGGGGGTTGGGTCATAACAGCGTTGCCTCTCGAGTTCGGATGTGTGGATCAGCTGAAAAATCAGTCTCGCAAATTCTTGAGTGTAATCCTCGTCTATATCACTCGCAGAATGAGGTCCAGTCCGAAATGGGAATGTGATTTTGGGATTGTACCTGAAACCCTGAGATCTTGGCGTTAAAACTGCACAATCTTGTAGGCTGCAAGGGTTTGTTGGAAACGCTCAACAGTCCTTCGAGGTATGCCTCGGTTTCCAACAAACCCTTTCGCTCTAAAACCTTTCACACTTTTTTAACCAATATCTCACGGATTCAGGTTGTACTCCGTTGCGCCAGAGCTTAGACAAATTGACTTATGACAAAAACTAAACGTAAATTTTTACTCATTACCGTGGCGGCGTTGGCCTTGGTGATTTATTCCGCTGTGACCCTGAAAACGAATCCAGGTACCATGTCCACTGCGCAAATGTACGGGTGGGGTGCCGTGCTCGTCGCCTCCTGCCTGACCGTGGTGCGGGGGATCAAGTACCTGGGTGACCGGAAAATCAAATAAGCCCCTCCCCCGCTGGCATCATGAAGTTCTGGACCCGCCGGGACGGCCTCTGTTTTTGTGTCACCTTCGCGGTGGCGCTGACGGTGTATGTCTATTCCCTGCCTCCGTCGATCACTCTGGAGGACGCGGGCGAACTGGCGGTTGCCGCCGATCACCTCGGCATCCCCATCCACCGGGCTATCCGCTTTGGACCATTCTTGCCTGGTTCTTCCAACTGATTTTCCATCCGGTGCAGTTCCGGGGTTACCCCAATCCGGCCTGGGGCATCGCTTTCATGAGCGCGTTCTTCGGCAGCCTCACCTGTGGACTGACCGCGGTGTGCATCCGGAAAATGTGCCTACTGCTCACCGAAGCTTCCCTGGAAACCTCCAAATGGAGTTCACGGACGCTGGGTCTTTTACTGGCGGCGGGTTGCTGGATCGGGGCCTGGTCCACCCTGCGGCACTCATCGATCCTGCAGCTCCTGGCCGCAACGAGCGTGGGAACCCTGTTGATGCTCGCACTCTCCATCGGTCTCCGCAAGGGTCTGGGGCGGGTCCTCCGCGATCCGGATCGCGTCCGGGACATCCAAGCCGGCGGACTCGAGGTGTGGATGGGCGTAGCCGGCGGTCTGCTGCTGGCCTTCACTCCTCTGATGTGGTCGCAGTCGGTGATGATCGAGGTGTACAGCCTCAATGCCTTTTTTGTCTCCGCTCTATTGGTACTGGTATTGTGGTACATTCAGGATCCCCGCGATTCAACCCTCTATCTGACCGGATTTCTGTTCGCCCTCGGCCTCACCAATCATCACAGCCTGCTCTTTTTCGTTTTTTTTCTGCTCGCTGGCCTGATCGCGGCCCATCGCCGAATCCTGCCACGAAAAACCGATCTTTTCCCGGTGGCCAAGAAGGGCCTGATCCTGCTGGGCCTGGGGGTACTTGGCCTGAGCCTATACTTGTACATGCCGCTCGCCTCCCGACGCAATCCGCCGATGGACTGGGGGAATACCCAAACCTGGGAAGGCTTCAAGCACGTGATTACCCGCGGGCAATACGACCGCTTCAGTGTGGCGGACAATCTTAGAGAAATCGCCCGCAATGCGACCCTGTCACAGGAACCCGACGCCACTGCGGAAGATCTGGAGAGGCTCCATCTCCAACGAACAACGTTTGTGCGCATGCTGGGAACCTTCTTCCACGATCCGAACTGGAAAACCTCCATTGCCAGCCAGTTCAGTTGGCAGTTCCCCTTGGAGCCGGACGATCCCAGCGGAACCCGTCCGCCCCCACGCGAACGCCGGATTCCCCTGGCCCTGATTGGACTGATTCCCCTGCTTTGCTTCCCCATCTTTCCCGCAAAAGCCCGGAGATGGTTTGCCTGCTCCCTGGTGGCATTCTTTTTTGTTAGCGTGGTCTTCCTCACCATCCAATGGCCGGAACTCATCCACAACGATCTCTGGGTCAAGCGGGTGCAATACATTCCCGCCCACATCCTCTATGCTGTCTGGATGGCTCTGGGCGCCTACCTGCTGATACTTCTCCTCTACGCCGCCTTGCCTAAACGCCTGACCCTGCTCGTATCCGCGAGCGCTGTCACCGCCCTGTTTATCTTCTTCCCCCTACACAAAGATGCCCGCGACCCGGCGCATCTGGAGTATCTGGGTACTTCCAATCTGCGAGGTCACGATTTCGGATGGGAATACGGCTTTCACATGCTGCGCGGTGCCAACGGAATTCTTCTCAGCGAACTCGCCCACCACCCGAACCCGGACGCTCTGCTCGACGACTGGGCACTCGCCTATCTCCGCGAACGCGAATTCCCCGCCGAAGCACTCGCCTCCCTGCACCGGCACCCGGACCAGGCCCCCATGCCCTACTCCGAATTTCGCACACAGATTTCGCGTCCGCTAAAGCTCTCCAAAGCCGATGCCCGCCTGCTCCGGGAGGCCGCAACCCTGGCCGCCTTCCGAGCCCTGTCGCCGGAGGAACAGCAGGAACGCCTGGTTTACTTGCACCGCCCCCTCCCCGATTGGGATTATCCTCCGGAAATGGATCAACACGGGGTCCTGTTTGGCGGCACCGACCCGGGGCGCTTCGTTCCCACCTACATGGTGTTCAGCGCCCACTGTCGACCCGACCTGTTTGTGCTCACCCAAACCGCCCTGGCCGATCCCACCTACCAAACCACCCTGCTCAACTTCTATGGTGACCGACTGACCTTGCCCGACTCTCTCGACAGTAACCGGGCCTTTCTCGACTACGGAAACGAACTCCGCCTCTTCGACCCCGAGGCCTTCTATTACCTCATGCGCGACGGAGACACCCTGGCAGTCAGCGGCATGCGCGAGGTCAACCGGGTCAACGGCATCCTCAGCCGGTGGATTGTGGAGCAAAACACCCCCCGCCACAGTTTCTATATGGAGGAGGCGGTGCGACTGGACTGGATGATTCCGCATCAGCGCCCCCACGGACTGATCTTCAAACTGGAGCCCGAGCCCGTGGAGCTCAGTCGGGAAGAGATGCGCCGCGACCTGGCGTTCTGGAAGTGGCTTGAGGAGCATCTGCACCGAAACGGAGCCTCCTCCCCTCGACGGAACCGTTATCAACGCGATCTGGCTGTGCGCATGACCTATTCAAAGCTACGTCTGACCCAGGCCTGGAATTATTTTGAACGCGGACATTTGCGGCAGGCCGAACAGGCCCTGGAACAGTCCCTCCGCCTCCACCCCGCCAATCCCGAAGCCTCCCTCCGCACTTCGGATTTATACATGCGCATGCTCAAATTCGACCGCGCGGAGGAGATTCTCACCCGATTCGCCCGGCACGATTCCCATAATCCGCAAGTGGAACACTTTAAAACCTCGTTAAAAAAATTGCGTGACCTCAACGACATGCGGCAGGAACTGGAGCGTACCCACCAACTTCGCATCACCGGCAACACCACCCTGCAGCTACTCATGATTTACGGTCAACTGGAAATGGAAGCCTCCATGCTGGAAATGGCGGACCTGCTGCTGCGACTTCCCGCCGTGCAGGTGGATTTTTTCATTCACCTCGCCGAGTACATGCGGACCCGCGAAAATAAAACCTACTATGTAAAAGCCATCGAAGAATGGGCCGTCCGCGCCCCGCAGGATCCCCAAGCCCGCATCGAACTCGCGGTCATCGCCCTCGCCGAAGATCGCCACTCCGACATGATGGAACAGCTCGTCCACGCCATCCAGCTCGCACCCGACACCGCCCGCCCCCTCATCGCCCGCGACCCCCGCTTCATCGACATCAAGCACTACCCCATGTTTCCCGGCCTTAAACCTGCCTACACTAAATAACCGCGGCCCCTGTTTCGTGCATTTTTGTGAATTCGTGTTTTTTAATGGATTTTTCAATTGGTATCTTTAAACCGAATGCGGTACAGTTCGAGTCACTATGTCTAGATCCGTTACCCTATTTACCGGCCAATGGGCCGATCTCCCCCTCGTGGAACTGGCCCCTTTGTCAAAACAAATGGGCTATGACGGAGTGGAACTCGCCTGCTGGGGCGACCACTTCGATGTGCAGGCCGCCCTCAAGAACCCCTCCTACGTCCAGGAGAAATGGGCGCTGCTAAGTCAACACGGCCTGGAGTGTTACGCCATCTCTAATCACTTGGTGGGACAGGCGGTGTGCGATCGCATCGACGAACGGCATCAGGCCATTCTCCCTCCGCGGGTCTGGGGCGATGGCGATCCCGAGGGTGTTCGGCAACGCGCGGCTACCGAAATGAAAGACACCGCCAAAGCGGCGCGGCTTTTTTTCAATGCCAAACCCGGACGCGGGGATTCGGATGACTTCCCAGTGGTGGTCAACGGCTTTACCGGATCCAGCATCTGGCACGCTCTCTACGCCTTCCCGCCCACCAGTCAGGCCTATTTGGATAAAGGCTTCGCCGATTTTGCGGATCGTTGGCTGCCTATTCTGGAGGTATTCGACGCCGAAAATGTGAACTTTGGTCTGGAGGTGCATCCCACCGAAATCGCGTTCGACATCGCTTCTGCCTCCCGCGCCCTCAAGGCCGTGAAGCACCACAAACGCTTTGGATTTAATTACGACCCCTCCCACCTGGGCTATCAGGGAGTCGATTACGTCAAGTTCATCCGTCAATTCGCCGAGCGCATCTACCATGTTCACATGAAAGATGCCTGGTGGGACCGCGGTGACGGCACCGCCGGGGTGTTCGGCGGACACACGGACTTTGGCGACGCCGCCCGCTACTGGGATTTCCGATCCATGGGACGCGGAGATATCGATTTCGAGGACATTATCGTCGCCCTTAACGACATCGGCTACGCCGGCCCTCTCTCCGTGGAATGGGAGGATTCGCGCATGGACCGCGTCCACGGGGGAGCCGAGGCCGCCGATTTCGTGCGCCAAATAGACTTCCCGCCCAATCAGGCCGCATTCGACGCCGCCTTTGAGCGGAAGTAATCAGTTTTGGGATTTTTCAACAACCGCTGGCTTGCTACTAGCTGATTTTAACTAAAATCAGCTACGAAACCACTTCCCCTGCAGGAATTCCATATCTACCTGCTTATTGGCCAGTCAAACATGGCTGGGCGCGCACCCATTGCCAAAAACCAGACCGCCGCCCCCAGACCAAATTCTTTGCACGCACGTACCAGTCGAAGGGCAATACCCTCCGAAGCTTCCACAAACACATCCATGTCTATTATCAGTGTTCTTCCCCTTCGTCTTCACTGTCATCGTCTGTCGACGGTTCCACCGACTCCTCTACCCCGTCAACCTCGGAAACTGTCGGCTGGATCCATCCCAGCTTGAGGGCCACCTCTTCCTGAACCTCCCCGATCTGCGCAAAACTTAATTCCGGATCCTGAATTAGAAAACTTTCTCCGCTGTCTTTGTGCTCATAAATTCGCACCTGACGGCCTTCCGCGTCGCGTTGCACACCCCGCTCAATCAGCACGCGTTTGCGTTCCAACATCACCGCCAGAATAAACAAAGTGTTGACGTCCAGCGGATCGGGATTCTCCAGCATTTCCCGCAGGATCTCCTCCGCATTTTCTTCTTTGAAGGGTGCTTCTTTCTTGGGAGGCGGCAGACGAAAATGGGTTTTCCAGTGGAAGAGGGCCTGTTCCTGCTTTTCCGGGTTCCATTCCGAGCGTTTAAAATCTTCGCGAATCATTTCCCCCCGTGACAGCACCAACCGCGACATCACCGCTTCGCCTTCAACAAAGTCCTCACTACAGGCTGCGCAGCGGTGGGAACGGGATTTAACATGCCAGGAGGACGCTTTATCGGGGGAATACGGGAGCATAGGAGCTTTCACGGGGATTAAGGGGTGTAGGTGGGATAACGCGTTTGCACTTCCTGTTCGGCCGCCCGGGCCTTTGCGGTTTCTCCGGCTTTGGTGAACGCATCGCGTGCCAGGATCAAATTTTCGGGGGAAAGCTCAGGGTCATCAAATAACACCGCCACACTCATGAAGTGCCGGGCGGCTTGACCCCATTCCTCCCGCAGCAATTCCGCTCGTCCCATCCCATTCATGCACAGCGCCTGTATCCGTCCCAATTCCAGAGTGGAAGCCAGCCGGGCGCTTTCGGAAAAATGGGCCAGGGCTTCCTCCGCTTTCCCCAGTTGCAAATAGGCATTTCCCACAGCCAAGCCGTTCCTTGCCGCATCCTCGGATCTTGAATTAAACTTCAGACCCGCCTCCCACGCGGTCACCGCCTGTTCCAGATCCCCCCGTTCCTTCCGAACGGCTGCCGTAGCATAATATCCCAATTCGCGGGTCACCGCCCGACGGTTCTCCGAAGTCATCGCATCGGCGATGCGCAGGCGGGCACCGGGCTGCTCTTCTTCTTCCGCCACTCCCAGCAACCACAGCAACAAGGTGTCCGATAATTGCCCACGCTGTTCCCCTTCCACCAGGGTCATCCACACCGCCAATGCGTTTCCGGGCTGATCCGTGCGCTGATAGGATTGTCCCAGCCGCATGCGGGCGGAAAACGCCCAGTTTGCCTTCTGATCCCCCTCCAAGGCCTTTTCCAAAGCGGCTTGTGCGTCCGAATGTTCGCCTGCGCGATCCAACAGAACCCCCAACCAATACCAGGCATTCGCCCGATTTACGCCCTCCTCGGAGGCCTGCTCCACATATCTCCGCAAATTCGCCCGCGCGTCCTCCGCCCGTTCCAGCCGAATTTCCAGCAGTGCTGATTGATAAATTAATTCATGGACGCCTTCACTTTCCGGAAACTCCCGGATCACCCGCACCCACAGATCCAGCCCTTCCCGGGTCTTCCCCGATTTGACCAATTGCTCTCCGGCCATACGCAGGGCGCGGGCCGCCCGATCCTCCCGGGGGAACCGCCGAACAAAGCGCAACCAAGCCTCCACGCTGTCCTCATCTCCGGAACGACTCAGCAGGCTGGCCCGATAAAACAGCGCATCCGCGACCCGCGCGTGGTCGGGAACCTGCTCCGACAGTTGGCTGTAGTACCGGATCGCTTCAGTGGGTTTTCCTGCCGCCCGCGAACTTTCGGCCAGCATCCATAAGCCGTCCCCCTCTTTTCCCGAAACCTTCCGGACTTCATCCGCCAACGCCAGCACCTTGTCATGCTCTCCCCTTCCCGCATAAATCGAAGCCAGTTCATAGCCCGCAAACGACCGGAATCGACTCTCCGGATGCTGCTGTAAAAAGGTTTCAAAGGCCTCTACCGCCTCATCCATCTCTTCCAGACGCAGATGACTCACCGCAATCAAATATCCCCAGGTGTCCGCATCCGTCCGCATCCGTTCCGCCGAAGTGTTATCCGCCAGAGTCAGAGCCTTGCGGTACTCTTCCGCCTGCAGTTGCGCCCAGGCCAGATGGATCATACTTCCCCGTACCCGGGCACTGTCGGGGTGCTTCTGCCACAATTGCCAATAACGGTCCGCCGCCTCCCGGTGATTCCGTTCCGACACCTCCATCGAGGCCAGTCCCCACAGAGCCTCCACCTCCAATTCCTGACTGGGGGGATTCCGCAGGGCCTGTTCATACGCGGTCCGGCGGGAAACGGCATCCGAAGATTCCAACGCCGCCACTCGCAGATGCGCATACGATGCCAAGGCGTCGTTGGGAAAGACCCGAATAAATTCTTTGTAGGCCCGCAACGACTCGACGTATTTTCGTTGTACTTCCAATACTTGGGCCAACATATATCGCACCGGCGCTTCGATAGAGGCATCCGGTTCGCCCGCCATAATTTCCTTCAACAACGCTTCCGCGCGGGGAATATCCTGTGCCTGAAACGCCATGTCCGCCAGCCGATAGCGTGATCGCTGCGCAGGCAATCCGTCTCCGCCCACTTCAACCGCGCGTTGAAAATAGCGTCGGGCCGCATCCACTTGGTTGGCCCTGCCCGCACTTTCCCCCGCCCGATACAACAACACATCCAGATTGTCCGGGCTGGGGTCGCGATCGATCAATTTTTGATATTCCCCCAGCGCCAGGTCGTACAGGCCTCTGGAGTACAAGCCATCGGCTAAGCGCTGCTGCTCCGGGCCAGACAGACCGGATTGCCCCCACCCCATCTGTAACGGGATCAGAAGCACGCACAGTATCCGCGGTGAAAGCTTTATACCCATGAACACCTTATTCCGGAATTCCCGTGGCGAAGCTGATATTGAAAATATCGGCCTGTCGGCAGCGATCCATCACATCCATAATGTGATGATAGGGCGTGCTTTCGTCTCCACGCAGCACCACCGGCTGACCCGGAAACAGCTCGGAAACCCGCACCAACAATTCGCCCAATTCCTCCGGGCGGAGGAGCCGTCCATTCACCACATACCGTCCGTCCTTGAAGACATTGATAATGATTTCACCGGCCATTCGCTGCAGGTTTTCACCAGTTTCCGCGGTTGGAAGCGTAATATCCACCTCGGTTTCCCACTGTGAATACAAGGTGGTGGTCATGAAAAAGCACAGCAGCAAAAACACCACATCAATCATGGGCGCCAACTGAAACTGAATCGCGGTGCTTTTGTCGTTGTTAAAATTCATTAGCTTTTCCGATGCGCGAGCGTGGTCACGATATCAGCGGCTACCAGTTCGATATTCGCGGTCAGCTTGGCCAGACGTCCCCGAAAGAACGAATAGAACATCATGGAGGGAATGGCCACAAACAAACCCGCCGCCGTGGTCACCAAGGCCTGAGACACCCCGTCCGCCAACACTTCCGGACGGGCCTGCGCCATATTCAGTGCCACCCCGCTGAACGATTTCAACATCCCCATCACCGTTCCCAGCAGACCCACCATCGGAGCGATCACCCCGATATCCATCAGGTAAGTGATTTGTGATTGCAAGCGTCCAACCTGTCGGACGCCCTCGCCTTCCACTACCTGCCGCAGTAAATCCGCATCCGCGTCCTCGCCGGCTCGGTCCAGATAATCCAGCGCACTCAAGGTAATCGCGGACACCGGGGAGGAATTTCCCTTGCAGGACTTTTTCGCCTCCTCGAAATCACCGTTCTTCAGACTCAACTCGATCTCCCGGACGAAGGAAGTCGGGGCGATGCGCTTCCGGTTGAGCGAATAGAAAAACGTGAACACCAGTGCCAAGGCTATTACCGACATGACCGCCAGCACGTAAAAAATAATCCCGCCACTATCCATAATCTGGCGAAGATCCAGGCGGCTGGTCATCTCATCTACACTGGGCTGCGAGTCGCGGGTCGCTCCAATCTCGCGTGCAAGCTCCTCCGTATCAGCGGCAGGCGACTGTTCACGGGGCTGTTCAGGCGGCTGTTCAGGCGGCTGGGCGGAAACAAGCCCGGCGCACAACAGGAACACAATCGATATCGTTTTAAATTTTTTCATGGGAATCCGAGGTAAATAAACTGTGATGCTTGATAAAATATTCTGCGCCCGAAATCAAGGTCAGGATTGTGGCGGCTGCCATCAGAATCCAGATGATCCAGTGCAGGGTAAATTCAATGGAGGTGAGCAATTCAGGGTCCAGGTCCCCCAGGAAATCCTCCACTACCGCGAGACAGAGCAAAGTAAAGATAATCGCGGTCATTTGCAATGCGGTTTTCCATTTCCCCATGGGTCCTGCGGAAATCACTTCCCCCTTCTCCACCGCCAGCAACCGCAGTCCGGTCACCATGAACTCCCGAATCAAAACGGGCACCACCAGAAAGGCGGGGACTAGCGGACTCGCGGGATAGGCCAGGTCGAAGCGAATCTCCACAAACGACACCAGCGCAACCGTCACCAGCACCTTGTCCGCCAGTGGGTCCATCAATTTCCCAAAGGAACTCACTCCATATTTCGTGCGGGCCAACCAGCCGTCGAGCCAATCCGTGATACTTGCAACGATAAATAGCAACAGTCCCAGCGATTTGGCATACGGAAAGGAGAAGCTGAGGCAGATCAGTAATAAAAGCGCCAAGAAAAAGCGGCTGCAGGTAAGTTGATTGGGAATATTCATAAGTGAAAGGCTATTGGTAGCTACGCGGTAATTCAAAATAGGCAGGGTCCGGGAGATTTAGGAGAGGATCCTCCACCACCGGCCATTCGGATTCTGTCACCGGAGTCCCCCTCCCGCAGGATCGAACTCCCATGATCAGCAACAATAGGAAAACGGCCCCCGCCGCGGCAATTCGAATCCGGGGGGATCGCAGCCATTCGTGGTTCAAAATCTCTCCAAACCCGGGAAGCTTAGCTCGAATAGCCTCCAAATCGAATCGGAACTTAGGTATTTTAATTGCAGGGAGCTTGATGGCAGACACTTTACCATCCGTTGGAACCGATTGGGCGGATTTCGGGTAGTCCTCTACCGGTGCAGGTGCAGGTGCTGCGGGTTTGTCAGGCTTTTCGTCCAGGGACTCTCCTTTTTGCATGCGCTCATACAGCTCGATCAAGGGTTCGTGCCGCAATCCCAATTCCTGGGCATAGAGTTTGATGAACCCACGCACATACATGGGCGCAGGAATTTTCGAATAGTCATCCGCCTCCAATCCCCGCAATTGCGACACTCCTATCCGAGTAGTTTTGGCCAGCTCACTCAGAGTTTTCCCCACTTCCTCGCGGGCTTCTTTCAACTGTTGTCCCGGGGTTTTTACGACTGCATTCATTCCTCGTCCTCTTCGGTGGTTTGGGTGTTTTGGGGAACTTCCCCATCCAAATCAATCAGAATCTCCCGGGGCTCCGATCCCTGGGGCGGGCCGATGACCCCTTGCTCCTCCAATTGGTCCATCAGTCGGGCCGCCCGATTGTAGCCAATGCGCAGACGCCGCTGCAGCGAACTGGTGGAGGCCCGGCGGGTTTGGCGGATCACTTCCACGGCCTGGGTCACCAGTTCATCCTCTTCCTCCTGATCGGGAAGGTCGGGAGCCGCACTGGCGATTTTTTCCGTAACCTTGTTCTCGTAATCGGGTGACCCCTGATTCTTGTAGTGGTCCACAATGGCGTTGATTTCCTCGTCCGAGGTCCATGCCCCCTGGGCACGGGTCAATTTCGAACTGCTGGGAGCCAAATACAACATATCCCCCTTGCCCAGCAGTTTATCCGCGCCAATCGCGTCCAGGATCGTGCGACTGTCCGTTTTCTGGGCAACCTGGAAGGCGATTCGGGCGGGGAAGTTGGCTTTGATGGTACCCGTGATTACGTTGACCGATGGCCGCTGGGTCGCGAGAATCATGTGAATCCCCACCGCTCGGGACAACTGAGCCAGGCGGGCGATGTAATTCTCGATTTCCGCCTGCGCCACCATCATCAAATCCGCCAATTCGTCAATCACCACCACGATGTAAGGCAGGGTTTCCGGCACCGTGTCCTCCTCTTCATCATCCGCCCCGAACAAATCGCCCTGCTTGACCACCACCCGGTTATTAAAGGATTTAATATTCCGCACTCCGGATTTAGCAAACAGCTTATAACGCTTCTCCATCTCCGTAATCGCCCAGCGCAGACCCAGTCCCACTTTTTTGGGATCGGTGATCACTGGCACCACCAGGTGGGGCAAATCCCGGAAAGCGGTGAATTCCACAATCTTGGGGTCCACCAGAATTAAGCGCAGTTGATCCGGGGTCCGGGACATCAGCAGACCCGCCAGCAGCGAATTCATGCACACCGATTTACCCGATCCGGTGGCCCCCGCGATCAATACGTGCGGCATGTCCGCGAGGTCGCCCACCAGATAATTTCCGCTCACATCCACTCCCAGCATCATCGGCAGCGAAATTTTACCTTTGCGCCAATCTTTCCCCTGCGCCCAGTTTTTGCACTCCAGAATCTCCCGGGCCAACACCACCGTACTTTTGTTGTTCGGTACTTCGATCCCCACTACTCCCTTTCCGGGAATGGGTGCCTGCACCCGAATGGTCTCCGCTTTCAGGGCCAGCGCCAGATTGTTGCTCAACGCCGCGATTTTTTCCACCCGGACCCCCGCTGCGGGCAACACCTCGAAACTGGTCACCACCGGTCCCCGCTGCACATCCGTGATCCGGGCCTCCACTCCGAATTCCTTCAAGGTCGATTCCAGCAACTTGCGCAGATATTCTTCGCGGATGCCATCCGATTGCACCTTGGCCGCGGCCGCCTGCATCAAATCCAGCGAAGGCAAGGTCCAGGCCTGATGCGTGCCCGCCCCGGAATCGGACGGCAAGGCCAACTCCCCGCTGTAGTCTGCAGTGGATGCTTTTTTCCCTTCGGTCTTGGCCCCGGATTTGAATACGGAGGGTTCTGAAGCTGAGACAGGCTCGGGTATCGGCACCGGGATGGCGGGAACGGGCTCCTCCTCGTCCGGTTCAGGATCCGGCTCAGGAAACAGCGGTTGCGAGTCTTCCATGTCCTCGGGAAAATCCATCCGGCTGGCCGGCACAAACGGGTCTTCCGGTTCTTTCAGGTTCTCTTTTTTCGCTTTCCGTCTTTTCTTCGGTGGCTTCTCCGGAATGCTATCCTCTTCATCGTCCACATCCGGTGGCACCATCCATCGGTGCAGCCGGCCAAATAGTCGTCCCAGGGCTCCTCTCGGATCACGAAAAAGGGCTTCCACTTCAAAGTCAAACAAACAAATCGCCGCAACCAACACCACCACCGTCAACAAAATGGTGGTGCCGATGTCCCCAAGCAGATGAATAAGAATCATAGACCCCAGTAAATGGCCAAGGACCCCCCCGGCAAAAGGAATGTTCAGTCGTTCCGCCAGGGCATACATCGGTAATTGCATCAGTTCCATCGCACAGGCCGCACACAGCAGTAACATCGCCATCCACCCCAGCTTGTGGCTGACCTTCATCCCCGGGCGAATTTCCTCTCCATACACGCATAATACCCCCTGAGCCCCCATAAACACGGGTAATATATACGCCGCAATACCCAATAGCAGGAACGACAAATAAGAGACCTGAGCTCCTATCCAGCCAATAATGTTGGTAACCGGCTCAGCCGGAGGGTTTTGCAGACTGGAAATATCCCAGGGATTGTACGAAAACAGACTGAACAACAGCATGAAGGTCAGCCCAATCAGCACAATGCCAATAATCTGCGTACGTCCCGTTCGGACAGGACTGGGTTCTTTTTTTATTTTTTTCTTCACCGATGCCATGACGCATCCCTAGAAAATCTAAGACACTTGCGCAAGCTTAGAACGCAATGATGAAATTGTTCTGAATCGTCTTGGTCAGGGGCTGAAGCCCCCGACCGCTTTTGGGTGGGGGGGGACTGAGGGGCTTTGTTTCTGAATCGTCTTGTTCAGGGGCTAACCCCCGACCGCCTCCAAATGGACGGGCGGGGGCTTCAGCCCCTGCCCACGACGATTCACCTTAATTTGAAGAAGAATTTTACAAACGTTCATCGCTAATCCAAATGGAGGTTCATCGAATAAACCAAACCCGGAGCTCGCCTCGGGGTGCGGAGAGATTCAATACCGGAATACGCCCGTTCCACCCCCGCCCCACCCACCCCGCCGCCGTTAGCTTCCCGCGTGCGGGAAGCTAACGGCGGCAATGAAGAGAACGAGGAGGTCGGTATCATGAAGTGAATTTATCCGCACTCCGAGCGAGCTCAGAGTTTGGAAGTTGATCATAAACGCACATGTGAATCTGCGAACCCTTGCTGTCAAAATACGCTATAAACTGAGTTCTGGTACTCCAGCGAGCTTGCGAGCGGGTGGTTTATTTGGTTGCGGACGGAGTCTGCTTTAGGATTAAGATTAAGAAGGGATCTCTCACAAGAGGGTAATTCCAAAAGGAGCAATCAAACAAAAGATTCCGTGTATTCCGTGTGTTCCGTGGTTTTTCCTACTCTCTATTCCGTAGAATCGTAAACTGGCATTCCAACGTTTGCGGGCACGAAAGCCGAGCAATTTGGTGGACAGGGGATGCTCAAATTTATACAAAGATGCCTATTCTGAATCTGTAAGATATTTATTATGCAACATGTCCCTCCTTATCTTCGCTTTTGGGAAAATCCCGAACTCACCGCGTTAAACCGTCTGCCCGCACGGGCCACCCTGTATTCCTATGCGGATGAAAAGCAGGCCACAGGCGGTGACCGTGAGAAATCCCCCTGGTTTCAGCTGCTGAATGGCGACTGGCAGTTCCGCATGTTTCCGAACCCGGATGCAGTTCAACCCGAAGATGTCGGCCCCGCTGCCCAAAAAGCGGTGAAAGAGAAGGTGGCGGTGCCCGGCAACTGGACTCTGCAGGGCTATGGATACCCCCACTACACCAACGTGCAAATGCCCTTTTCTGATGAACCGCCCTTCGTCCCGGAAGCCAATCCTACCGGCATCTATCACCGCGAACTGAAGATCCCCGCCAGCTGGAAAGACCGTCGGGTGATCCTTCACTTTGGCGGTGCCGAAAGCGTGTTGGCGGTGTATGTCGACGGCCAATTCGTGGGCATGAGCAAAGACAGCCGCCTTCCCTCCGAATTCGACCTTAGCACCTTCGTCACTCCCGGAAAATCCCACTGGCTCAGTGCGGTGGTGATCAAATGGTCCGACGCCACCTTTATCGAGGATCAGGATCAGTGGTGGATGGGCGGACTCTTCCGCGAGGTCTATCTCTATTCCACCTCCCCCGTACACATTCAGGATGTACAGGCCACCGCCGGCCTCGACGACAGCCTTACTCAGGGCGAACTCGATCTGAAAATCCGTATCCGCTTTCCGCGTCAACCCGAATCCGACTGGTCTTTTCAGGTGTCCTTGCTGGGTCCCAACGGCAAGTCGGTCTGGAAAAAAGCGGAATCCGTCTCCTACACCACCAACAGATCCAAGCGCTACCGTCTGCTGGGCCATCTGAAAAAAACCATCCGCAGGGTGAAACCCTGGTCGGCGGAAGTGCCGAATCTCTACACCCTCGTGGTCACCCTGCTCGATCCGTCCGGCAACGCGGTTGAACACAGCTCCACCCGCATCGGGTTCCGCAAGGTGGAGGTTCGCGACCGCATGATGCTGATCAATGGTGAGTGCGTGATGATACACGGAGTAAACCGACACGACCACGATCACCTTAAGGGTAAAGCACTCGACCGCGAGGCGATGCGGGCGGATGTACTGTTGATGAAGCAACACAATATCAACGCCGTACGCACCTCCCACTATCCCAACGACCCCTGGTTTTACGATCTCTGCGACGAACTGGGGCTCTACGTCATCGACGAAGCCAACCTGGAGGCGCACGGCTACTACAATTATCTCGGCGACGAACCCCGCTGGTCCGGCGCCTTTCTGGACCGCGCGGTGAGCATGGTCGAGCGCGACAAAAACCACCCCTCCATCATCGCCTGGTCGATGGGCAACGAAACCGGACACGGCCCCAACCAGGACGCCATGGCCGGATACATCCGCGGCCGCGATCCCAGTCGGCTTCTCCATTACGAACCCGCCATTCACCGACAAGGCCTCCCCTGGACGGAGCAGGACGGGACCCAGATCTATAATTCCGGGGACAGTGTCACCGATATCATCTGCCCCATGTACACCAACCTGGAGCGCATGGTGGAATGGGCCACCGACCCCGAACACACCGACCGTCGACGCCCCTTCATTCTCTGCGAATACTCTCACGCCATGGGCAACAGCAACGGCGGCCTCGCCGATTATTACGCCCTCTTCGAAAACTACCACGGACTCCAGGGCGGTTTCATCTGGGAATGGATCGACCACGGCATCCAACAAAGCACCCCCGACGGCACCCTCTACTGGGCTTACGGCGGCGACTTTGGCGAAACTCCGCACGACGCTAATTTCGTATGTGATGGACTGCTCTGGCCCGACCGCAGCCCCCACCCCGCCCTGCTCGAACTAAAAAAACTCGCCCAGCCCGTATCCGTCAACGTAAAACGCGGCACCCCGCTGACCCTGCGGGTGCAAAATAAAGACCACTTCCGAAACCTCTCCTGGCTCGGCGCCCGTTACGAAGTGCTGGTCGACGGCGAATGTGTGAAAAAAGGCACCCTGCGTCTGCCCAAAATCGGCCCGCGTGAAACCGCCGATGTTCCTTTCGACGTGCCCGCCGATACCTACGAAGGACGCGAACTCTCGGTTCTGCTCCACTTCGCAACCCAAAAAGACCAGTCCTGGGCCCCCGCCGGCCACCCCGTCGCCCACGAATGCGTGGACCTGCCCAAGAGTCTGCTTCGCAAACCCGCGACTCCACCCAAAAAGGCAAAAGCGCCGAAAGTAGGTAAAACCGATTCCGGCAAACTTCAGTTCGGCGACCTGACTCTGCATCTGGATGAAACAGGGGCACCTCTTAAATTATACCGGGACAAGCAGGCCATCTTCACCGCCATGCCCGTCCTCAATCTCTGGCGCGCCCCCACCGACAACGATGGGCTTAAGCTCTGGACCGGACAGGATCACAAGTCCATTGGACGCTGGCAAAAACTCGGTCTCGATAAACTGGTGTCGCGACTCGACACCACCGACATCCTTCCCCGCGGCGCACGCTGGACTTTCAGTGCCAGTGGACGGGAGCAATGGGACGATGTCCGCTGGACCCTGGAACTCGCTGCCGTGGACGAACGGAGTCTGCGACTGCGCGCAAAAATTGAAACCGCCCCGAAAATGGAAGACCCGGCACGCGTCGGACTTCTCTTTGAAGTCGCCCCCGACTTCGAACAACTCAGTTGGCTCGGTCTCGGTCCGCACGAAAACTATCCCGACCGCAACGCCTCCGCCTGGCATGCCCTGCACCACAGCACCGTCACCGAACAACACATCTCCTACGTGATGCCGCAGGAGAACGGACTCAAATGCAATACCCGCCTGATCCGGCTCGGCGACAAAAAGGGCGCCACTCTGAGCGTGGAAAGCAGAAAGCCCGTCCACTTCTCCGCCACCCACTATCATGCGCAGGATCTCTTCGCCGCCACCCACACCCACGAGTTGCGTGCCCGCCCCGAGACCCTCCTCTGCATCGACGCCGCCCACCGCGGCCTCGGCACCGCCAGTTGCGGACCCGACACCACCGAACCCTACCGCATCCGCGAACACCACTTCACCCTCGATCTGATGCTGTCGTTTCACAAGTAGAAAAATAATCACCTTCCCTATACGATGAAACGTTTTTTCGCTTGTTCATTTGTCTAAATCCCCTGTATTCGGGAATTGCGGTTCTTGAAATTTTCCAGCATAAAATGACTATGACTAATCCGGATCCAAATCGTGTCCTGGTGCTTATCAATCCGAATTCCGGGTTGGGGGTTTCGATGCGCTTGCTTCTGGATACGTTTCAGGAGGTCTGGGACGAGGGGGATCGGGTGGTGAGTTATCAATTGAGTAAATCCTCCGAGGACGGGGTTCGCAAAGCCAAAGCGGCCATTGCCAATGGGATCGGCACCCTGATGGTGGTGGGGGGTGACGGCATGATCAATACCATCGGCAGCCAGTTGCTGGACTCCAAGGTTACCCTGGGGGTGATCCCCACCGGCAGCGGAAATGGCTTTGCCCGTCATTTTGAAATTCCGCTGAATCCGGAAAAAGCAATCCGGGCACTCGCCCAAGGAAAAACCGTGGATATTGATGTGGGTACCGCCAACGGGAGGCCGTTTTTTGTCACCTGCAGCCTGGCCTGGGATGCCGCGCTGGTAAAAACGTTCGAAAAATCTCCGGTACGGGGGATCCTCCCCTATATTTTCGCCGCCGCCTACGAACTCTTCGATTACGAACCGGAGGTGTTCGAGATTCAGGTCGACGACCAGCCCTCCGAGCACGTGAAATACCCCATGCTGTTCACCATTGCCAATCTTACCCAATACGGTGGCGGTGCCCTCATTGCCCCGCAGGCTTGTGAAGATGACGGCTACCTGTGGCTCACCTATGCCCGGCGGTCGGATGTGCCCAAACTGATCCCGCAATTGCACAAGCTGTTCGACGGTAAGATCGAACATACACCCGGTATAACCTCTAAAAAGTTTCAAACCCTTACGGTCACCCGCGAAACCCCGCAGCCCATCCAGGTGGATGGAGAACTTATGGAATCGGACCGCAGCGTCGAAATCAACATCCGCCACCGGGCACTCAAGGTCTTAGTGCCCAAAGACGAGGAGTCGAACGCTAAATGAAGGGAGAACGTCCCAGCCTTGCCGGACCACGGATAGAAGAAAGAAATAACCTGTTCAACCCCATCAAATATTTTTCACGGTTACATCCGAATTGATTCGTGTCCATAACCCTCTACAGCCGTGGTCCGGCAAAGCTATCCGTGGTCCTACATTTGATCGTGTCCGTCCACAACAGCTTTTGGTTGCGAATGTAATCTGCGTTAGGGTGTGGGTGCGGCTTTATCGAGAGCTTCCACTTGAATAACTCCCTGCAGAGTTCCCTCATGCGTCTCCAACTCCAGCCGGGTCACCCGCCAGGGAGGCTGCGAATTTTCAAGGGTTCGAAGTAGTCCATATATATCCGATGGATCTACCCCGCTTATCTCCAGGAGTACCTGTTGATACCGAATTCCATCCGACAACTCGCGTACCACCGGATCCCCAAAGGTCAGTTCCCCTGAGATCCGGACCTCACTCAGTAGGTGCCCGGGAGCGGTGGCTTCCCCCACCGCCAGCGACTTCATGCCTTCACGTTCGGCCTCGGTGCTTTGCACCATTCCTTGAAGCTGGGTCAACGTGAGTTGGGAGTGTGTGATCCGAACCCATTCATCACGGGCGAAGCGGAAGGCATAGGAACCCGAAACCAGAAATAGCCCCAGGCCAATAACGATCCACCATACCGTAGGCAGTGATTGCGGTTTTCTCATGGTCGTGTACTCCCGCTGATTCTCCACGTGCCATTGGCCTCGGGGGCGTATGTAACCGTCCACGCCAGCTCCGATCCGAGAGCCTTCACCAGCGATTTGGTCTGCTCCTCTTCCCCCAGCACATTCAATTCAACCCGTTCGGGTGTCCGGTGAACCCGGGTCAGGATCAGATCCCGTTCCGTCACCAAGCGGGCTACCCGGGCAAATCCATCGGAAACCTCGGGTGAAAGCAGTCTGGAGCCCAGCCCCCGGGTTTCCGTCCACTCGTTCTCCAAAAAGCGCTGTGCCAAGAGTACTTCCTGCTGTCTCTGGGGCGAAATTGCGCCTCCCGTAAGCTGTGCAAAGGTGGTTGAGATCTCCCGTTGAAGTTGATGGTGTACTCTTCGCAGCTGAAAGCGAATGCCCAAAGGCCAACTCACCAGCATCAGCATCAAAACCAGTACGGAACCCTTCAAAACTTTCAGGTGTTTTTGGTGAATGGATTGCAATCCCTCTGCGGCCAGAGGACCGGCCCGTAAATTTGCATGAGTGGGTGAACTGTCAAAACAGGCGCGGCACAGCGCGGTTTCGAGCACGTCCGACGGTCCGGAGGATCCCTCCGGCCCCATCGAAACCCAGGTTTTATCCGGATAGGATTCTTTCCACACCTGCTGGAACCGTTTCAGGTTTAGTTCCCGTTGATCCCGTTTCACGGTTGCGGACGCTCCGAGAAAATGCTCGCCGTCCCAGGCCACGAATACAGCCCGATTGACCCCCATCCAGATCGGACACCCGGACATCCGGGGCAACAGCAGAGGTTCGGGCAGCAGCATATCGGGATCAATACCGATGTCCGCCCATTCCTCCAGAGCGTCCCGCACATCCTGTTCACGCGCCGCAACCGCCAGACATCGCAGCCCCCCCTCGGGACGGAAATGCGGTTTCAGAAACACCACCAGACAGCTTTCGAGAGGAAAGGGAATCGCCGCATCCAATAAGCCTCCCCAGATTTCCGATGATTTCGCCGCATCGGTCAACGGGGACTCCAAGCTCCGCAGCAACAAGCGATGCGCCTGCAGTCCCGCCGCCACCCTCGCACCCGCCTTCACATCCCGCTCAACACGTAGCCGACAATCCGCCCCGTCCTTCCATTCCTGCAGGGTGCAGACCGTCGTTTCAACCTTTCCCGATTTCACGGCGCGGGCGATTCGGAGTTGATCGCCATCGCGAACAATGCCAACCCCCACTTTTGAAGGAGCCCAACCCGCCGGGTCACGCCAATCATTGCTTACCACAGACATCGAACCACCTCCACTTCCCCCTCGGAATCCCGGTGCAGTAAAGCCCGGAGAGTTTTTTGGGTATAATCCACTTCCGCCACCAGCAAGGCTTCTATATACTCCGATCGCACATCCAGGGCCGCCTCCAAAGTCGGACGAATGACCTCGGGCAGGAACTGCACCTGGTTCGCAATGGAGCGTATCGGCTCCTGTTCCCGGGCCGCCAGCACGGAATCCGCCCAGCCATGCAGCGGGCTGCCCACCATCGCCCGTAACACCTCCGGACGCACTGTATTCACATTCACGGTCAACGCCCGATTGGCGGGACGGGGAAGGCTACTGAACAAAGCACTCACCGACGGTACCCACTCCGCATCCTCCAGGGCCAGGGTCAACTGAGCCGGGCTTTCAAACCAAACCTCCTCCGACTCTATCCAGACCCTAAGTAAAATCAACTCGGCCTGATTCAGCTCCACCCCCTGTGCCCGCAGCAAATCCTCAAACATCTGCCAGGGATCGCGCAGCGTTCCGGGAGTGAGGGGAATACTCAGGTCATTCAAATTAAAGCGATCCTGCGCATCCCGAAGCTGGATCCGGAGGTGGACGTCTTCCGAGGTGTCGAATTCGCGTGGGTGATCTATTTTGGAGGAAAGGAATTCCAGCGACCACTCGGCTTCCGCCAGGAAGGTAACCGCCTCCTGCAAGCCCAGGATCAATGCCGAACGGAGCCGTTGTTCATTGGATTCAATTCGCAGATGTGTACTGCGCTGAATCAGCAGATGTTGAATACCCGAGACCATGGAAACCGTCCCCATCAGCACCAGCAGTACCAACAGCAAGGCAGAACCGCTACGGGTACCCGATTTCCAGCTCTTACGAATTTCACCCCGCATTCC
>JAGYLC010000080.1 GCA_018401235.1 Kiritimatiellia bacterium
GAATCGTTAACTCCGAATGGACGCATGCCCCCCTTCCGGATCTACAACAGCGGCCGTCCCGACAGCAACACCGGTGAATGTGTATCCGCCGTTTCAACAGATGTGCCCGCCTCCAGTCCTGTTTGGTCCGACTTCCGTGACGTCACCCAAAACACCCTGGCCTGCCTGCAAAAGGGAGATGCGGACGCATGGCAGACCTGTGTTCGCGAAAATCACCGACTCCTCTGCGGCATCGGCGTGGTTCCCCCCGCCATTCAAGACCGCATTGCCACCCTGGAGCGGGCCGGATTTTCGGCCAAAATTTGCGGTGCCGGCAGCCTGCGGGGCGACGGCGCCGGCATGATTCTGGTCTGCGGGGAAGCGCCCCCTCCCGTGCCGGTGGAATGGCGGGAAATGCACATCACCCCCGTCGATCAAGGCACCGCGCTGATACAGGAGGAATTATGAGTCACTCGCGCACCGATCTGTGCGCCTCCGCCCCGGGCAGTTTGATGCTGATGGGCGAACATGCGGTATTGCATGGATCACACGCGCTCTGCGCCGCGGTGACTAAACGAATCCGGGTGTCCCTTCGCCCGTTGCCGGATTCGGAAATTCACATTGACTCCGGCCTGGGTTCCTACGGCACCACCCTTGAAAATCTGACCCAAAAAGCCCCTTTTCAGTTTGTGCTGGCGGCGATTCAACAGGCCGGGCCCACCCGCGGATTTCACCTGACCATCGAAGCGGACTTCGCCTCCACCCTCGGATTCGGCTCTTCCGCCGCCGTGACCGTTGCTGCACTTGCCGCTTTACGCGCGATGGAGCGTAAGCCTTTTGACCGCGCGGCTTTGCTGGAACAGGCTCTGGCCGTGGTTCGGAGCGTGCAAGGCACCGCCTCCGGCAGCGATCTGGCCGCCGCCGTATTCGGGGGTGTGGTTCGCTACCGCGCGGATCCCCCCTTCGTCGAACCCGTCCACGCAACCCTCCCGCTCGCCGCCTGCTATGCCGGCTATAAAACCCCGACCCCGGAAGTGATTCGCCGGGTGGAAGCCAACCGCCGGGCACATCCCAAACACTTCGCGTCCCTCTTCGACCTGATGGACAAGTGCGTGCACGACGCGGTCGCGGCCCTCCGAAGCAATGACCGGGAGCGCCTTGGCCAACTGTTCAACCTCCACCATGGACTACAGGCCGCCCTCGGATGCTCCGATGAAACCCTGGAGATTCTGGTACACCAATTGCGCGCCAAACCCGGAGTGCTGGGAGCCAAAATTTCCGGATCCGGTCTGGGGGATTGCGTCATCGCCCTGGGCAATTCGCAGGCCGCGGTGAGTGGCTATGAACATTTTCCTATCGAAATCGACAACCAGGGAGTGAAACTTGAAAACTGATCCCGCCTCCGTGGTCCAACGCCTGATTCCGCATCGAACTCCGGCACAGGAACAAGCCACCGCCTACGCACCCTCCAACATCGCGCTCAGCAAGTACTGGGGAAAGCGCGACGAAGCCCTCAAGCTTCCGCTCACGGGCAGTCTGTCGGTTTCCCTCGGCGCTCTGGGTACCCACATGAAAATACAGGCAGCCGAGGAAGATCACTTTGCCCTCTATGGAAAACCCCAAACTCCGGACAGCCCCGCCTACAAGCGCCTCTTCGCCTTTATCGATCTGTTTCGCGATCCCATGACTTGTTTGCACATCGAAAGCCACAACACCATTCCCATGGGCGCGGGGCTGGCCAGTAGCGCCAGTGCTTTCGCCGCCGCCGTGCTTGCCCTGAACGAGCTGTATGGATGGGCGTTGGACCTCCAATCTCTCAGTATCCTCGCACGGCTGGGCAGCGGCTCCGCCTGTCGAAGCATAGCCCACGGATTTATGGAGTGGCTCCCCGGCGAGCAAGAGGACGGACTGGATTCGTTCGCGATTCCCCTCACCCTCGATTGGCCGGAATTCCGGATCGGTATTCTCACCCTGTCCGAAACCGAGAAAGCCATCGGCTCCGGGGAAGGCATGTTGCGAACCCTCCAAACCTCCACTTTGTACAAGTCCTGGCCGGATCAGGTGGCCAGAGACCTCCCCCGCATCCGCGAGGCGGTTCAGAACCGGGATCTGGTTCAACTGGGCGAAACCGCCGAGCAAAACGCCCTCTCCATGCACGCCACCATGATCTCCGCCTGGCCTCCCCTGCTCTACTGGCAACCAAAATCGATCCAAGTCCTGCACAAGATCCACGCCCTGCGCTCCCAAGGCTTATCCGTTTACGCCACCATGGACGCCGGACCCAACGTCAAACTCCTGTTCAACCGCGATCAGCAACAAGACCTCACCGCCCATTTCCCCGCGCTCACGATCATAGATCCATTTGCTGGCGCTGGAGATGTGTTGAACCACGAATGAACTCCAGACCTCAGTTTGAGGTGGAATTTTACAAAATTTCATCGCAAATCCAAATGGTTGTTCAAAGAATAAACCAAACTCTGAGCTTGCTCGGGGTGCGGAGAGATTCAATACAGGAATTCGCCCGTTCCACACACCCTCCCCAGCGCCGCCTCCGCTGCGGGAGGGAGTTGGGTCATCGGGCCTCAAGGTGGTTAGAAAGATTGAGGGGCATCGAGTGAAAACGTGCTTATAAAGTGAAGAAGTTAGTGTAGAAAATGTGACAACTTTAAATCAGGACTTGACCAGTCCGGTATCGTGAAGTGAATATCTCCGCACTCCGAGCTCAGAGTTTGGAAGTTGATATCAAACACACATGTGAATCTACGATACCCTTCTGTCAAAGTCCCTTTCAAACTGAGTTCTGGAACTCGAATCGAGACTGAATATCATCCATCACACGCATTTTTTCTAAATAATTCGTGTTCATTCGTGGTTCTGAAATAAAACCGACAGGCTCTTCAGGCAGTAAACAACATCGCGTCCGCGACCTGTTTGGCGGTCTCCGCGTCGGTGAGAAGTTCCACCAATTTCAGGGCGAACGCCATTGCGGTTCCAGGTCCCTGACTGGTGATCAGATTTCCATCCTCCACTACCCGTTCCTCCACATAGGTTCCGCCCTGAATTTGATCGGCCACCCCCGGATAACAGGTGAAACGGCGGCCTTCCAGCAGTCCATGCGCACCCAGCACCAAAGCCGCCGCGCAAATGGCTCCTACCCGTTTGCCCGGAGCCTGGAGATAATGAAGCAACAAATCCCGCACCCGCGGATCCTCACGCAGGGCCTGGGTCCCGGGGAGGCCGCCGGGCATCACCAGCAGATCAAAGTCCTTCGCACCCTGCAAATCGTCCAGAGGGACATCGGCCTCCAGCTTCACGTCGCGGGACGCCGCGAACACTCCGGACACCAATCCTGCGGAAACCGTTTCGACTCCTCCTCGTCGCAGCACATCCAAAATAATCACCGCTTCCATTTCCTCACAGCCGGGAGCCAACAGTACACAGGCTTTTTTCATCGCTGTGATCCCTCCTCTTTCGCGGATATCGTTTTTTCTTCCAGCAGACGCAGAAGATCTGCCCGTTTCGCCTCCGGGAGTTGCCCCTCACGGGGGGCACAAAGGAAAATCCCTATATCCTGAATTTCCCCCAGCCACACCCCGTTTTTCACCCCCGCATAATCCCCATAGCGTCCACCAACGATACAGACCATGGGGGTGACGGATGTTTCCGGGATCTCCAATTCCGCCGCATTACTCTCCGCCTGCGTCCGCAGACTTTCCAACTCATAGCCCGGATAAAAATTCTCACCATGCATCAGTTTTCCATTCACCACGCGCACCTGACCCCGCCAGTGAACGGTTTCGATGGTGAACACCTGATTTTCGCTCACCAGCACATGATCCATTTCACCCGACGCCAGCTTCACACTGTGAAACGCCCTCCAGGTGTCCGGCAGGGCATCCAGCACCCGGGCAACCTGCTCCTCGCCCCGGGCCCCCTCCTCGTGACGCAACAAGATAATCACCGCCCGTTTCCAGGTAATAAAAAGTCCCACCGCAATCAGCATCAGCAAAATCGCCGCGTGACTTCCCTGAATAAAGCGGGGACTTAAAATGGCGCCAAACACCCACCCGGCACCGAACACCATGGCAATAAAGGGCGACAGTGCTTGGGAGAATCCTCGGGATCGCGCGTACACCCCGGGAATCCCCCTGCTGGTTGAAGCCGGACTTGGAGGAGGAACGGGGGAAGGAACGGTCGGGATGTCATTCATGATATCGATGGTATATGATAGAATCATGAACTTGTAAACGTTCTTTCCTACAGCTATAAAGAGTTGCTATGCAAAGCCGCCAAACATCTGAACATCTTTTATCCAGCCTGCTGGCGGTGACGACAGACGCACTGGCCGTCTTTCTAGGATTACAACTGGCCATGTGGCTGCGGTTCCACAGCGGGATGTTCGCCATTGATCAAGTCAAGGGAATCCCCTCGTCATCCGAAAAGTTGGAGCTGACCTTAATCGCCACCGCGGTGTTTATAGTGGTGTTTCAGAATCTCAAGCTCTTCCATCGCCCCCACCAGGGACGCTTCGAAGATACCATTCCCCGCCTGATCCGGGCCATTCTGGTCAGTTTTGTGCTCTATTTAGCCCTGGAAGCCGCACTCCGCCTGGAACCGGAATTCAGTCGGCTTGCCCTGTTGCTGGCTCTGGGAACGGTCACCTTTCCCGTCACCCTGGAACGCTATTTGCTGTACCGAATTGAATTGCATCGGGCCCGCCATGCGCCCATCGATAATCGTGTGCTGGTAGTGGGAACCGATCCGGAGATGCGCAAACTGGCTGCGGGCATTGAAAGGGATAAATTTCAACGATCCCGAATTGAAGGATTTATCCGTGCGCAACAGGACCAAAACTGGCCGGACCCCATCCCTTCCGAGCTGCGGCTGGGAGATTTGGACCAGGTCCTGCCTATCCTCAAGGAACACAAAGTGACCCATCTGGTCCTTTCCGACCGGGATATCACCCACGAGGAACGAATGAATCTGGTGAAATACTGCGAACAAAATTATATCTCCTTTCATCTGGTTCCCGACCTGTTCCGAATGCTCACCAGCGACCTGCAGGTTCGGCATATCGACGGAATCCCGGTCATGGGGCTGGGACAATGGCCCCTGGACCGGGTGGGGCCCCGTTTCATCAAACGTTCCTTCGATATCGTATTCAGCCTAGGTGCGCTACTGGTAGCCAGTCCGATCCTATTGCTCGCGACCCTGGCCATTAAAACCACATCCAAAGGGCCGGTCTTTTATCGACAAACCCGCTGTGGAGAAAAAGGGCGAACCTTTGAAATGATCAAACTGCGCACCATGCAGGCCGATGCCGAAGTCGCCGGACCGGGCTGGACCACCCCGGATGATCCCCGTCGAACTCCGGTGGGCGGCTTTCTGCGCAAGTGGAATATCGATGAACTTCCCCAGTTCTGGAATGTGCTGATGGGAGAAATGAGTGTGGTGGGCCCCCGCCCGGAACGCCCGGTGTACGTTGAACAATTCAAAGAGGACATCCACAAATACATGCGCCGACACCTGCACAAACCCGGCATCACCGGCTGGGCGCAGGTTCACGGATTACGGGGTGACACCAGCATCGAAGAACGCATCAAACTCGATTTATTTTATCTGGAAAACTGGTCTCCCGGGCTGGACTTTAAAATCGTGCTCAAAACACTGCTCACCCGCGAAAACGCCTATTGACTTCCATTCGTATGGAGGTTGCTTGTTAGGCCTGCTATTGTACATTATCTGTGATGAACTCCACGGATACGATCCCCCCTGATGAAACCCTGGAACGCGCCCGACGGGCAGCGGGGGAGTCCGCGCCGCTGATTTGGCTGCTGGGCAAAGCCCAGTCCGGCAAGACCAGCATCGTGTCCGAATTGACCGGCGAGGACAGGGGGGGCGTGGGCAACGGCTTCCAACGCGCCACCCTGGGACCCCGCGTCTATACCTTCCCCCCCGAACTCCCCGTGGTCCGTTTTCTCGACACCCGCGGTCTGGGAGACGAGGCCGGCTACGATCCCGCCGCCGATCTCGACAACGCGGCCAGCTGTGCGCACCTGTTGCTGGTGGTGGTCCGCCTGGAGGACAGCGCCGTCGGGGACATGCTCGATGTGCTCTGCACCGCCCGCAAACGCCATCCCGATTGGCCTCTGCTGGTGGCGCAAACCCGTTTGCACGACCTCTACGCCCCCGGGAAAACCCATGTGAGACCCTACCCCTTCACCGGCACCGATGCCGATGCCTCGCTCCCCGGATTTTCGGATGATTTTCGACGAGCGCTCGCCGCGCAGCGCAACGCTTTCCGGGAACTGCCCGGGTCGCCCCCGGTGTTTGTGCCTCTGGACTTCACCCAGCCGGACATGGGCTTCTCCCCCACCGCCTACGGGGCCGAGGCCCTTTGGGACGCCCTCGACCACCCGCTCCCCATCCTGCAGGAGCAGCTTCACATCGGGCGCGACCCCGCCGAGAAGGCCCGCCATCAGGTGATTCTTCCCTGGGCCTTCGCCGCCGCCGGCGCGGATGCCCTGCCCGTACCCTTCTTCCGGGGGCATTGCCTCCACCGGCCTGCAGGCCCGCATGAAAAGTCTACGCGGTGTCCGACCGCTTCGGCCTGGAGCGGAACCCCGGCCTGTGGAAAAAAATTCACCCAGCTACTGGGACTTCCTTTCGGCTTCCCGCTACGCCCGCCAAGTTTCCTGCTCCGCCAAGGAGGGCTCAAAGTCGTGCGGAGTCAGCGCCGCCGCAGCGGCAGTCCTGAGCTTACCGGGCGTGCCTATGCGCTCGGGGGCGGCAATCTACTTTGCCGGGAAATCGCCGCCGGCCGTAGGCCCGACCGCGACCGCCTGCGCCAGACCTACGCAGAAATCTGGGTGAGCCGGGACCGTGGCGACAGCGCTCCCGCAAGGAGGACCGGGGTGACGAGACGACGGCTGCGGACTGGATCCCCGAGATCTCGTGGGCCTGCTCTGGCTGTTGCCGGTGATGGTGCCCTACACCGCCGGACTCTGGTGGCTGTATGAGAACCACTATCTGCTTTCTGGATGGTGGCGATGCTCGGAGTCTCAGCGTTGCTCATACTGTTTGCACACCTGGTCCGGCGCAGGAACATGGAACCCCAAAGCCTCCCACGCGAACTCCGCTTCACCCTTCAGGCGGCGCTGGCCCTGACCGAACATCTCTCCCACCGCCTGCGCACGGTGATCCGCGAAGACCTACCCTCTCTCAACACGTGCAGGTGGCCCATGTGGTAAAAATCAACCGTGGCGTAAAACCCGTCCGCGTACCATATGTGGAACCTCGACGAATTCTGGCAGATCGTGCTGAGAACCTCTCCTCCGCCCGCCAATCCCGTCTGGAACGACTGCTCCTCCGCCGCAGCCGCCTCGAGGAGTAGGCGATGCAGTACGCACCCTTCCCGGCCTTGTCAAACATCTAGCCTCCACCCTATTAAAAGAGTAAAGATCATCCCCGGCAAATTGGGTGCGGCCCCTTTGCAGAGAATCAGAGCTGTGGCTGAGGCGTCCCGCCTCAGATCTTTTCCAGAGAATCAGAGGCGGGACGCCTCAGCCACCCTCAGTCACCCTCAGGTACCTTTCAAAAGAAAATCCACAACAAACACCGAACGGCTTGCAATTGCCTGGCGACCCTGACAAGAAAAACATATGCGCACCCATGAGCCCCCCACCCGATCCGCCTTCCGCGACTATTTGATTGCGGAAAACAAGACCGGAAGCAACAAGGCGGCCTCCTACGTGCGGGCGATGGATTTGTTGCAGAGCTTGCTGACCGAAAAGCCCATGGGATTCGAGGACTGCCGCGACCTGTGGCGGGTGGCGTCGGCTGGCCGGAATCATGAGGTATTGAAGATGTTGGCATGAAAGAGTATTTTTGGCATCTCACATGCATTTTTTCCAAAACTAGACTTCTATCCCGCCGGGTATTACAGCAGAATATGGACCGCTAAATCGACTCTGTTCAAGGTTAAGGATCGCCCCAATGTGCACACAAATTTTCAAAAATACACTTCTGAACACCCCTTACGAATACCCGGGGCGGCATTGGGAGTTGAATGAGAAGGGTCAACCCGCGCAAACAGTGGTCGAAATCCGTTTCGAGGAGATGGTGGATGAGACGCTGGAAGAGAATCATTCCGGGACTTCAGGGGGCACGCAATGAGTTTTGATCCCGAGCTTCCCTACAATGACTTGCCTGCTTTGCCACCATCTGTGGATTTTGAATCCAAAGCAGTGATGCGACAGGCGGTCAAATCAGCCCGGGCATTGGCGGAATTGAAAGGACTGGGAGGCATCATTCCCGATCAATCGATGTTGGTCAACTCCCTAATTTTGCAAGAGGCCAAAGCCAGTTCCGAGGTGGAGAACGTCATCACCACGAACGATGCGCTTTTCAGGGCCATGGCATCCTCTTCAAACGCGGATACCCAGACCAGGGAGGTGCTTCGATATCGCCACGCGATCTGGAAAGGGTTCAACCGACTTGAGGACGGGGAATCCTTCTCGGTTTCCCTATTTGAAGATCTGGTGGAACGCATTACCGGTGACAACCGGGGGGTACGGGAAACTTCGGGCACCCAACTCCGGAAAGCACAGTCCGGGGATGTGATCTACACCCCCCCAGAAGGAAAGGAACGTCTTCTGCGGATGCTTGCGGACCTCATTGAGTTTTCCGACTCGCACCCCGACATGGATCCGCTCATCAAAATGGCCATGTTCCATTATCAATTTGAAGCTATTCACCCCTTTCACGACGGGAACGGGCGCACCGGCAGACTGCTGAACATTCTGTATCTGGTGCAAGAGGAGTTGCTGGAACTTCCCGTACTCTACCTGAGTAAGTACATCATTGACCATAAGCCGGATTATTACCGGAAATTGCGCTGGGTCACCTTGGATAGGGCTTGGGAACCCTGGATTTTTTTCATGCTGAAAGCGGTTGAGGAAACCGCGGTGTCCACGCGGGAGCTTGTTCTGGGGATTCGGCGACTGCTGGACGAGGCTTTGGAAAAAGCGAAAGACGGTCTCCCGGATCACATGTATTCCAAAGAGCTGATAGAGCTGCTCTTTTCACATCCGTACACCAAAGTGAAATTTCTGGTGGATGCCGGAATCGCCGCCCGTCAAACCGCGGCGGAATACCTCAAAGAACTGGAAGGGATTGGCATCCTCCGCTCCCACAAGGTGGGCCGAGAAAATCTCTACCTGAATGTGTCCCTTTATGAGTACCTGGCATCCTAACCGTTTCCAGCAACCTGTCGATCCAATCGACACATTCACAAAACGTGTCGATATTTTTGGATATATTCGACACGTTCCGGATTCATGTCGATTCAATCGACACGTTTACCTCACTCCAGGAGTTGTGGTTGCGTGTTGAAGATTCACTGGCCCGGCCCCCGCAAAGGCTGCCCATTCTCCAGACGCGGTCTGGAGAATCCCTTACAGGCCCCCGACATCAGACTCAAACCAAAGCCTTTCAACCCAGCGAGAGCGGGCCGGACTTGAGGGTGCTTCCGAGCGTCGGAACAACGGTTTTCGATTTTTCCGTCGCTCGGAATCGGATTGGCCCGCCTTTTGTAAGCAACAAAGGGCATGAAATCTATCGGGGATCACATTTCATTGTTAATGTCGTCAACAGTTTTTCACGACAATAAGGAGTCCGGTTATTGTCGCGAATGGGGGGCGAAAAACATGAAACCGGGCAATTTTGATGATGCTCAGCGTGAATACTGTCGGAAGACACTGGAGGGTTACTACGCCTTTTATCCGCGGCCGCTTCCACCCGAACTGGAAATCGACTGGTCGTTAATGCGACTGATTTCCCAGGCGGACCAAGCGATGGGCGAATTGTCGGGTGCGGGACAATTGTTGCCCAACCCGCATTTGCTCATCCGGCCCTATCTTCGGCGGGAAGCCATTCTCAGTTCCCGCATTGAGGACACCCATGCCGACATGGGGCAATTAGCCCTGTTTGAAGAAGAGGAAGACGGGGATGATTTGCGGACACCCGACGTCCGGGAGGTTGCCAACTACGTATGTGCACTGGAACGTGGGTTAGAACGGGTAAAGGAGCTTCCAATCAGCATTCGACTGATCAAAGAGTTGCATGCCATTCTGTTGCGCGATGTGCGCGGTGGAGAGAGCACCAAGACCCCCGGAGAATTCCGTCGCAGCCAAAATTGGATCGGCCCCAAAGGTTGCACTCTGACCGAGGCCACCTATGTTCCCCCGCCACCCGGAGAAATCCTTGGGATTTTAGGACAGTGGGAAACCTATCTTCATGCGGACACGCCGGAACCCGCGCTGGTCAAAGTCGCCTTGATGCATTACCAATTCGAGGCAATCCACCCCCTCCTGGATGGCAACGGGCGTATAGGCCGCCTGCTGATTACATTGTTTTTATGTGATCATGGCTGCCTTTCGCAACCCTTGTTGTATCTGTCGGGATTTTCCGACGAAACCCGGGAGGATTACTACCGACATCTATTAAACGTGAGTCAAAAGGGCGCTTGGCGGGAATGGGTCGAATACTTCCTGCGGGGTGTACGCCTGCAGGCCCAATATGCGCTCAAAGACACCCAAACCATACTTGAATGGTATGAACGGTATCAAACCCGACTCAAATGTGGTAAACGGGTTCCCCAAGAGGCCCCCCGGGTACTCGACAGAATCTTCGCAAACCCCGTCATTTCCATTGCCCGCCATGCGGAGCGCATGGACGTCAGCTACCACAATGCCAAACGGGGCGTGGAATACTGGGTAGAGGAAGGCTTGTTAGTGGAGGCCACCGGACAAAAACGAAACCGCATCTTCGTGGCGAACGCCATACTAAATCTGATGGCCGGACCCTCTCCGCCTGTCAACGCCGAGGCACCGGACGCTGAACAACGATTGGGTGGCCCTGACGGGATTGCGCCCGTCAGGGCTCCCACACCACCGTACGTGCGGTTTTCCGCATACGGCGGTTGAACCCGGCTGCGTTAGGCTGTTGCC
>JAGYLC010000081.1 GCA_018401235.1 Kiritimatiellia bacterium
CGCTGGACCTAGGGGGGCGCCCCTATCTGGTTTATGACATTGCGCACCCCGCTACCCACATCAAGGATTTCGATTTGCAACTGCTGGAAGAATTCTGGCGGGCCTTCTCCACCCAGGCTAAAATGAATCTGCACATCGCCCAGCTGTATGGACGCGATGTGCACCATGCCCACGAGGCGGTGTTTAAAGGCGTGGCTAAAGCGTTGGACGCAGCCAAGCAGTTTGATCCCCGGATCGAAGGCGTGCTTCCCTCCAGCAAAAATCTGATATGATCGGTATTCTCGATTATGGAATGGGAAACCTGGGAAGCGTGCAAAACGCCTGCGCGGCCTTGACCATTCCCGCGAAATTGCTGAATCATCCTGAGGAAATGGGGGAAGTGGAAGGCATCCTGATGCCGGGTCAGGGCGCTTTTCGGGACTGCATGATTCACCTGCGGGATCAGGGCTGGGTGGAACCGTTGCGTGCCTGGCTAAAAGCAGATAGGCCCTTTTTCGGTGTATGCATGGGCCTCCAAGTACTGTTTGAATCCAGTGAGGAGAGTCCGGGCACCGAGGGGCTGGGTCTATTGCCGGGGTGTGTCCGCAAATTTCCCGGCGCTGCGGATCTGAAAGTGCCGCAAATGGGCTGGAATCGATGCCACTGGACCGAAAATCAATCTTTTTTCCCCGTAGAACTCTCGGATAAACATTTTTATTTTGTGCACAGTTACTATGTTCCGCTCCCGACAGACGCCCTCTCACCGTCCTCCTGGGTCGCGGGGGTCACAACCTATGGTCTTAACTATGTCAGCGCGGTTTCGTTTGGGAACTGTCATGCGGTCCAGTTCCATCCCGAAAAAAGCCAGAAAGACGGGCTGGAGCTGCTCCGTCACTTTGCTGAACCCCTCAATCCCTGAAATAAACTATGAACACCTCCCTCCTGCAAGAACTATGTGAAGCCCGGGGGGTCCCCGGACAGGAAGAAGCGGTCCGCCGTATCGTGCGCCGCGAACTCAACTCCCTCACCGACGAACTGCGGGTAGACCCCATGGGCAATCTATACGCGACCTTCCCCGGTGCCAGCGATGCCAAAATCATGATTGCGGCCCACATGGACGAAATCGGATTTATCATCAAACATATCGACGACAAAGGCTTCTTGCGCCTGCAAACGCTTGGAGGATTCGATCCGCGCCAGTTGTTCGCGCAGCGGGTGCTGGTTTCAAAGATTGAGGGAGGAACCGTCCCCGGCGTGCTCTGTTATGCCACTAAACCTACCCACCTCATGACCACTCCCGATAAAGAGGGTCCGCAACTGGATCAGTTTTTTGTGGATACCGGCCTCACCCTGGAGGAAGTAAAAAACTCCTTTGAAATCGGAGGCATGGTCACCCTGGACCGCGGTTTCACCTGTTGCGGACAAGGATTTGCCGCCAAAAGCCTGGATAATCGCGTGGGGGTGTTTGTAATGATCGAGGCCCTCCGGAAAATGTCCAAGTGCCAGTTCACCGTGGTCGCGGTGGCCACCACCCAGGAAGAAATTGGCCTTCGGGGAGCCACTACTGCCGCCTATCAGGTTCGCCCGGAAGTGGGAATCGCCCTGGACACCACCATCGCCGCGGATTATCCAGGCGGCACCCCGGAAGGTCAGGTCACCACCCTCGGGGGCGGCGTGGGGATCAAAATCATGGACGGTTCGTTGATCAGCCATCCCCGCCTGGTGAAGCAAATGCGCGAAATCGCCCGCCATCACGACCTGCCACACCAAATGGAAATTTTACCCCGCGGCGGCACCGATGGCGGCGCCCTGCAACGATCCGGAGCCGGGTGTGCCGGCATCACCCTTAGTATCCCCACCCGCTACATCCACACCGTCAACGAATTGGTGTATGCCTCCGATGTCCAGGCGGCGATCGATCTGCTGGCCTGCTACCTCAACCAGGCCGAAACCGGCCAGATTGAAACCGCGGAACTTCAATTGGAAGAGTAAACCCGCGCCTTTTGTGCATTTTTTACACCACTTTCGCGTCATCATGAGCAAAGTTGAACTGGACCGGGAAATTCTGGCCGACAATCGGCAGCAGACCGAAGTGATCAAAATCAGTGAAGGTATCCGATTGAAACGGCCTGGCATCCGTTCGAGGTTAGGTGTTCTGTAGTTACACTATTGTAAACGGAGTGGAAGGGCTGTAGATAACAAGTAGATGAATTCCGAATCATACCGAAAAATAAACTGGAAGCAACGTGTGGAGTTGTGGTTGATGCTGGGCTGTGGACTCTGCTTGGTGGCGGGGGTAGTTGCGGAACGGATGTGGCCCGGAATGGAGCTGCTTTCGCAGCTGATCTGGCTATTGGCCTATCTGACCGGCGGCTACTTCGGGGTGGTGTCGGGTTTTCATTCACTTCGGAAAGGAAAAGTGGACGTGGATCTGTTGATGGTGCTGGCGGCTTTGGGGGCGGCCTATGTGGGGGCACCTTTTGAAGGCGGACTGTTGTTGTTTTTGTTTGCTTTGTCCAATGTGTTGCAGAGCCATGCGCTGGGCCGGTCACGAACGGCAATTCAGTCACTGATGCGATTGCGACCGGAGGCGGTTCGGGTTCTGGAGGGAGATCAGTGGCGAACCCGGGCGGTAGAAGATGTGCAGCCTGGAGAGGTGGTGAGGGTGGTTCCGGGCGAGAGCATCGCCCTGGATGGGGTCGTCACGGACGGGGCAAGCGCGGTGGATGAATCGTCGGTGACCGGCGAGTCGATGCCGGTAGCAAAACAGGTGGGGGATAAGATGTTTGCGGGTACCTTGAACCAAAGTGGGAGTCTGGAGTTTCGGGTGACCCGGCCCGCGTCCGATTCCACCCTGGCCCGGATCGTGCGTTTGGTGGAAGAGGCCCAGGCTGAAAAAGCCAATACCCAGCGCTTCTTGGAAAAAGCAGAACAGCATTATGCCCTGGGAGTGATTTTGTTCACCGTGGGCTTGATCGTGGTTCCGTGGCGATTCTTCGGGGAGGGGTTCGATGTCAGTTTCTATCGGGCCATGACCGTGATGGTGGTGGCATCGCCCTGTGCCCTGATCATCAGCACGCCGGCGGCGTTTCTCTCCGCCATTGGCGGTGCGGCCCGGAATGGTGTACTGTTCAAGGGCGGAGCTCATTTGGAAACCATGGCGTCAATCGATATTGTGGCCTTTGACAAAACGGGTACGCTCACTCAAGGCAACCCCCGGGTAACGGATGTGCTGCCCACCAATGGTTTGAATGAAGAGGAACTGCTTTCCATCGCCGCCTCATTGGAAGAACGTTCGGAACATCCTCTCGGGAAAGCGGTGATTGAGGCCGCAAAAGAACGGGGCGTATCCCCGGCGGATGCAAGAGGATTTCAATCGATTCCGGGTAAAGGTGTCATGGCCGCCATAAATGGAGAAAAGATGGTGGCCGGCAGCCTGGATTTCTTCCAAAGTGGGCAGGCACCCCTGGACGGGGAGGTGGGGCGGCACGCGGAGCGACTACAGACGCATGGACGCAGTTTAATTTTAATCGGACGATACACGGAGGATGGCCGAATCGGCAAGGTACTGGGGATCATTGGAATTTCGGACAAAGTACGTCCGGATGCGAAAGGTCTGATCCACTCCCTCAAATGCCTGGGGATAAAACGGGTGGTGATGCTTACCGGTGATCATCTTACCGTAGGCCGGGCAATTGCCGCGGAGGCGGGAATCGACGAGGTCTACGCCCTGTTGCTTCCTGAGGACAAGGTCCGGGTGGTGAAAGAGTTAGCGGAGCAAGGAAGGGTGGCGATGGTGGGGGACGGCGTGAATGACGCTCCCGCACTGGCGTCGGCACGGGTCGGAATCGCCATGGGGGCGGCGGGTACGGATGTAGCCATGGAAGTGGCGGATGTGGTGTTGATGAGTGAAAATCTCCATCAGCTCGCCTACGCCTTTGCGTTGGGTAAAAAAACCCGTCGCATCGTGGCGCAGAATTTGGTGTTCGCGCTGTCGGTGATTGTGATTCTGGTGGTGAGTACGCTCACCATCGGTATTCCGCTTCCCCTGGGAGTGGTCGGTCACGAAGGCTCCACGGTCCTGGTCTGCCTCAACGGATTACGCCTGCTGGGGTTTCGGTGGAAAGGGTAACGATGTGAGAAGTGATGTGGCCGCGGGTCGCGTGGGCCATAAGGGAATAACCTTCTCATTTTAACTTGCTCTATTTTGCGGGAAGGATTACGAGAAAGGGGTTGCCCAGGTGGTGGAATGGCAGACACACGGGACTTAAAATCCCGAGCCGCAAGGCGTGCGGGTTCGACTCCCGCCCTGGGTACCATTTGATTTTAGACGGGTTCGACGACTTCGATGAAGTGTTTGGGCATGATGCCGCAGGCTTCGTGGACCTGATGTCGGCAACTGAAGCCGTTGGCGACGATCTCAGTGCCGAGCTCCCGCTTGCGGATCGCGGGGAAGAGGCGGTCTTCTCCGATTTTCAGGCTGAGATCCCGGTGTTCGTATCCAAAGGCGCCGGCCATGCCGCAACAGCCGGCTTCGATGACCTTGGCCCGTGGCAACAATCGGCGCATGCCTTGTATGCCGAATACGGATTTCTGGTGGCAGTGTCCGTGTATCATCAATTTGTCGTAACGTGATTTCAGAGGCACCTTTTCCTCGTACAAAAATTCATCGATCATCCAGGTTCGGGCGGAAATGCGTCGTCCCAAGGCTTCGTCGTCGACCAAATCGGGGAGATCGTCTTTGAGGGCGGAGGCGCAACTGGGCTCCAGACAGACGATAGGCATGTCGCCTGGGGCTTTTGCTTCGATCTTCCGCAACAGGTGAGTTCCATCACGTTTGGCCAATTTGAGCAGACCTTTGGAAATGCGGGCCCGTTGGCTATCCCCCACCAACAAAGGAAGCACCCGGTATCCGGATCGGCTGAGCACGGAGAGGGCGGCGAGTCCGATGTGCGGTTCGTAGGCGTTGGTATAGGAATCGATGTAGAGGGCGACTTCTCCACGTTCCGCTGTTCCCACGTGCAGGGTGTCCCCCAGTTGCGATTTCAGGGAACGAGTGACGAAGGCCGGAAGGGGACGGCGGGCATCAATCCCGGTGATTTTTTCCAGACCCGCCCGCACCAAGCTCTGTTTGTTGATCCAGTTGACGACGGGAGCATGTGGTCCGGTAAGCAAATGCGCGTGGATGGGAAGATCGCCGATAATGCGGGCACCGATGGGGGTACCTTTTTGTTCGTAGCGGGTTTGCAAAACCTCGGCTTTCATCTTGGCCACGTCCACCGCGTTGGGGCACTCCTTTTTGCAGGCCTTGCAACCCAGACAGAGCCCCATGATGTCCTGCATCTGATCGGATGCGATGGCCTCCGCACTGTCAGCTCCCGGCAATTGACCCGTGATGGCAAGTCGCAGCGCATTGGCGCGCGCGCGGGTGGAATCCTTCTCGTTTCGGGTGGCCATGAAACTGGGACACATCACCCCGCTCCCCAGTTTCCGGCAGGCCCCGACGCCATTGCATTGTTCGACTGCGAGGGTGAGCCCTCCCTGTTCGCGATAGTGAAACCAAGCCCGCTTCTCACTTTCCGCCGCTTTTTCCCCATATCCCGGCACCTGATATCGGAGATGGCTGGTTAAGGGAGGCGCATCAATCAATTTCCCGGGATTCAGGAGGTTGTCCGGGTCGAACAACTTTTTCACCTCCCGGAAGGCCTGATAGACTTGCGGACCAAAAAATTTGGGAATGAATTCGCCCCGCACCATGCCGTCACCATGTTCTCCCGCCCAGGCTCCTCCATAAAACACACAGCGTTGAAACGCGAACTCCGCGATCCGCCGCATCTTGTCGATATCACTTTGCTTGTGCAGATCCAACGCGGGCCGCGCATGCAGCACTCCTACGGAGGCATGGGCGTAGAGGATGAGGTCCACCTGTTCCTCCCGACATTTTTCCATGACCTCGCTGATGTAGTCCGGTAGATGGGAAAGGGGAATGCAGGCGTCTTCAATCACCGCCTGTCCTTTAGTGGACCCCTTGACGTTGGTGATGAGGCCCAGGCCCAAGCGCCTCACATCCCAGGCCCGCAGTTGACTCTCGGCGGTAGTGAAGACGGGCATGGCATAGGCCAGCCCAGCCTGCCTCAAATCGGCGACCAGGGTTTCCGCCTTTTGCGTTGCCTCGTCCGTATCCTCCCCCATAAATTCCACCAGTAACATGGCATCGGGGGTGCCCTCAATAAAATCCGCGACATCCCGGGTGCTGGGGTTCACCTGCGCCTCCCGCAAAACAGTGGCATCCAGCAATTCGATGGCGCTGGGGCCTTGCGTCAACATGGGCTCCACATTGCGCAGGGCATCCATGAGGGAGGCATAATGCACCGCCACCACACAGGTGGCTTTGGGGAGGGGTTCAAGTTTGACCGTGATTTCCGTGACAACCCCCAAAGTACCTTCGCTCCCGCAGATGAGTCGGGCCAGATTCCAGGGAGTGGTGTTGGGATCACCCAAAAACGCATCCAGTGCATATCCACTTACCCGGCGCATCACCTTCGGAAAGCGCCTTTCGATCTCCTCCCGATGCAAATCCACCAGATTGCGAAGACCCTTGAACAGTTCACAGGCGGGGTCCGTTTGCCACTCTTTGAGCAGGCGGGGAGTCAATTCCAGGATTCGTCCGTCGGCCAGAGCCAATCGGCAACCCACCACATGATCGCTGGTGATGCCATAGCGCACGGAGCGGGTCCCGGAGGAATTGTTTCCCACCATGCCGCCAATAGTGGCCCGGCTGGAGGTAGCAGGATCGGGGGCAAAATGAAGCCCATGGGGAGCCGCGAGAGCGTTGAGCTGATCCCGGATCACTCCCGGCTGTACCCGGGCGATGCCTTTATCAGGATCCAACTCGACGAGCTGGTCCATGTGACGGCTGAGATCCAGCACCAACCCGGGGCCATGGGTCTGACCTGAAAGTGAAGTGGCGGCGCCGCGAGCGGTCACAGGAATTCGATGAGTGGAGCACACCCGCAGGGCGGCGACCACATCCGCCTCGTGCTTCGGAGCAGCCACGGCCAGGGGCATGATCTGGTAATGACTGGCATCGGTGGCGTGGATCCCCCGAATGACCTCGCCGTCGGAGAGTTCACCCTCAAAAACCGAACGCATTTCCTCTAGAAAATTCATACAGTACCTATACCTGTCCCATAGGGATATGTCCCTGTTTTTTTCAAAAAAAAGCTATTGCCGCAACCTCCGGTAGGATTTGAAGGGGAGCGGAAGTGAGGTGAACTCACGGACCTCTCGAGGGCTTGCGTTTTGATTCTAGCCCTTGATCCCGTAAACCCATGCCGCGAGGGCACGGGGGCCTTTTAAACTGAGGTCTGTACCCAGGGTTACAAAATACTCTGCTTTGCTCTTTTCGTTTGGGAGGTAGGTCTGCTATGAATCAGCCGTAGCTTGGAAAAACCTATTTGAACTGGAGAAACTCATGTGTGGAATTGTTGGTATGGTGGGGTCGCGCAATGCGGTACCTGTCTTAATGGAAGGTCTTAAACGCCTGGAATACCGAGGATATGACTCGGCGGGGGTGGCGGTGTTTCAGCCTGCCGGATTGGAAATACGCCGGGCAGTCGGACGTTTATCCGAGTTGGAACGGAAACTGGCCGCCCACCCACTCGACTCCACCCTGGGAATCGGCCATACCCGCTGGGCCACCCACGGGGTCGCCTCCGAACGCAATTGCCATCCTCACCTTGGACAGGAAGGTCGTCTAGCCCTGGTCCACAACGGCATCATCGAAAATTATCAGGAACTGAAAGCCGGGCTTGTGCAAAAAGGCGTAACTTTTTCCTCTGAGACGGACACCGAGGTGCTGGCCCAGTTTGTGGCGGACTGCACCACGGAAGGCGATTTTGTCTGCGGACTTCGCAACGCGCTGAAGCAGGCTCGCGGGGCCTATGCCATCGGCATGCTCTGCACCGATCAGCCCGACACCCTCTATGCGGCCCGACTGGGTTCGCCTCTGATCGTGGGAAAAGGCGAAAACGGTCTGTTCATCGCCAGCGATGTTCCCGCTATTTTACCTCAGGTGGAGGAAGTGATTTACCTAGAGGACGGCGAGATCGCCCGCCTCACTCCGGATGGTGTGGAAGTGTGGAACCTCGCCGGTGAGGAGGTCTCCCCCAAATGGGTCAAAGTGGAGATGGAGGATACCGCGGTCGATTCCGGCGGCTTCGAAACCTTCATGCTCAAAGAAATTCACGAGCAGACCCGAGTGCTCCGCGGTCTTCTGGACACCTACCTAGTGGATGAAAACATCGTGCTTCCGGACCTTAACATGCCCGACCAGCAGATTCGCGAACTGGAACGCATCATGATTGTCAGTTGCGGTACCGCCTATTACGCCGCCATGTACGGTCGACTGTTGATCGAAAAATTCACCTCCATCGCGGTGGAAACCGATCTGGGCAGCGAATTTCGCTACCGATCCCCCAAAATCAGCCACGGTACTCTGGTGGCCACCGTCTCCCAGTCCGGTGAAACCGCCGACACCCTCGCCTCGGTCAAAATGGCCAAAGAAGCCGGCTCCCCCATCCTGGCCATCTGCAATGTCTTCGGCAGCAGTCTGGTGCGCGAAAGCGATCACTTGATCTACACCCATGCCGGACCCGAAATCGGGGTGGCCTCCACCAAGGCTTTCACCGCCCAGCTCATGGCCTTCGTGCTGTTCACCCTGCACGTGGCCGAAGTGCGGGGGGATCTCTCCCCGGACAAACGCAAGGAGCTGCTGGCGGACCTGCAGAAAATTCCCACCGCGGTTCTGCGCGTTCTCGAGGGGAAAGAAGGGATCCGGGAAATTGCCGAACAGCACCACGACGGCCCCAGCTCCCTCTATCTGGGACGTCGCTTCAACTACCCCATCGCCCTCGAAGGCGCCCTCAAAAACAAGGAAATCTCCTATCAGCACGCGGAGGGATATGCCGCCGGGGAAATGAAACACGGACCCATCGCCCTCATCAACGATTCCCTGCCCGTGATCTGCATCTGCACCGAAACCGCAGACGAGGTGGACGAAAAAATGATCTCCAACGTGCGCGAGGTCCAGGCCCGCTCCGGGCGCATCATCGCCATTGCCACCGAAGGGGATGAGCGGCTGGCCGACATCACCACGGACATCATTTTTGTGCCCCGCACCCGAGAATCTCTCTCGCCCCTGGTCAACGTGGTCGCCCTGCAACTTCTCGCCTACTACGCCGCCCAAGCCCGGGGAACCGACATCGACAAACCGCGCAACCTCGCGAAAAGCGTGACGGTGGAATAAACCATGGCCCGATTCATTGTTCAAGGCGGACAGCCCATTGAGGGCTGCTTCACGCCCACCGGAAATAAAAATGCCGCCCTCCCCATGCTCGCGGCCTGTCTGCTCACCGATCAAACCGTCACTCTCCGCCGGGTTCCCGACATCGCCGACGTGCGGGTGATGTGCGAACTGCTCGGCACCCTCGGAGTTTCCGTCACTCGGAACCGGGATGTGGTGACCCTCCGAGCGTCGGAAGTCGATCCCGACCGGCTCTCCCCCGAGTTCTGCAAGCAAATCCGAGGCAGCATTCTTCTTGCCGGACCGCTGCTCGCCCGCTGTGGACGGGTCAACCTCGCGCCCCCCGGCGGCGACGTGATCGGCCGACGCCGCCTCGATGCCCACTTGCACGGCTTGGCCGAAATGGGAGCCGAACTCGCGGTGCGGCCCGACGGATTCCAATTGACCACCTCCGGACTCCGCCCGGCGGATTTGTTACTCGACGAGGCCTCGGTGACCGCCACCGAAAATTTGGTCATGGCCGCCGCCGCCACCCCCGGGATTCACATCATCTACAATGCCGCCTGCGAACCGCATGTGCAGGATGTCTGCCGCCTGCTCGAAGCCATGGGCGCGGAAATCACCGGCATTGGCACCAACCGATTGGTAGTGAAAGGCTGTTCCGAACTGGGCGGAGCCGATGTGAAACTCGGTGCCGACTACATCGAAGCCGCCAGCTACCTCGCCGCCGCCGCCGTCACCGGAGGCTCCCTGCGGGTCTGCGACGTGCATATTCCCTCCGTGCACCGGGTGTTGCACCGATCCTTCGACCGCCTCGGTGCCGGCTGGGAGGTGGACGGGCGCGACTGGGTGTACACCGCCCGCGAGCGACTTCGGGTGGGCGATGATCTGGGCGGGGCCATCCCCAAAATCGAAGACGGCATCTGGCCCGCCACCCCCTCCGACCTCATGAGCCTGCTCATCGTGGTGGCCACCCGCGCCGAAGGCAGTATTCTTTTCTTCGAAAAAATGTTCGAAAGCCGCATGGTCTGGGTGGACCGGCTCATCAGCATGGGCGCCCGTATCGTGCAGTGCGACCCCCACCGCGTGCTAGTCAACGGCCCCAGTCCACTCAGCGGCTCCCACCAAACCAGTCCCGACATCCGCGCCGGCATGGCCCTCATCCTCGCCGCCCTCTCCGCCAAAGGCGAAAGCATCATCGAAAACGCCCACATGATCGACCGCGGCTATCAGCAAATGGACCTCCGCCTCCGCGAACTAGGGGCCCGGATTGAAAGAGAGGGGGAATAGGCAGTGGTCAATGGTCATTTGTCATTAGGAGATAGGAGATAGAAGATAGGAGGGAAGATGGGAGATGGAAGATGGGGTGAAGAAATCGAACGTCGAACTTCGAACGTTGAACGCTGAACTTCGAACGCTCCAGACTATAAGGTACTCACAGTTCGGAAGCCATCTGTCCTCTCTCGACTCCCCATTCCTCCCAGATACAAAAACTTCGACGTTCAACGTTCGGATTTTACTCCGTAGCTCCCTCCGTCCCGGAGGGAGAATTGCGGTGCCCGGGACCTCTGCTCCTGTCGTCCGCAGTTTTCCCTCCGGGACGGAGGGAACTACGCATGTCGTCCGCGGTTTTCCCTCCGGGACGGAGGGAACTACGCATGTCGTCTGCTGA
>JAGYLC010000082.1 GCA_018401235.1 Kiritimatiellia bacterium
TCGGGGTTCTGGTCGGTACCTACTCCTCGATCTTTGTCGCCACCCCGGTCATGCTGCTGTGGCACAAAACGGACAAGGCCGCGTAAGAACTTTTGGATAGATCCTCCGCCTCTTGACGGGGCGGAGGGTTTTCCGAAAGGGTGCAGGAATGCAACAGTTGCCACGCATATGGCTCGAAGCGGAGGCGAATGCGGCCGAGGCGGAGCGTCTCGCCCGTAGTTGCGGACTCCCCTTGCCCATCGCCGGGGTTCTCGCCCGCAGGGGTCTGAACAGCCGGGAGGAGATCGACGCCTTTCTCACCCCGCGTCTGGAACGACTCCGCGATCCCCTGCTCCTCCCCGATATGCCCAAGGCGGTGGACCGGATTTGGCAGGCGATTCAGGAAAACGAACGCATCCTCATTTTCGGCGACTACGATGTGGACGGGGTCACCAGCACCGCCTTCCTCTCCCGTATTCTGGAACGGCTGGGCGGTACCGTTCATCGCTTTATTCCCAACCGACAAGACGACGGCTACGGACTCAGTCCGGAGGCCATGACCCATTGCCTGGACACTTTCGAGCCGGGACTGATCGTTACCGTGGATTGCGGCACCGGGAATGTGGATGCCGTTGAGCTGGCCCGCGAACGCGGAGTGGACGTGATCGTAACCGATCACCACGAGGCCAGCGGCGACGTGGCCAAGGCTTTCGCGGTGGTCAACCCCAAACTGGGCGACGACGAAAGCGCCAACAAGCTGGCGGGGGTGGGCGTGGCCTTTAAACTTTCCCATGCCCTGATCAAAGTCGGACGGGCCCGCGGTTACCCCTCCAGCAAAACCACGGATATGCGTCCGCTGATGTATCTGGTGGCCCTGGGGTCTGTCGCGGACATGGTGCCGCTGGTGGGCGAAAACCGAATTCTGGTCCGCTTCGGCATCGACGTGCTCAACCGCTGTCCCGATCCCGGCATCGGGGCCCTGGTGCGGAACGCCGGAATTCAACAGGAAATGAGCAGCTACCATATCGGCTTTGTGCTGGGCCCCCGCATCAACGCCGCCGGGCGCATGGACTCGCCCGACATCGCCCTCAATTTATTGCTGTCCCAATCCACCCGTCACGCGGAGCGCATGGCGCAAACCTTGGAAAAAGCGAACAAGGAGCGTCAGGGTATCGAGGAAACCATTCGCGTGGAGGCGGAATCCGGTTTGGTGGCCGGATACGATCCCGACACCCCCGGGGTGATGGTGGTGGCCAGTCGCGGATGGCACCCGGGCGTCATCGGCATTGTCGCCTCCCGCCTGGTCCGCCGCTTCCACCGCCCCTCCATCGTCATCTCCATCGCCGAAGATGGCATTGGACGCGGAAGCTGCCGCAGTATCGAAGGCTTTGACCTCATTCAAAATCTCCAGGCCGCCGACGATCTGCTCATGCAATACGGCGGACACCGCATGGCGGCGGGTCTGGATATTCGCGAGGAAAATATCGACCTCTTCCGCGACCGACTCAACCGCCGCGCCCGGGAGTCGATGGCCGACACCGATTTACGTCCAAGTCAACAGTTGGACGGATGGATCGAATTGAAGGACCTCAGCCACGAATTTCTGGACGCCCAGAATCAACTCATGCCCTTCGGCAACTCCAATCCCGTGCCCGTGTGGGGCCTGCGCGGGGTCACCCTGGACAAAGTCCAACGGGTGGGGGCGGACAAAAAACACTTGCGACTCCTCTTTTCCACCCCCACCGGCCCCCAGGACGCCATCGGCTTCGGCCTCGGCGACCGCGACGTACCCGACGGCCCCGTCGACCTCGCCTTCCAACTCCGCCGCAACGTCTTCCGCGGCGAAACCCGCCTGCAACTGATGTTGCAAGACATTAGGCCTGCCTAAAGTTCTTTTTGGACTGTGAGATAGGCATTCCTGCCTGTCGCACTGTGAGGGTCCCTGGAACTGGAAACAGGTAAATGTGAGATAGGCATTCCTGCCTATCTCACACTCCCCTTACCCGCGTCAGCTCACTTCAAACTGAACGGACTTGCACCACCGGCACCGCCTCGGCCGCCCATACCGCCCCCCATACCGCCGCCCATGGCCTGATCGGGGGTGACGATCTGCGAAGCCGCTTCGCGCTGCATTTCCCTCATGCGGTCCATCATTTCCTGGAGCGCCGCCTTGGCGGCCGGACCAAAGCCTTTGATGGCTTCGGATAAGGAAGTCGCTTCAATCGGACCTTCAATCGGCAGGGCGCCCCCCTGGGTCATGATTTGGGTCTGCGCGTAATATTCCACACTCCGCCCCGGATCTGCTTCGCCCTCCGCAGTGACCGGGGTCATCACCCGAATACTACCGACCGTACGGTCGGTAATCACTTCTTCCCGCCACAAGTCGGCGGCGTTAAATTCTATTTCTTCCATTTTGCTTAGTGGATCTGACATCGGGTATTCTCCATTTGGGTTAAAAGTTCACGTAAGTGATGGGGGGTATAGGGTTTAGAAACCAAAATGTCAAAGACGGAAGGATCAGGACATAATCAGGACGCTCGCCCATTTTGAACCAAACCTCGAGCTTGCCTCGGGGTGCGGAGAAATTCAATTTACGATATGTGCCTATCCATCGCCGCTCGCCAGGGATTCGGCCCGTTACAATCGGGCCGGAATTCCCGGCGGGGAGGGCGCGGTGAAGAGTATTTTGCTCTGAGGTTCCTATATTGAATTTCTCCGCACACCCCGGCAAGCGGGGTGCTTGGTTCTGAACATTGGATGAAGGACAAATCACCGCTTCGGACTTGCGAAGATTTTCGTTCGCGCTAAGATAGATTCCACTCTCGCACCTCTTACAAGGATTTCTCTATGAATCTGGACGCAAAATCTTCCGAAACCCCTCCCAAAAAAGAAACAGCCCAAACCGGCAAAAAGAAATTATCCCGCAAAGAAAAAAAAGGGGGTAAAAAGGAAACGGTCTCTTCCGCTCCTCCCCCCGCGGCATCCGCCTCCAAGTCCGCGCCGCCAAAGGACGTGAAACCTCCTGAAAAACCCGCACATAAATCCGAGGAAGTGGAAGCAAGGCTGGAACCCGCCCAGCCCCGGCCCATCCCCCCGCCCAAATATACGCTCTGGGAAAATCAGTCCGCCCGCCCGTCGCAATCGCCAGATGGCCAACATGGAAAGCGGTTTCCGGGAAGTTCTGGGTCTGGTGCAGTCGATGCGCACCAATCAGGAAATCCTGTTTGAATCCTTCCAAAAACTGCCCGAAGCCGTAGACAGCGTCAAAAAGTTGGCCGACCACTCCGCCACCCAATCCGAATTGCTGAAGGCAATGAACGAGCAGATTGGATCGGGATCCTCGCTCAAATTCAATGAAACCTTGTCCTCCATGGACAAAACCACCCGGCAATTGCTGGAGCGGGCACAGCGATCCGAGGAGCGCCTCTACGGAATGTTGCGGCATGCCCAGCGTCGCATCGCCTTTATGACCCTGCTGGTACTGCTGCTCTTTGTCGGGGCCGCGTTCGCCATCTACAGGATCGCATTCTCCGATGCCCCTCTTCCCTGGGCACAGCCCAGCCTGGAAACTCCCATCGAATCTGTTGATGAGCTGCCAGAGGCCACCGAACCCGCTGCTCCAGTTGTACCGCAGGAGCCGGTCATGACAGAACGGCCGTACGATGACCCGCTTCCCATAGCGGAGGAAACGACAGAGGACGAAACGGAAACTGAATCCGAGGAAACGACTGCAGCGTATATCGAAGAGGATCTGTTGCTTAAAGAGGATGAGGTAGATCCATTGGTCGAACCCGAAGAAGAATCCCTCGAAATCGCTGACCCCACTCCTGAAGAACTCGGCATCACCGATGTCCCCGAAGAAGCTGTGGGGGAAGAGCCTGTGGGGGAAGAGACTGTGGGGGAAGAGCCGGTGGGGGAAGATCCGGTGGAGGGTGGGGTCGAGGACTAACCCCGACTCCTCTCCCATGAGCGACCTGTTTCCCGATCATCCCGATGCCAACCGTCGACGTCCACTCGCGGCCCGGATGCGTCCGGTGTCCTTGGACGAGGTGGTGGGACAGGCCCATATTCTCGCGCCCGGCAAACTGCTCCGCCGCGCCATCGAGGCAGACCGCCTCGACAGCCTGATTCTTTATGGTCCCCCCGGATGCGGCAAGACCACCCTCGCCGAGGTGATTGCCCTCTGTACTCAACGCGATTTCGAGCGGGCTAGCGGTATTCTGGGAAACGTGGCCGGTCTGCGCAAAATTCTGGAAAATGCCCGAGGACGACGCCTCGGCGAGGGCCGGGAAACGGTGCTGTTCATTGACGAAATCCATCGCTTCAACAAATCACAGCAGGATACCCTACTCCCCTATGTGGAGGAGGGAGACGTCACCCTCATCGGAGCCACCACCCATAATCCCTTTTTTTTCGTCAACTCCCCTCTGGTCTCCCGCTCCCGGGTCTTCCAACTCGAACCCGTCCCCGAAGCGGATCTACTGACCCTCATGCAGCGCGCCCTCAGCGATCCGCGCGGACTGGCCGATCAACCGGCCGAGGTGAGCGAGGATGCCCTGAAACATCTGGCCTCCGTCTGCGAAGGCGACGCCCGCAAGGCCCTCAACGCCCTGGAAATCGCGGTCATGACCACGGCACCCGATGAAAACGGCGTCATTCGGGTCGGTCGGGACGAAGCTGAGGAAAGCATTCAAAAAAAAGCGGTGGTCTACGACAAGGACGAGGATGAGCATTACGACACCATCTCCGCTTTTATCAAAAGTGTGCGCGGATCCGATCCGGACGCGGCCATCTACTGGCTGGCCAAAATGCTGGTGGCGGGCGAAGACCCCCGCTTCATCGCCCGTCGCCTCATCATTCTCGCCAGCGAGGACATCGGCAACGCCGACCCCCGCGCCCTCACCCTGGCCGTGAGCGCCCTGCACGCCGTGGATTTCATTGGCATGCCCGAAGCCCAGCTCACCCTCTCCCAAACTGCCACCTATCTGGCCACCGCCCCCAAAAGCAATTCCGCCACCCTCGCCATCGGCGAAGCCATGCAGGACATCAAATCCGGCAAGGTCCTCCCTGTTCCCAAACATCTGCGGGACGCCCACTACGCCGGCTCCAAATCCCTTGGACATGTCGGCTATCAATACGCCCACGATGGCGCGCACCATTTTGTCGACCAGGAATACGCCCCCACCAACAAAATCTACTACCGGCCCGGAGAGCAGGGCTACGAAAACACCATCACTCAACGGCTCGACTTCTGGGACAGCCTCCGCCAACACCCGCGACGTTCCGATGAAAAGCAAAGCTGAACTTCGCAAACATCTGCGGCAACTCCTCCGGGACATGTCTCCGGAGGAGAAGGAGGCACAATCCGCCATCCTCTGCTCCCGCCTGCTCGCGGACCCGGAACTCCCCGGACTGCAACGCATCGGCATTTTTCTGCCTCTGGAGGATGAACCCAACCTCCTCCCCGCCCTGACCCGCCTGCTGGAAAAAGGAATCGAACTCTCCGCACCCTTTCCGCTGGCCCCCTTGCATTGGGAATTTCGTTCTATCACCGCACTGACGCCCTACCGCACCCGACCCGACACCCCGGGGCAGGCGGTGTCCGGCGCCGTCATCGCCCCCGAAGACCTACAGGCCATTCTGGTTCCCGGACGCGGCTTCACTTCCGACGGACATCGCCTGGGACGCGGCGGCGGCATATACGACCGCTTGCTTTCGCACACATCCGCCCGAACCACCGGTATCGCCTTCCGCTGCCAACATCTCGATTCCCTCCCCACAGATTCCCATGACATACTTCTGAGCGATGTCTGGTTTGCCTAATTATGTATACGGACACCCACTTTCATCTCGATCATTTCGCCCTCAAAGGAATCCTCCCCGACCTGATGTCGGAGGCCGAATCGGCGGGGGTCAGCCGTCTGATCGCCATCGGTGGCAGTGACAAAGCCAACGACCTCGCCCTCCAAACCGCCAACCAGTATCCGCAACAGCTCTGGTGTAGTGCCGGATATGACCGCGACCTCGCCACCGACTGGGACGGCGATCTCCGTCGACTCCGCCCCCTCCTCGACGACCCAAAGGTGGTGGCCATCGGCGAATGCGGCATCGACTATTTTCATGATACCGACAACGCCGACGCACAAAAACGGTTATTCTCCGCCATGCTGGATCTGGCAGTGGAAGTGCAAAAGCCCGTGGTGGTCCACAGCCGCGAAGCCGATGCCGACACCTTGGATCTACTACAAAATTTCAGCCAACGCTGGCCCGACCCCTCCCGCCCCTGCGCGGTGCTTCACTGCTTCACCGGCTCCCTCGATTTTGCCCGGAAACTCATCGACCTCAATCTCATGATCAGTTTCAGCGGCATTCTCAGCTTTAAAAACGCGGCGGATCTCCGGGAGGTGGCGGCTACTCTGCCCGAAGATCGTCTCCTCATCGAAACCGACAGCCCCTACCTCGCGCCCGAACCCCACCGGGGCCAACGCAATCAGCCCGCCTACGTCACCGAAGTCGCCCGCGTTCTCGCCGATATCCGAAATCTTCCCCTGGACGACCTCGCCCGCATCACCACCCGTAACGCCGAACATCTGTTTCAGCTTCCTCCCGGTGAACGCCCTCATTGACAATACGGGTGGAATGTGCTGAAAACTCACCCCCTATGCACTCACAATCTCTTATTGATTTATTGTCCTCCATGATTGCGGTTCCCTCCGTGAACCCCGCCCACTGTTCCGACCCGGATATCACCGGAGAATGGAAAATGGCGGATCTGATCGAAGGCCTCCTGCGGGAGCGGGGACTTGTGATCGAACGTCTGCACCCCATAGCGGAAGACCGGCCCGCGGTCATCGGCCGTTCCAAACCACCGAACCCGCGAACCTCCCTTATGGTGGAAATGCACCTCGATACCGTCGGAGTGGCGGATATGACCATTGATCCTTTCCACGCCATGGTCCGGGAAGGCAAGCTCTACGGCCGCGGCAGTTGCGACATGAAAGGCCCCGCCGCCGCGTTTCTTCATGCCCTCACTCCGGATCGCATCGAGAAACTCAATGACCACGGCATCGAACTGATGGTAGTGGCCACTCCCGACGAGGAAACCGGCACCCATGGAGCGGCCCATCTGGTGGAAGTGGGAATAAGGGCGGACATGGCCATCATCCTGGAGCCCACCCGCTGCCTTCCGGTGATCGCCCACAAGGGGGCTTTTTGGTACGATATCGAGCTTCGGGGACGCTCCGGACACGGCAGCCAACCCGCGTCAGGTGTCAGCACCAACGCCGCCCTGGCCCATTTTCTTCCCGAACTCCTGGACATCCATCGGCGATTGTCCGAAGCCTCCCCTCACCCCCTGCTGGGTGTTTCCACTCTCAATATCGGACGCATCGAAGGTGGCCAGACCTATAATATCATCCCCGAGCGCACCCGCCTGCACCTGGATCGACGGGTCGTGCCCAGCGAGCACGCGGAGACCTTTGCCGAAGAGATTCAACAGCTGATTGAAAACCTGACACAACAAGGGCTGTTATGTGGAGGCACCATCAGCCTCAACCAGAACACCCTGCCCTTCTCCACTCCGCCGGACGCGCTGCTGGTACAAAAACTCCAACGTGCCATTACGGCCGTCACCCACTCCCCCGCTCTCCCGGAAGGGAGTTCGTGGGTCAGCGACGCCTCCCCCTTCGGTCAGGTCTGCGGTCAAACCCTCGTTTTCGGACCGGGCGACATTTCCCAGGCCCATACCGACAACGAATACATCACCCTCGATCAACTCAGCCTCGGTGCCCGCATGTTTGCAGAACTGTTGGATCACCACCTCCACACCCTCTAACCGCCCGCATGAAATCCCGCAGCCTCCTCTTCTGGACCTTGTCAGCCTCCCTGTTGCTGGGAGCCACCGCACTCTGGTGGTCGCCTCTGAATCAGGATGAGGGATGGTATCTGCTTGCGGCCCAACGCGTCAACCAGGGCCACCTCCCCTATCGGGATTTTGCCTTCACCCAGGGTCCGGTTCTCCCCTATGTCTACCAGGGGGCTCTTCCCCTGCTCCGTTCCCTGGGTCTGCTGGGGGGTCGCCTCTACAGTTACCTGTGGAGCGTGCTTTCCCTGGCAGTCATTGTGCTCACGCTACGGCGGCATCTCCCGTCGAAATTCCGACTGTTTGCGGTCATCCTCGCCGTCGCCCTGCTGGGTCTGAATCCCTTCTTCGCTCAATTCTCCGCCACCGTGAAAACCTACAGCCTGGCCGGATTTTTTCTGGTGTTGGCATTCAGCACTTGGCTCGAATTTCAACAATCGCACCGCCCCGTTCAACTCGGGCTCTGCGCCCTCATGCTGGCGGCGGCCACCGCCACCCGGATTTCGATCGGCCCGATGTTTATCGCGCTGGGGATCGGGTTGATCGTAAAAAGAAAACAGCTTGGCCATCGCGCCTGGATCACCTTCGCCTCGGCGGGTCCGGCGGGGCTCGCCCTCGCATTTGTCCCGTTTCTTTTGCTGGCACCGGACGGTCTTTCTTTTGGACTATGGGAATTTCACGCCGGACGGGAAATCGCATCCCCCTGGCTGCTGCGGGCGGGTTTTCTCTCCCGCAGCCTTCAACATCTGCTTCCTGTCGCAGTTTGCCTGATCTTGCTGATTCCGCGATTCAAACACTGGCAAAACGGGGTTCTCCCCGTCATGACCGGACTGGCGCTCATCAGCCTGCTTCACCTGTTTGCGCCTTTTCCCTACGATGAATATCAAATCCTGCTTTTCCCCGCGCTGGTCCTGCTGATTGCCTTCGAATTCCCCTATCACCTGCCGGAAGAAAAACTCCCCCTTATCGCAAGCGTTACTGCGCTGTACTGTCTCCTCTTCGCGCTGAGTTCCCCGGTTTTGCAGGGTTGGTTCGGTCAAGGCCGGGACCGCATCTGGATTCAGGGAGCGGCCAAGTCGCAACTTCATCACCTGCGCGACACCGCGGATCAGTTGCATCCCCTTTCCCCCGGGGCTGCGGAGATTTTCACCACCGACCTCTACCTGGCTGTCGAAGCCCGGCTGGACATTCCCCGGGGACTCGAACTCGGTCCTTTCAGCTATTTTCCCGACCTGCCCACCGACCGAGCCACCACCTTGCATGTCCTCAACTCCGAACGACTGGAAGACCTCATCCGCCAAACCCGGGCGCCCCTCGCCGCCCTCAGCGGATACAGTTTCAGCATCCAAAGTCCTTCCATCACCCCGGTTCCGGAGGAAACCTTTACCGAAATCCACGCAAGAATCCGCGCACGCTATCGCCCCATCGCGATAGTGGACACGTTCGGCCAGAGCAACACCCGTCTGAATATTTATCAGTTAAAAAAAGAACCCAATCCCGAAAATCGCGATTGAGTTCTTGTCGTTACCGTGAAGTGATATTTATTTCATCACTTCAATACTGATGGTCATGCTGACCGTTTCGCCAACGGCTACGCCGCCGGCTTCCATGGCTTTGTTCCAGGTCAATCCAAACTCAGTGCAGTCCGATTTCACCGCTGAAGTTGAGTCCGTAACAGTTATTTCCCAGGGATCTTTCACGGGACAAAAATTCGAGGTCAGAGCCGCTCTTTTGGTGGTTTTCCATGATGGTCAACTGCCATTACAGTTTGCCGTCTTCGATCTTGAGTGGATTCAAAGGACATGTTCGGATATTCGTCCACATTAAAAATCGCCACTGCGCAGGTGTTCGTCCGTTTTTGTTCCGGTATCAATGCTGGAAACCGGAATTTCGGCCTTTACGCTGACCAATTCATCGTTTTCACCACCACGGCAGCATCAAATTCGGTAAATTCACCTTTGGTTTTGGAAATCACCATGTGGGAAACCGAAAATTGGACTTCCGAATGATCCTTGTCAATTTTCATCTCTTCGGCTGGTACCACAAAGGGCAAAAGGGCGAGGGGGGCAATTCGTGTAAACATGTTCATAGTAACTCCTTGGTTAAAATTCAAATTCGCAGCTGAAAATAAGCTGCCAGTATGATTCGTCTGAGAACAACATAACTTACAAAGAAAGCGGGAACTGGAAAAAATCAGTGATTGAGTCGTTGAGGTGTATACCTTGCACCCCAAACCCCCAGCTTATAAAAGTGCAATCGAGTTCCATCCCGGATTAAGAGTAAGGTCGTTTCCGTTCCAAAGAAATGTGCCGTTGACGGTATAGGGGAGTTTAATACGCCCTTCGCACCTGTCACCATAAAATCGCAACTCGGCACGGATGTCTCCGCGGGGATGCGGGAGAACGGTTGAGGCCGATTTGAACGTTCCGGGCTGGGGGGCGATGCGGACGGAGGCAAATCCGGGAGCGGCGGGGCGGATGCCCAGCAGCGTGCAGGGCAAATGATACAGCGGATGACTGGACCAGGCATGGCAGTCGGAGCGGGTGGGTTCGTCGTGTTCAAAACCGGTGAGGGCCCCTAGATCGACCATCTTCCGCCAGGCCTCCAGTTCGGTCAGGATGCGGCCTCCGTCGCCAATGGCCGCAAGGGCGTCGAAGAGGTGACTGCGCTGCATGTAACTGGCGGGAGCGAACGCAGGGTCCGCCAGAGCGCTGTGCAGGGCACGGGCGGCTTCGGGGCCGGAGAGGGTTTGGGAGAGAATGGCCCAGATTTGGGCGTGCTGGCTGAGATGACCGTGGTCATCATCACGGAATACGCCGCGGACGGGATCCAGGAAACGCCGACGGAGTTCCCGCTGGATACAGGCGGCTTTGTGATGCAGCAGCGGGGCGCGGCCGGGGTCGCCGAGATGGAGTTCGAGATCGGCAAGCTGCTGCAGGCTGTGGACGTAGATGAGGTTAAGGATAGAAGAAACACCCCGGGCGGCGGAGGGAAGGCCGCCGGCAGGCCAGGCGGTGACCCAGTCGCCGTAGTTCCAGCCGGGAAGGGCCTCGAGGAGTCCGTCAGCGTTCTCATAGCGTGCGAAG
>JAGYLC010000083.1 GCA_018401235.1 Kiritimatiellia bacterium
TTTTCGGGGCCGGTTCCGGTCACCCGCGCCCTGACCGAAGACGAAGTCTCCGTCAACTACGAAGCCAACACCGGAAAGGTGATCCTGGAATGCTTCCGTGAACGGGATCCCGTCTCCTGTCCGGCCGTGCTCGTCCGACACCACGGCCCCTTCGCCTGGGGCGAAAACGCGTTCAAAGCAGTTGAAAACGCCCTGGCCCTCGACATCTGCGCCGACCTCGCCCGCCGCAGCCTCGCCCTCGATCCTACTGTGGAGCCCGTGCCCGCCCACCTGCTCCACAAGCACCATTCCCGCAAACACGGTCCGCACGCCTACTACGGGCAATCCGAAGTGACCAATGACTACTGACAAATACGCAGCAGTAAGGTCCGTACCCCTTCCTCATCGCGTGAGTGAAGAAATCGACTCAACTGATCCAACGCATCCCCGATCGGGGGAACGGGGGCGCCGGAGACCTTGCGGACTTTAGTCACGGGCGTGGGTTCAAGGGCCTCGCCGGGATGATGCAACCGTTCGTGCAGTCGTTCGCCGGGCCGTAATCCTACAATGCGGATATCCTCCTCCGCCTCCACCCCCTTTCCCTTCAGGACAAGGAGTTGACGCGCCAGATCAAGGATGCGCACCGGCTCGCCCATGTCCAGGATGTACACCTCACTTTTGCCCCGCAGAATCTCCGCGTGCAACATCAAGAGCACCGCCTCCTCCACCGTCATAAAATACCGGGTGGCCTCTCCGTGGGTGACCCGTAGTTCGCCTTCCCGGTCCCACTGCTTTTCAAACAGGGGAATCACACTGCCGCTGCTGCCCAGCACGTTACCGAAGCGCACGCAGGAGTAGCCTGCCGCCCGCACGATCCACTCCCCCCACGCCTTGCTGGCACCCATCACACTTTCCGGCTGCACCGCCTTGTCGGTGGACACATGCAGAAAGCGTTTCACCCCGACTTCCCTCGCCATCTCCACCACATTGCGGGTGCCCAGCACGTTGGTCCGTGCCGCCTCCAGGGGATGCGCCTCCATCATGGGCACGTGCTTGAAGGCGGCGGCATGATATACCACATCCGGCGCTTCCCGTGAAAAAACCTCCCGCAGATGGTCCAAGTCCCGGATGTCGCAAAGCAGAGGTTTCAGCAGTGGAGAGGATTCTTTTCCCTTCAATTCCTCCAGAATCGTAAACAAGGCCGTTTCAGAATAATCCAGCAGACACAACCGCTTCACCGGCAGACGGGCGATTTGACGGCAGAGTTCCGATCCAATCGAGCCCCCCGCCCCGGTCACCAGTACCGTAGTCCCACCCAAAGCCGCTTCCAGTGGCGCCGGATCCAGTTTGACCGGTTCGCGACCCAGAAAATCGCTCATTTTCAGTTCGCGGATGGGATTGCCGTGTACCGGAGCGGCGGAAGAGAGTTCCGGCATCAACGATACCTGACACCCGGCCGCCGATCCCATAATAAATAGTTCGTGGATACGCTCCGGTCCAGGTTCCTCCAGCGCGATCACCACCTCATCCACCCGGTGCTTCTTCAAGACCCCGGGCATTTGATCCACCGGACCCAGCACCGGCACCCCCATCATCAGCCGCTTCTGCAGTGCGGCCCGATTATCCAGGAAACCCACGACCCGGTTGCGGGGTGACAGAAAGCGCAGGGCCATTTCTCCTCGGTCCCCCGCACCCACAATCAGTACCCGCATGGCTGAGCTCTCCTTGATTCCCCGCAACAGACGGCCAGACTCCACCCAGAAGCGGCCGGAAAAGCGAATAGCCGTGAACAGGCTCAGAGTTAATAGGAAATCCAGGAGCAGCGGCCCATTCGGGTAACGGCCTCCCTCCAGCCACCGGGTCAGCGGCACAAACACCAGCGATCCCGTGAACGCGGCCAGCACCACCGGGCGTACATCCCGGATCGAGGCAAAGCGCCACACCTGGCGGGTCAGTCCAAACAGATCCGCCGCCACCGCTTTCACCACCATCGCCACCGGCAAGGTGCGTAACAGCATTTCGTCATACACAAAAGGCAGCGGATCGAAATAAAACCGAAACACAAACGCCAGCCGCACGGAAAGCACGGCGGCAACCGCATGTAACAGCAGAAAAAAGAATCGGTAGTTCATAGGACAAAAAACTCTAGACCGTTGCGGGTCCATGGGAAAGCCGGAAATGGAGAATTATTTGAATCCATTTCAATTTCCTTCGATCACATCTTTCGCATGATCACTGTTTATTACCATTGTTTGGAAAAACCGCTCCTCCGGAGACACGGCTTCGGCAATGCATTTCATAGCTGAACGAGATTACATTAAACTGATCGCATCCACATCCACCACGATCTGCACCTGTCGCGGCAACTTCAGGTGGGCCAGTACCCGGCGCAGCGGGCGGGTGAATTGCTTTACTTTGGGTACCCGCGCGATCATCTGATACCGGTAGTTTTTCTGAATGCGGGCAATCGGGGACGGAACCGGCGGGGCCAGATTGATATTGGGATCTCCTCCCAACAACCGATTCAGTTCTTCATACACCTGACTGGACACAAAATCGACCTCCTGTTCCTGTTCTCCCCGAAAATGCACGCAAATTAGTCGACAGTAGGGCGGGTAATACAGGGCTTTCCTCGCCTCCAACTCCTCGTCAATGAACACCTCGAAATCGCCCCGGCGCGCTGCCTGCACCGCCGGGTGGGTCGGGGTATAGGTCTGAATGATCACCTCCCCCGCCACATCCCCGCGCCCGGCCCGCCCCGCCACTTGGGTGAATAACTGGAACGCCCGCTCCCCGGCCCGGAAATCGGGCATGTGCAGGGTCGCATCCGCGTTCACCACTCCCACCAGGGTCACGTTGGGGAAATGCAGACCCTTGGCGATCATCTGAGTACCGATCAATATATCGATCTCCCCTTTGCGAAAGGCGCCCAGCACATGGTGATAGGCGTGCTTGGAGGTCATAGTATCGCTGTCCATACGCCGAATGTGCGCCTGCGGAAAAATGCGACCGAGCTGGGATTCCACTTTCTCAGTGCCCGATCCCATGTACTGCCAGTCTTTCGCCTTGCAGTCCGGCTGCGGACAACGTTCCGGCACCCGCTCCGCGTGTCCGCAGAAGTGACAGCGCAAATACCCCAACTTCTTATGGAAGGTCAACGCCACCGAACAATCCGGGCACTCCGGTACGTGTCCACATTCCGGGCAGGTGAGGTTTTTGGAGTAGCCCCGCCGATTCAGGAACAGGATCACCTGCTCTCCCAAATTGAGACGCAAGCGCACGCCTTCCACCAAATCACTAGAGAACAGGGTGGGTTTGCCTTCGTAGCGCTGATGCCGCATGTCCACCACTTTCATACGCGGCAACTGGCGATCATCCGCGCGAATGCCCAGCTTGGCCATTTCGTATTTGCCATCCAATACATTCTGCAGACTCTCTACCGAAGGGGTAGCCGATCCCAGCACCACCGTACATCCCTCCATCTGACCGCGCAGCACCGCCATGTCGCGGGCGTGATAGCGGGGGCTCTCCTCCTGCTTGTAGGTGCCCTCGTGCTCCTCATCCACCACGATCAATCCAAGATTGTGCACGGGGGCAAACAGGGCCGAACGGGCACCCACCACCACCCGCGCCTCGCCCTTGCGCACCCGATGCCATTCGTCGTGACGCTCTCCGTCCGACAAGTGACTGTGCAGCACCGCCAGGCCCTCGCCGAAGCGCCCCCGGAACCGCTCCACCGTCTGCGGGGTCAGGGCAATTTCCGGCACCAGCACGATCGCCCCCCTCCCCTTTTCCAAGGCATGGGACAGCGCCTGCAAATACACTTCCGTCTTTCCGCTTCCGGTCACCCCGTGCAACAGGACCACTTTCAGGGTGGGTTCATCCACGCCCCGACAGATTTTCTCCAGGGCTTCCGCCTGCTCGCTGTTCAATTCCAGAGCTTTCGTGCGCAAAAACTCCTGTCCCGCCAGCGGATCGCGTCCCTGCACCCCCTCCGCAATATGAATAAAGCCCTTTTTCTCCAGCGAACGCAGGGTGGCGTGGGTCACCTTGGCCGCCCGCACCAGATCCGACATCAGCATCTGCTCCCCCGAAAGCAGAATATCCAACGCGGCCGCCTGTTTGGGTGCCTGCTTGCGCAGGGGAGCCAGTTCCACCTCCTGTGTCGCCTTTTCCCCGGGGGTGGCGAACAATTGCTTTTTGAAGCTCGCTCCGCGTTTACGCACCGCGCCCGGCAACACGGTTTTGATGGATTGCTCAATCGGGGCCATATAATAATCCGCCATCCACTTGGCCAGCTTCAGAATCGAGGGCGAAAGCAGGGCGTCCTCCTGCACCAAACCCGAAATCGCCTTGAGGCCGCTGAAGCTCGAGCTCTCCCGGAATCCCAGCACAAAACCTTCGGTGTGACGATGCCCAAACGGAATCTTCACCTGCATACCCGGCTCCAGTCGACCCCGAAGGTCGTCAGGAATTTTGTAATCGAATTCCTTGTCCAGGGCGACATCCACAATTACCCGGGCAATCGGGGGGGAGGACGCTTTAGGTGGAGTGAGGGTTGACATTGTGCCCTGTTTGCCAGAATCTGATTCAGAAAGAAAGATGAGAACGTACCTTTCCACCCGAAAATTGTTTTTTCTGGCCCTGCTCACGGTGTTCACCGGAGTTGGGCTATGGACCCACCGTATCGACCGCGCCCTGTGGACCGCCGGACGACGTCATCAGGTCGATCCGCAGCTGTTGCGGGCGGTAGCCATGCAAGAGAGCCGCATGAATCCCAAAGCGGTGGGCGCGGCCGGGGAAATCGGCATGATGCAGATCATGCCCAACACCGCCAAGCACTGGGCGCAACGGACGAACCAGCCTATTCCCTCAGAAAAAGAGCTATTCCGCCTCCGCACCAACACCGAAATCAGTGCCTGGTATCTGCGGCAGGGACTCGACGAATTCGCCCACATGGAGGATCCCTGGCCCTACGCCCTCGCCTACTACAACGCGGGACCCAGCCGGGTGCGCACCTGGGTCACCCAAGTCCCCGAAGGCATCGCCTTCGCCGATTTTATTCCCTTCCCAAGTACCCGCAAATACGTCAAAAACATTCTGGCGATGTACAGGCGGGAAACCGACGATAATTAGTCACCGTATCGGCACAGATAGGAGGTATCCTCCGTCACCACCACCCCGAAGGATTGACCGGCCGCCACCTCGAAGGATTCGCCCGGATGGAACACGGTGTCCGCGCTTGCGCCCGGAAGCCGAATTGTCAACGATCCGCTCACCACCGTCATAAGCTCATGGGTGGAGGTGCCGAACTCGTAGGTGCCGGGAGCCATCACCCCCACCGTGGCCGGACCGCTGTGATCTTCAAACGCGATGGAAACGACCTTGCCGTCAAAATACTGATTGGTTTTAAACATAGTGAAGGATGAATTGCAGGTTTCTCTCAAAAGTCAAGCTGTTGAGGCGGGAAGAACGGTGGGGATGGGGGAGGCAGATCCGGTTTCTGAATCATCCCGCTCTCCCAGCAAGCGGGAGCGGTGGCAAGACCTAAACGAGCGATCTTCGCGTTTACGCGGAGATCGCAATCATTCACTTCCCGATATGACATCAAACCTAACCAACCGATCTTCCCGCTTGCGGGGAGATCGGAACCATTCATCTTTCCCACTCCCCGGCGGCAGTCCCCGCCAAAAACCCTCCGGTCCAGGCGGCCTGAAAATTGAACCCGCCAGTAACCCCATCCACGTTCAAAACCTCTCCGGCGAAAAAAAGGCCGGGACAAATTCGGCTCTGAAAGGTTTTCATATCCACCTCCTTCAATTCCACCCCGCCGCAGGTGACAAACTCCTCTTTATTGAGGGTCTTTCCCCGCATCCGACAGGGCATGGCGGTGAGGGCAATCCACAATCCCTGCTCCTGATCTGCGGTCAACCGCGCCCATTGCACATCGTTCACGATGCCCGCCCGCCCGCACAACCTCTCCCATAACCGACGCGGCAGTTCGTACATCACCGTTTTCAACACCGGACGCGCACCCCGTCGTTTGCGGTTTTGCTCTACATCCCTCCGCACGTCCCCCTGAGAGACTCCGGCCACCCAATTAATTTCGAGCCCCACCTCGTCTTTTCTCTCCGCTAGTTCCCGGGCCTGCCAGGCCGACAATTTTAAGATCGCGGGCCCACTCAGTCCTTTGTGGGTAATCAACATTGGACCCGACTGCTCCGCCTTCATCTCCGGAATGCTCACCGCCACCGGGTCCACGGATATTCCGGACAGCCCCTCAATCACCGCATCCTGCACATGAAAGGAAAATAACGACGGTACCGGCTCCACGATCGTATGACCTAATTGCTCCGCCACTGCCCAGCCGCCGCTGGCCCGATTCCCACCCGTGGATAATATCAATACCTGACATTCGCAGGAAGACCCATCGGTCAGTCCCAGCCGGAATCCCGAATCCAGATACTCAGCTTGGCTCAGCCCCTGTTGCAGCCTAACTTCCACCCCCAGCGACCTCGCCTCCCGGGTCAGTGCCTGCACGATATCCGCCGAGTCGTCACTCACTGGAAACATGCGGCCATCCTCTTCCACCTTGAGTTTTACTCCCCGCGACTCAAACCACTCAATGGTGTCCGCGGGCTGAAACCGGTGAAGCGGCCCCAGTAATTCTTTTCCGCCCCGTGGATAGCGGGTGATCAATTCTTTGGGATCAAAACAGTGATGCGTTACATTGCAACGCCCCCCGCCCGAAATCGCCACCTTGGCCAACAACTCCCGGCTCTTCTCCAAAATCACCACCGACGCATCGGGTGCTGCCGCCTTGGCATGAATCGCCGCAAAAAATCCTGCAGCCCCGCCCCCGGCGATTACGATTTTTTTATTCGATACCGGACTCATACCCTCGCCCTTATTCGCCGCGGGTAAGTCGCATTATATCGTCAGTGGTTAGACCGGTATCCGCGCTCCCCTTGACTCCCGGACTCTTCATCTCCACATACAGCTTTTCCACCTTCGCACGTGCCCAGGGGGTTTTGCGGAGGAATTTGAGGCTGGAGGAAATCGACGGATCTTGGGCGAAGCAACGAATATCAATGCGCGCGCCCAGCCCCGTCCACTCATAGTGGGCGACCAATGCTTTCAGCATGTTTTCCAGGGTGATGCCGTGCAGGGGATTGTTGGGTTGTTCGTGGGTTGTCATGGTCACGAAATAGCCCACCAGACTGCAAAAGAAAAGATTCTTTTAATCCACCAAAGAATAAATTTGAGTATAATCGTTTGCGTTATATGCAACAAATCAAGCAACAGGGTTTAATGGAAACTTTTTCGGATGGAGTACCACGGATAGCCTTGCCGGACCACGGATGGATGAAGTATACCCTCCAATGACTCCATCCCATATTCTCCTCTGTTTTACTCCAAAAATTTCGTGTTTCCATTATTTTTCATCCGTGGTCCGGCATAGCTATCCGTGGTCCCAACCTTTATGGTTACCGTCCACTTAACCTTATCTTTTCTAGATGAAATCTAGGTTAGGTAATCCGCCACTCGGCAATCAGAGCCTGTAGTGTCGTTTCGACTTCCGTTCGAATCGAGGGGTTGGCGTATCCAATCCAATCCACGGGGGTGGTGGTGTCGAAGGGGGCGTCCAGGGGATTTCCGTGGATGTTTGTAAAACACTTCGGCCTCCGCCCGGGCAATTGCAGTAGCAGTCCCTTCGCAAGGCGTCGTAGGGATGGCGGCCACGTGTCCCTGTCGACGCCCTGCATATCGGGGAGAAGCAAAGTCAGGTGCCACGCAAATTTGCGCAAATCGGTCGCGACCAGGTAATCAATTCCACCTACGCTGGCAGATATACTGATCCGAAACAAGGTACTTCCATTCCCGCATCCGGAAAATCGTATCCTGCGGAAGCCTTTTTTCAAGCAGCGCCACCCGTCCCGTCCACCCGTGGAAAGCAACTGACAGATCTGCGCAAAATCCACCCCGCACACCGGGGCCAGTATAGGTTGGGCACTGATAGGGTACCGGATCTCCGCGTCCTGACCGGATTGTAGCGTTTGGTCCTATGCCTTGTCCCTTGACCGCACTGAACAAATCCGACAATCCCGCGCGGCCGGTAAGTTCCGCCATGACCGAGCACTGATATCCGCAAAGCGGGTAGCCTCCCCGGTTGGGTGCCTCCCGGTCAGGAAACCAGGCGCTCCGCTTATCCATCATGATGCCCCGTGCCATCAATCGATCCACCAGCATCCGCCAGGCGCAAATCTGCATCTTGCTCCGTCCGGCGGGGGGATAAAACTGATCCGCCTCCGATGCCTCCGCCACCAGTAGCACAATGCCGCCCATGACTCCGCCTGCTCGAGTATCCGACCAGCCGGCTCTACCGCCTGATCTCAGCGCGCGCATAAATCACGTCCGCGATCCGGCGTGCCTCACCGCCCGCCAGCTCGCCGCCAGGCTTCCGATCAGATGTTCCGCCACCGTGGTCCGGGCGTGGTCCGCAAGGTCGCAACAACAATCTGAGTAGAGGATAAATAAGAGTCATGTGTTAAAATTGAACCGGGAGGCTGTGGGGCGGCGTAGAACTGCTCTCTACCTGACCATCATGTAGAGAATGTAGTGAAGTTACAAAATGGGCTGAATGGTGTCGTCCAAGGCCTGTATATCCACCAGCACCAGTGGTGATTTCCTTTGCAGTTCACCATGACGACTGGTTGAGGTGGTGTTCCAAAGGTAGGTAATACCTGTTCCCCCAGCACAGGAGGAGAGGAGGGGCAGATCAGCCACTCCCGGATTCAAACCGGGTTGTCCCCTCAGAGCAGACTGCAGTGCTTTCCGCTGATTTCGACAGATCCTCCGGATATAATTTGAAGTGGGCAGCCGCCCCTGCTCCTGCTCATATATAGACGAATGTGCGCGTAGAGCTCCTCCAAACGCAGCTCGCAGCTCTCTGCCTGCTGTATACCCACGGTCAGTCGGTTCAGCAGCCAAATTAAACTACCGATCATCAGCACGATGAACAGCCAGGGAAGAAAAACCGCGCCGGATGACCTTTTCATAAGCGACCCCGAATGTAATCGGCAAAGGGCAGCGGCCATTCGAAGGATCCGGGTTCCGCAGAGGCGATCAGGCTGTCCAATTGCGCCTTGGAACGCTCTTTTGGCACCTCCGAATGGTTTCGAATCACCTCCGCCATCACCGAGTTCCGTCGCAGGCGTAATTGCCAGTTTTCCACCTGGGTTTCCCAGCCTTCCGGTCGAGGAAGGCCCGCCGCATCCCGTGCCAACACATAAAAGGGGCCCTCCGAGGTGTCGGACAATTTCAGTAAGACATCGTTTACTGCGGACCGGTCCCCGTCCAACAACAGCAGAAGCACCCCTTCAAAACCCGCAATCTGACGCAGGGTCTCGTCCACCTGTGGATTGGCCCAGATTTGCCGATAGAGGTCCAGGGCCCGCAGACTATTGTGGAGCATGACTTCCACCCGGGCCAATTGCAGCCGCGATTCGGCCAGCGGTGCGGTTTGCTCCAAGCCCCGGTTTAGATCCACCGCTGTTTGCAGCATGTCCCGCGCCTCGATCCAACGTCCCATCTGCATGGCCCGACGCGCTGATTTCATCTCCGGTTCTCCCCGATTAAAAGTCAGCCAGTCGAGTTGATAATCCTTACTTACCTCGCGGGCTTTCAGGATTAGTTCCCTGTAGGCCTGTTCCCGGAGTTGATCCCGCAGGTACACCCAGCCGCTTAAAACCAGCAAGCCCGCACTGAACAGACCCGCCACCGCGGTTCGATGACGACGAATCCAAAAGAATCCCCGGGTCCACGGGGACACCCAGCGTCCGGCCACCGCTTTGTGATCCAACACCGCCTGCAAATCCGCCGCGAATTCTCGGGCGCTTCCGTAGCGTTCGGACGGAGATTTCCGCAGCGCTTTGAGTATCACAAAACTCAAATCCTTGGAGATCGACTTATCGAGTAAGCGGGGCGGTTTGGGATTCTGATGCTTCACCGCATCCAAAATGCTCGAGGTGGATGCCGCCTCGTCCAGTTCGTAGGGCAACTGTCCCAATAGCGCCTCGTACAACACCACGCCCAACGAATACACATCCGAAGCCGGGACTGCCAGTTCGCTTCGGGCCTGCTCGGGTGCCATGTACATGGGGGTACCGGTTAAGGCCCCGCTGAGGGTCAGGCTGGGCCAGTCGGTCAATTCCGCCACTCCGAAATCGGTCAGCATGGGCTCGTTGCATTCGTCCAACAGCACATTACTGGGCTTCACATCCCGATGGATAATCTGATGGTCATGGGAATATTGCAGGGCCTCCGCCAGCTTGATTGCAATCTGAATCAACTGTTCCCGGGGAGGGCGCTTGTGCATGAAGCTGTCGAGGCTTCGGCTATCCGCCACTTTTTCCATGGCGATGTAGTGATACTCCCCCTCGTGGCCCGAAGCATACACGGTCAGGATATAAGGATGTCTCCTCAGGATTTTAGTGGCTTCGGCCTCACGCCGAAACCGCTCCAGCATGGCGTAGGACATTCCGCCCCCCGCTTTAAACACCTTCAGGGCGACTTCGTGTCCGGTCGAATCCACCGCGTCATAGACATCCGCCATGGCTCCCCGACCCAGGCGGCCGACCACCTGGTAGCCCCCCAGATTCACGCCATCCAAGTCCGCACTCATGGTTCCGGAGTCGCGTCCTCCACCCAGCGAACCGTCGCTTTTTCAATGGTGATTTCTTTCAGGGGAGGAACGCCATTCGACCGTGGGTTCGGGTTCCCCGCCGCCTCCAGTTTTTTCAGCACGTCCAATCCCTCCGTCACTTTTCCGAACACCGAATATTGGTTGTCCAAAGACGGCTGAGAGGCGAA
>JAGYLC010000084.1 GCA_018401235.1 Kiritimatiellia bacterium
GGGACAGAACATGGTGGGGCGGATTGCGTTGCGGGTCCGGGCCGGGCGGGGCCGGGATTTGGTGATCCGTCATGGGGAGGTGCTGAATCCGGACGGAACGCTGTACACGGAAAATTTGCGCAATGCGCTGGCGACGGACCGGTATATTTGCCGGGGGGATGAAGAGGAGCTATGGGAGCCGGTGTTTACGTTTCACGGATTCCGCTATGTGGAGATTTGCGGACTGGAGGCCGGGGATGCGTGCGGCATTGAAGGAGTGGTGCTGCATTCGGACATGACGCGGACGGGGATTTTCACGTGTTCCCATCCGCTGTTGAATCAGTTGAACCGGAATATCGTCTGGGGGCAGAAAGGGAATTTTCTTGAGGTGCCCACGGACTGTCCGCAGCGGGATGAGCGTCTGGGCTGGACGGGGGATGCGCAGGTGTTCATCCGCACGGCCTGTTTTCATATGGACGTGCTGGATTTTTTCCGCAAGTGGCTTCAGGACATGCGGGATGCGCAGCATGAGGACGGGGGGATTCCGGCGGTGGTTCCCAATTTGTTTCCGTCGAGTCCGGGGGCGGACGGGGGGCCGGCCTGGGCGGATGCGGCGTTTATTTGTCCCTGGACGCTGTATGAATGCTATGGGGCGCTGGATGTGCTGGAGGATCAGTACGACTGCATGACCGGCTACATGGCGTTTCTGGCGGAGCACCGGGTGATCGATCATATCCGGGCGCATCCCGATCTGAATGTGTGGGGCGGGTTTGGGGACTGGCTGGCTCTGGACGGGAGCGGCAAGGTGGATGGGGGCACACCCAAGGATCTGATCGGCACGGCATTTTATGCGAACAATGCGGATCTTCTGGCCCGGACGGCGGTTCTGCTGGGCAGGGAGGCCGATGCGGTGCGGTACCGGACCCTGCATCAGGATATTGTGCAGGCATTCCGGCGGCGATTTGTGACACCGGACGGGCTGTTGGTGGCGCATACGCAGACGGCGTATGTGCTGGCGCTGCATTTCAAGCTGCTGCCGGCATCATCCCGGGAGACGGCGGCGGCGGAGTTGGTGCGGAACATCCGTGTGAATTCGATGCATCTGGCGACGGGGTTTGTGGGCACGCCTTACCTCTTGCATGTTCTGGAGGCCACGGGGCATTTGGATGTGGCGTATGCGCTGCTGGAACAGGAGAGTTTTCCCTCCTGGCTGTTTCCGGTCCGGAACGGCGCCACGACGATTTGGGAGCACTGGGATGGCTGGACGCCGGAGCAGGGGTTCAAGAGTCCGAAAATGAACTCGTTCAATCATTATGCCTACGGGGCGGTGGGGGACTGGCTGGTGAGCACGGTGGCGGGCCTGGCGATGGCGCCGGGGACTGCGGCCTACCGGGAGATTGTTTTCAAGCCCCGACCGGGGGGGACACTGCGGCATGCGTCCTGCCGGTTGGAAACGCCGCAGGGGGTGTGTGCCATCCGCTGGGTTCTCCGGGAGGATCAGAGCTTGGAACTTTTTCTGGAGGTACCGCCCGGTTCCCGGGCAATGCTGGACCTGCCCTTCCCGTGGGAGGGTGCCAACGGTGATCGTGTTGAGGGCAAGGTCCAACGTATACTTTATTCAAAGGTTTAATTCACCTTGGGGATGTCAGCTTTCTTTTTGTTTTGTCACGGGGGCGACGACTTCGGGGCGCAGGACAAGTGGGGGAAACCTGTTGAAACACAGTCCGAATGCTGATTGCAACCATGGCTCTGCGTGACGGCGACCGCGTTTACAGCGTAGACAAGCATTTCAAGACAACCTCATCGATCACCGGCTTATCCCTCTACGAACCGGGGTATGGAGGCAGCTGTCAATCGATGTAAGTCTTGGTGCCGGGCGTTTCTTTTTACCAGGAAGGGAAGTGGGGGCAGCTACCGTTCCAGGTGCTGTCTTCAAGGGTCTTGTTCCCGGATTCGAAGCAGGGCGTGTATTCGTCTGTGACTTCGGAAAAGCGGAATCGACAGGGTTAGATCCAGCGTTGCGGACCGGGAGAATCCCCGTCGGGTTCCCAGCGGAGCAGGGCGGTCTTTATTCCCCGGAAATCCGCGAGATCCGTGATGTATTCCTGACCGTTCTCCACCACGATTTCCGGAGCTTTGATCGGAAGTTCCGCGATCAGCATGGAGTCGTCATTCACGCCGAAGTTGAAGGGGTTCCCGGAGCGGTACACGAAAGTGGTGAAGGTCATGGAGGATGCCCGGAACAGATAAAACATCCCGGATTTTTCCACGACAAAAGGGCTTTCCGCCGAAACCGGACCGTTGCCGGCCACCCCGCCCGCGGACACAATGGTGTAGTCCCCCCAATGTTCCAGATCGGTGGAGGTGTGCACCACCACGAAACTTTCCTTCCATCCGTCCGCGGACACCCGGCTCACACAGCTATAAGCGAACCAGCGGTCGCGGATCTTCAGAATCATCACATCCCGTCCGCCCTGGAACGCGAGAGAGTGACCGTCCTGGTTCCGGTAGAACAGTCCTCCCCTTTCGACGGGTTCAGATCCTTTTTTTTTGAGAAGCCTTTCGGGGCTTGCGCCGGGTGTTGAAAAACCCGCCAGGGCCTTCTTCACGATACTTTTTCACCCAACGCTTGAGGGCCAGAGGCTGAATGCCAAAGGCCCGGACGATATCCATCTGTTTGGCATTCCCGTTGATATAGAATTGGCTGACGATCATTTTGAAAGAGGGCAGATCATCACAATGATGGAGAAAGACGGGCATGACGCCATGGAGATACACCACTTCATCCCCCTTACGCTGATAGCCAAGGTTCGGGGTGATCAGGTGGACACCTTCATGAAAAATAGGTAGTTGTAGTTGGGGCATAGGGACGAAGTAGCATGCAGTGGGGAAAGATGGAAAGTCCCTTCTGAAATATATTCGAAGATTTGGTATCATTTTCACCCGGAGGCCCCGGCACCTCCCCAAAAGAAGAAAACCTTATATTTTTGAGTGTTTTTACTCAATCATTACTCTTCGAGGGCAGGTGTTCTGAAGCTTGCGGCCCGTTTCGCTGCCCTATTCGAAAATGGAAACACCTCGGCCAGAATCCATCTGGCAAGATCGACGTGTTCTTTGCGGACCGACCCGCATTGAAATTCATACCAAACGATGGTGGATGTCACGAAATGTGGTTCTAAGTGTCATTTGTGCCATATGCCATACCATTACTTTCTAGGAGGCGCAAATGTTACAGACAAATTTGCATGGATTATTTCCTTTGATAGTCATATTATATCCTGTAACGTTATAGGCATGAATGAATCCATTTCCATCACGCCGGGAGAAATTCTCAAGGAAGAATATTTGGACCCGATGGGCATATCCCAAAACGCATTGGCGAGAGCGCTGGGCGTCTCGCCCCGGTCGATCAATGAGATTGTGCTGGGCCGTCGGGCCATCACCGCGAAAATGGCGATCCGACTGGGTGCCTATTTTCAGCAAAGCCCCCGTTTTTGGTTGAACATTCAATGCGAGTGTGACTACCGCAGGGCGATGCGCGAGACTCCTTCTCTGACGGAGGGGATCACGCCCCTGAGGGTGGTCGCGGAGCCTTTGGGGGAGTATTCCGCGTGATCCGGAGTTTTGCGGACAAACCCACACGGCAGTTGTGGGAAACGGAAAAAACTTCACAATATGGGCCTTTCGCACGGGCGGCCCTGCGCAAACTCATACAGCTTTACGCGGCTGGACGGCTGGAGGACCTCCTGACACCGCCCGGGAACCGGCTGGAGGCACTTCGCGGAGATCGGAAGGGACTGCATTCCATCCGGATCAACCAGCAGTGGCGACTTTGTTTCCGTTGGCGCGACGGACATGCGGACGACGTGGCGATTGTGGATTATCATTAACCTTTCAGGTAAAGGAAAATAGGATTGGAAGGGTACGCACTGGAGATTTTCACGCGAGCAACATCTCCAGGTTGCTTATCCTCGGGGATGTCGTTTAAGTTGGTGACAGGACCCATATTTTCCAAGCCGACAGGGATTCCCGGACCCCTCCCCGGTTAACACCACAAGCCTGTCACGATCTCTGTCAGACAGTTGCGCAACTTCTTCCTAGATGAGCGTTCCGCGAGGAGGCAGCTCACGAGCTTCTCTGGCAGCCGTGCAAGCCGGGGTGCTTGTCGGAAAAGGGGTCAGAACCGCAATCACATTCCCCCGTTTGGAAATTTCCAGGGGCTCTCCGGTCTGATGCACCTGATCCAAGATTTTCAGGCATTTGACTTTAAATTCGCTAGCTGTCATTTGAATGTCCGGTGAGCTTCATGCATAAATTGGACTTTTTTAGATCCAATTTTTTTATTGCCATTTTCTTCTAAAATCGATTTATTATACCTATAGAACCCCCTCCTACCTATCGGCAATTCTTTACCCTACCTAAGGATCCCCCATGACAGCCTCTATTCCCCCATCTTCTGAAACCGCGCCCGGGGAGATCGCCCGACACCATGCCGAGCACTGGCATGGAAGCAATCGCATCGTCATCTGGATTCTAGTGGTCTGGTTTTCGGTCTCGCTGGGGGGCTCGATCCTCTTTCGGGATTTCCTCGATGCCACCTTCCCAAAAGTGGGAGGCGCTCCATTCGGATTTTGGATGGCGCAGCAAGGCTCCATCCTTCTGTTTGTGATTCTGCTGATTGTGTACCGCAGCCTCATGAATCGGCTTGACCACCGGCACGGATTGGAGGATCACGCATGAGCCAGGAACTTTGGAACTATCTAATCATCGGACTTACGTTCGCCACCTACATCGGCATCGCGTTCGCCTCCAAGGTGGCCTCCACCAAAGACTTTTATGTGGCCGGCGGCGGGATTTCCTCCTTTGCCAACGGCATGGCCACCGCGGCCGGATGGATGTCGGCGGCCACATTTATTTCCATGGCCGGGGGAATTGCGGCCGGCGGGTACGACGCCTCCCGTTTTCTCATGGGCTGGACCGGCGGATTTGTGCTGCTGACCACACTCATCGTCCCCTACTTGCGCAAATTCGGCAAATACACCGTGGTTGATTTTCTACGAGAACGATTTGAGTCCAAATACGCCATGGGACTGGTGGGAGTCCTCTGCGCCATTTTTATCAGCATGACCTATATCATGGGGCAAATGCGGGGGGTGGGACTCGTTTTTGCCCGGCTTTTTGAGATCGATATTTCCACCGGGGTCATCATCGGCTCTGTCACGGTATTTTTCTATGCCAGTATCGGCGGCATGAAAGGGATTACCTATACCCAGGTGGCCCAATATGTGGTCATGGTGTTTTCCTACACCATTCCGGCTGTCTTTATCTCACTGATGCTTACCGGAAACGTCATTCCACAGTTGGGGTTGATCGGGACCTATACCGCCGAAGGCGCGAACGCGGCCATGCCGCTCTTGGAAAAACTCGACCAATTGAATGTCGAACTAGGATTTTCTAAATATACCGACGGCAGTTTGACCACCCTGGACATGTTTTGTGTCACCGCCGCGCTGATGTTCGGCACCGCGGGCCTGCCCCATGTAATCGTCCGCTTTTTCACCGTGAAGAGTGTGAAAGCGGTCCGCTCCTCGGCGATTTGGACCCTGGCTTGCATTGCCATCATCTATGTGACGGCCCCCCCGCTGGGGGCTTTCGCCAGAACGAACTTTATGAACAAGGTTCAAGGAGTCCAGTACGGCGAGCTTCCGGAGTGGTTTCATAACTGGGAGAATCGTGGCCTCATCGCCTGGGCGGATAAAAACGGCGATGGCATCCTCCAGCACCGGGCCGGGGATGTGTTTGAAGGGCGCATGCCAAGCTTTGAGGCGGAAAGAGGGGGATTCGGGCAACGTGTGCTCACCAATCCGCTGACCCTCAATGAAAATGAGGTCTATTATGACCACGATATTCTCGTCATGGCCAATCCCGAAATGGCCGGGCTGCCCCGCTGGATCGTGGCTCTGGTGATGGCGGGATGTGTGGCCGCGGCCCTGTCCACCGCCGCTGGCTTGCTGCTGGTGCTCTCCACGTCGATTTCTCACGATTTAATGAAAAAAATTATCCACCCCACCATGACTGACCGACAGGAAGTTTTGTACGCCCGACTGGCCGCCTTTGTTTCATTGATCATCGCGGCCTATTTTGGCATCAACCCCCCATCGGCCATTGTAGCCAAGACCGTGGCTTTCGCTTTTGGTCTCGCGGCATCTTCCTTTTTCCCGACGATTCTGATGGGGATTTTTTCAAAGCGAGTCAATAAATACGGGGCGATCTCCGGCATGGTCACCGGAATCGGATTCACCTTCGCGTATATCACCTATTTTCAGTTCTTCGCAAGCCACAGCAACTACTGGCTGGGTATTTCCCCTGAAGGAATTGGATTTGTCGGCATGATGATCAATTTCGCGGTGACATGGGGCGTGACCCTGCTAACCCCGCCGCCATCCGATGCAGTGAGAGCCATGGTCGAAAATATCCGCGACCCCAGCGGTTCGGTATAGCTGGCCCCTGCCATGGATCATGCTCTGGTCCGTGGCATAAATGCCGACGGCCATTACTCTACTGAGGACGCGGCAGGAAACAGCCGCTCCCGCATCCCGTGAGCGCAGGGGAGCCCCTGGGGTTGTGGATGGAAAGTAGTTATTGAAAGAAGAGTTTCAAAACCTTTTCTTCCTCCGGCAACACATCCTGGTCCCACACCACCTCCCCGCTGCCGCCCCCGCTGGAGAGTCCGCCCGCCTGCATCGGCACCGCCTCGCGATCCTCTTCATGTTCGGCCTGGCGCAGTTCCACCAAATCCCCGATGGTGGAATCGGTGAGGTCGCCCGGGTTCAGAGCCACCGGCACTGCGGCCTGCACCGCATTCGCAAAATCCTCCAGGGTCAACGGTGCTGTTTCTCCATCCTGCCCCACCCCGCCGGGCATGAGAATGTCGGCTTCGTCTGTCAACAAACCCGCCGCCCGCAGGGCTTCCTGCATGGCCTGTGACCGTTCCGCCAACTGCTGTTCCAGCTGTTGAAGCTGTTGCGAGTCGATTCCCTGCATCTGCGACAGGTCCATCCCCCGCAATTGCTGAAGTAACTCGGGATTCATCGGCAATCCCCCCTCCGCCATTTGCTCGCGCAACTGCTGAAACATCTCCTGCATCTGTTGCTTCTGCGAATCGGACAACTGCGAGCGCCCCTGATCCGCCAAGGCCAAGAGTGACGAGGTTTGCTCCATGCCGCGGGTCAGACGCTCCGCGTCCTGCCGCAGGCGGGTACGCAATTGATCGGTGGCCTCCAGCGAGGAGGGTGTGTACCAGCTTTCCATCGGTTTTTCACGCAGCCGGTTCAATTCCTCCTCAATGGACCGAACCGCTTCCTCCTCGACCCATTCTTCCTCCCGCATGTCCTCGGTCAACTCCTCCATGCTCCGCCACTCCGGCGGCTCGGATCGTTTAAAATCCGGCACAGGTTGCGGAGGAGGCAAAGGAAGAAAGGCGGCGAGACCCAAAAACGCAAGGCTCAGCGTTAGCGGAATTACACAGGTTTCCAAGCGCCAACGGAGAGGCAGGGCACGCTCGGACGGATAGTCCGGCCAGTCCCCCACCCCCTGCAGCGCACTGATCAGCCGATTGCCAAATCCCCACCCGGAATCCAGGCGGGCGCAGGCCTGCTCCATCGACATCCATCTGCGCTCCGCCCACATCCAGGCGGCGGCCAGGGAAGCAACCACTGACAATCCCCCCAGAATTCCCACCGGAATTCCCGGTTGCAACTGCAAACGTAATAGCCACCACAGCAACGAGCAAATTCCCGCGGTTCCCACCAGCAAGCGGGAGAACATCCACCACATCCACCCCACATTCACCAGCATCCGCAAGCACTGAATAGCCTTCCGCCATTCCGGGGGCAGTGCAACGGATTCGCTCACAGCCCCTCCGCCAACAAAAATCGACAGGCAGCCAATCGCGCCTCCACTTCACGCACCCCCCGTCGCAAATGAGCCGCCCCAAAAACACCCGGCAGCGCGATCACCAAACCGAACTGGGTGGTGAGCAGAGCCCGGCTGATCCCCGCGGCGACCCGCTGACCGGTTTCTCCGCTCACGGCGGATACTGCGTCAAATGTTTGAATCATCCCCATCACCGTTCCCAGCAATCCCAATAACGGCGCGGATGCGGTCAACGCGGCCAGAATCAGCCAATCTTTTCGCAGTGCCTCCGAACAACCGATTTCCACCTGCTCCAGGGTGGCCAGCGGTTTGCCCCCCGCCTTTACTTCGTCCAGGGCCTGGAGGTAAGCCCGAGAAAGCCAGTCCTTTCTCTGACCAAGCAATGATGTTGGAGAGTGCTCCCCCATATCCTTCAATATCTGCAAAAGGTGTTCCGCCTGTTGTGCAACCTGTCGAATCGCCTGACTGGAGCGCAAGGTGTAGCCCACGATGCCCAAACAGAGAAGCGCCAACGGGAGCAACAGCGGACCTCCCGAGGACCAGGTGTTCAGACTCTGTTGCCACCAACTCATGTTTCCAGCTCGGGATCTGCTTTGACCCGGTTGACCAATGAGACAGCAACCTGTTCCAATTCCCCCAGCAACGATTTCGCTTTGCGGGCGAGAAAGGCGTGCACCAGCAACACCGGTATCGCGATGACCAGTCCCACTTGGGTGGTAACCAGGGCCTCGGAAATCCCCCCGGACAAGGTTCGGGCATCCCCCGATCCGAACAAAGTGACCAATTGAAAGGTACTGATCATCCCGGTCACCGTTCCTAACAATCCGAGCAAGGGCGCCACTCCGCCGAATACCGCCAGCGTGCCCAAAGACCGCTCCAGGCGGGGCACCACCGCCAGCACATGCTCATGCATGATTTCCTCTAAATGCTCGCGGGAGGCGTGACGATGTTGAATCACCGCTGCCAGCAAGGACCCCACCGCCTGCGGCGCCTGTTGCGCTTTGGCTAGAGTTCCAGAGGCATTTTCGTCGGTGAGATCGGAAATCAAGCGTAACATGTCCGGATCGGGACGAACTGCCAGCGAATGCAGATCCACAAATTTCGCAATCGCCATGATCACAGACAGCCCCCCCAAAATCAGCAGCGGCACCACCACCACCCCGCCCTGACGCAGATGTTGACGCAGCGAAGGACGCGCACGCGACACTTTAATGGCATCGCCCAGGGACGGATCCAGGGGCAATGCGACCTCTTCCCCATTCAACAGCCATCGAATCCGTCCCGTTTCTGCGTCCGACAACGGAAAAACGCCAGGCAGCACGCTATTTTCGCGGGTATGCACCCACCCGCCGCCGGACTCTCCGGCAAAATAGGCGACGGGACCCAGCACTGCGAAGTCTCCGACCCACTCGCGGCCCTCCTCGTTCAGGGCCAGGCCGGAGAACTGATATCCCCCCATACGAAGTCCGTGCCAATCCAACGAGGCGTTCCACAATGCCTCCACTTGCTCCGGCAGTGGTTGATCATCGCGACTGGATGGCAGCAGGGATGGCAATGCTCCCACTTCCGCCACCTGCACCCGGGTTTCGAGTCCCCGACGATATTCACGGAACACGGTTTCCACAAACTCCAGTTCGTCCGTCAACTGCTTCAGCTCCCGCCGCAAATTTTCGCGTCGGCTGACCGCTAATGACCGGACGCTGCGAATGGTTTGCACCTGACTCCGCAAATCGGCGACCTCGCGCTGCAACTCGGCCATTTCCCGGACCAGGGGAAGCCGTTCCCCCTGAATATGGTCCCGCAGTTCATTCAGTTCCAGAGTGCTGTCTTTCACCTCCCGTTCCGCCTGTGCAATCGCTTCCGGCAGTTGGGCCATCACCGGCAAAAATCCGCACATCAACAAGGTGACCAGAACTTTCATCATTTCCCCTCCCCCGCATCCAACAAAGCAAAAGGAAGTTCCAGAAACTCGGCGGATCCGCGTTGGCGTGAAATCTCGATCGCGCTTCGGATCGTGGACGCCAACTCCGGGCGGGCGCTCCAAACCCAGCCAGTTCGCCCGGGCACCCCCACTGCCGCCCAGTCATTAGATCCCGAGACCGCAAAGGCCCGGGCCATGCCGATATAGAGCACATCCATTTCTCGACGCGACGCCTCCCCATCCTCCAGCACCTCCCGAACCACATGCAACTGCGGGTGAAGTTCCTCCAGATACACCAGCGCGGAGGCCACCGACTGCATGCGATCCACCACCCGTGCTGAAGGTTTCCCAACTTCCGAATCAGGGAAGCCAGACACCATCGAATCGAACTCCGATTGCATCGAAGTGGGCAATGGAGAGGACTGCGAGCGAATCCGCTTCTCCAACCGGGTCAACACCGGTTCGAGATTCTCAAGGGTCCCGGACAGCGTTCGCACCTGTTGCAACGACTCTTCACGCTCCTGCTCTTCCGTATTGCTGAATTCGCGAAAACGGGAGATTTCCTCGGATAAACGCTCAACTTCTCCTCGCAACAGCTCCCGTTCCGCCAGCAGGAATTTCTGTTGCTCCGCCCACTCCCGCTTTTCGGTGGCGATTTCCGTGCGAAGTCGGGTCCAGGTATCCACCAGCCCCTCCAAGGT
>JAGYLC010000085.1 GCA_018401235.1 Kiritimatiellia bacterium
CATGGTTTCAATCTTACCGGGTTTGATCCTATGATTCTACTGGAAAAATTGGTGGGGGTGGAAGAAGTTCCCTTCTCTTTCAAACACGCACTTGAAGAAATTCCGGTCGCCTGGCAACTCGTCCTTCGAAGTCGCCGTCTCCCCAATTTTTTTGGGCGATATGCTCCTTTGTGGAAGGATGACAGCTACACGTCCCCCGCCATGGTACTGGATCTGTCCGAAAATGCCGTTATCCTTCAAGGCCGAAATGCCACGGATGCGGAGTTGGAAGAACTCGGATCCGCCCGATATATGGTATTATCAGTAGATACCTCCGCCCTGGGTCGAAACGGTGCCCGGCTTATTGAACGAAGCGGAACTAACTGGCGTTTGACCCGCGGCGGCGAACGCTGGGTGGAAATTTTACTCTACGATGCAGGCTCCACATCCAATTAACGGAATTCGGGAGGTTCGCCCAGCGTTCATAGCCCTTGGCTTACTCTATTTCCCGGCTACCCACTTTGAATTTGACCTAAACCGGTTTTCAGCACTGGCCATTTTTACCGCGGCATTTGCAGTGTATTTTGCCGACCACCGACTAGACAACCCCGCTACATTTCCGGCCCGCTGCATCACCGGTCTCGTATCCATTAGCTTCCTGTATTTTCTCAACGTGTCGGAGCAACTCTCCCTGGTGGGCGTGTCCGTTTACATCCTGATGTCCCTGCTCTATGTTTTCCCGGTTTTCCCTGGAAAAAAACGCTTGCAGGACCTTCCCGAAATCCGGGTGCTTGCCATTGGGACGGGCTGGGCCTCTCTGCCATTACTGCATCATAAGTTTCCAATCAACTGGACCAGTGGCGGCTACCTGATGGGCATCGCCTGTTGCCTAATCCCTAATATCCTCTGGAGTGACCTCGCGGACGCAAAAACCGACCGCTTATCCGGACGGCCTACTTGGGTCGTAAATTTATCCCCCATCGGCATCAGGTGGACTCTACAAATCAGCCTTTTTGCATCCCTGATGTTTTTTGCGGTATCCCGTACCTACCTGATGTTTCCGCTACCTCTTGCCTATCTGCTGCTAGAGTCCACTTTCAGAAATCCGCGTCAAGCCAACAAAGCGGATTGGATATTACTCTGGCCCTTGTTCGCTGCCCTATTGTAACACCCAAATCGTGCGGGGTATTCATACATTTATTTCCCGGCCTTCGAATGATTTGGGTTCTAATCGTCTTCTTCCAGATGATGATGACGCACAATTTCCCCAGAGATAAGATAAATCACATCCTCGGCGATATTGCAGGTATGATCCGCGATCCGCTCCAGATCCTTGGCTGCCAAGTACATCCCCAACAATAATCCGGCATGATCCGGTTCCTCTTTCACCCGGAGACGGAACCAGTCGTACACTTCTCCGTACAGGGTGTCGACCTGCTTGTCCCGATGGAGAATGCGTCTGCAACTGTTGATGTCGCGCGCGACCAGGGCATCCAGACTTTGATGCAGCATTTCCCGGGCAATCGAAGCCATCAGGTTTAATTGATCGGGAATCGCCACCTGCTCTTTTTTGGCCAGTTTCGAGGATTGGCGACCCAAGTTGGCCGCCAGATCTCCAATCCGCTCCAGGTCTCCGTTGATTTTCAGAACCGCCACGATGTATCGCAAATCCGAGGCCACCGGCTGATAAAGCGCCAGCAGTTTCAGACACTCCTCCTCCACCTGCACCTCCAGCGAATCGACCAACTGATCCTCATCCTTCACGTCCTGTGCCTGACGGGTATTGCGGGTTTGAATGAACTGAATGCCCTGTCGCAGATTTTCCTCAACCTGCCCCCCCAGTTGGAGGACGAGCTTGTTCAGACTTTTAATTTCCCGGTGCAGATGAAGTAGTGGCATACAGTTGGATTCCAGATAGTAGACAATCATTAATGGTCATTTCCGATTTTACCAGCAGAATACGATGAGGGATGTGTAAGGAGACATCCGTTTGTTCCCACAAAGAACTTCGGAGTTTGTGCTACTCCTGCGGCAACGCGCGCATCGCCGTATCAGCACCCCACGCGGAGAAATTTCGGAGCGTTGTCCGCAAAATCGGATTTGGAGTTTTTTTTGAAAAAATGAGACCTATTGCCGTGCGATCAAGAATTCGTGAGGGGTCAAGATTGGCAATGCAGAGAATTTGAAGTCCCGGGTGTTTCGGGTCACAATAACATCAGCCCCATTGTTCAAAGCGGTAAAATGCTGAATTCCGTCTTCAAGATCCTTGAATTTTGACACCAGTGCCTCGCCCAATTCACGGTCGCCAACCGCGCAAACCACCACAAGTGCACGCAAATGGGCAATGACCTCGCGGGATTTCGAGGCCGTCTCCTGTCTCGAAAACACATAATGACAATTCGCCAGAACCAGGGTGGAGGTTAGACCTTCCAATCCGCGGGTTTCACAAAGATTCAAGATTTCCGTAGCATCTTCAGCAAAGCCCGGGCGGGCCAACACGCAGTCAAGGATCACATCCGTATCGAGAAAGATACGCATTACCCGAAACGCTCCGCTTTAGCTTGCCCAATCAGTTCCTTCGCGCTTGTCTTCACTTCTTCCGCCCTCAGCGGTTGTATTGCGCCAGCCAATGCAGAGGTTATGGGGCCTCGTTTGCATACGACGTTCTCTGAATCCGATTCGGTGCCCGACACCAGGGTTATGTACTGTTCAACCATTTTGGACACGGACGTGCCATGACGTCCCGCATATTGTTTAGCGGCATAGATTATGTCGGATTCCATCACGAGGGTAAGCTTAGTATTCATCTGGTTGTTTCCTTGAGATACGTGTTATTTTAAATAATTAACACGTATTCGTGTCCTGTCAAACTCTAAAATCCTCCACACCCATCCATGAAAAATTGATTGTAAAGAGTATTGAAAGAATTCTGTACAAGCCTCATACTTTTACCAGCATCACCTACACAAACGCGCGGAATTCTCTGGCGCAGTTGATCGACAGCACCGAGCAAAATCGGCAACCGGTCTCCATCACCCGAAACGGAAAAACGGTGGCAGTATTGCTTGCTCCGGATGAATACGCAGGCATGGAGGAAACCCTCCACCTGCTGTCCACCCCGGCGAACGCGGAACGGATCCGCCAAGGGCTGCGGGATTATGAGGAAGGCAACCTGCGGGAAGCGGAACTGTGCGATTGACCTGGCTCCCGGGCGGCTGGGAGGACTACCTCTATTGGCAGAAAGAGGGTCGCAAGACATTGAAACGAATCAACGGGTTGATCTGTGAATGTCTTCGCGACCCGTTTGAGGGGACTGGAAAAGCGGAACGCTTGAAAGGGAACCTGTCCGGATGGTGGTCACGCCGCATTACCAGTGAACATCGGCTAGTCTATCGGGTCGACGAAGACGCAATCATCATCCTCCAATGCCGATTTCACTATGACGACTGATTCTTCCCCAACCCACAGACCCCGTAACCGTCCGGGAAGAGAAGACGGGATAGGATGGGACGGAAGAATCAAGTGAAATGGCAAAAGCCCGTTTGTCCGGGTGTCCACCTGAAGTCGTGTATATGGTCGTATGGAGTGCGACCATCGAGACCTCGTTCATGCAGGATGTCGAGGGTGGAGGTGCCGACGGCGATCCATTCGCGGGGGGCGTGTTGTTCCTCGGGGAATTGATCGAAGTAGGCGTTTACGGTGCTGCCGGAGGTGAAGAGGACACGGTGAAAGGGGAGCGCGGGGAGGTGGTCGTGGCGGAGGGTTCGGTTTCGGTAGAAGATCGCGGGGTCGAGGTCGATGCCGGCGGAGCGGACCGCCTGTTGACGTTCCTCTACCGGTGATTGATCGGAGGTGAGGTAGCCATAGGATCCCTGCCACTCTCCTTCCAAGGCGGCCAGGGCGGCAGCGCCGCCGAAGCCTGTGGGGGCGGCATCCGCTTTCAGTCCGTAGGTGCGCAGAGCCTTCGCAGTCATAGGGCCCACTGCCAGGAGTTTCTGTCTGCCAGCAGTCGTAGACCGAGTTCCCACAGCGCCTCCACCAGAAAGGTGACTCGCCCGGCTGGAGGGAAAGATGAGTCCTTCCTCAAGCGTCCGCAAGCGACTGCGCAGGATGTCTACCTGTTCCGACAGGGAAACGGGTTCTAGTTCGATCATGGGGAAATGCAACAGCGGGCCTTCTCGCAGGAATTTGCGGGGATCGGTTCCGGTAAACAGGGTGTAGGACTGGGGATGCGTTCGGGGTCCCACTAACAGCACGGCCGGAGATTCTGGTGGGCTGGTCAATGATATCTTGTAGCGTACCGTACAGAAGTGCTTCCTCCGGGGTTCCCAGGTGCTTGCCGGTGGTAATCGGGGTTTCACTGGCCCAGCCCGCCTGCAGGAGGCGTTGTTGATCTGCCGGCCATCGCGCACACCCATGTAGATGGCCAGATGTCCATTTTCTGGCGATAGGGACTGCACACCGTGGTCGGACAAGCCCTGATGTCCACTGAGAAAAGCGTATGCTGCGGCCGTCGTGTCGATGGGTGAGGCTGCGCGGCGCCTGGGCGGCGGTAAGTTGGGCGGCGGGACACAGCGGGGATCACTTCGGTGCGCAGACCCCAGTGGTGGCAGTAGTAGGTCCAGGTTTCACCGAGGTGTCCCAGCACTCCGGGTTCGCCTCCGTGCAACCGGACCACCAGTTTTCCGCCTCGCTTCGTGTAAAATACGACGGTGAATATGCGCCTGGGTAGTGGAATGGGCATGCCCTCTACCCACGTATTCGCCCGCTCGCCGAGTCGATCCAGGATCTCCTGGGGACCGGGGTCGGTCGCAAGACAAGATCCGCTTCCTCCAGCAGATCACGGGCAAGCCTCCCAGCAGTCGGGCATCGGTGCCGGACATCCGACCATCGCCACCAGTCCGGCGGAGCGTCGGACATCTATTTCGCGCAGAGCCAAAAGCAGATCGGTTCGGTCGGAGCGGACGGTGACAGCCAGCCGCCCCTGCAACGGGGTGGTCTCATAGTCGAGCCATTCGGTGATGCGGTCTTCGAGTCCGATCCGTTGCAGGGCGCAGCCGGCGATGATCACCGCATCGTAGGCACCCTCATCCACCTGTGCCAGACGTCGATAGATATCACCGCGGATGGACGCGCACTTGGCTTTTGGATACAACTCCAGAATGGCTTTTTCGCGAACCGGACTGCTGGTGCCAATCACCCCGCCTGTAGACAAGTCCGCCCCCTCGCGGACCACCAGCGCGTCACGGGTGTCACGGGCGGGAAGCATAGCGGCAAGGATCAAACCTTCAGGCAATGGATCCGGAAGATCTTTGGCACTGTGAATCACCAAATCAGCGTCGCCCCGTATCTGTGCCTCATCCAGTTCCCGGCTGAAAAAATCGGACGGAACGGAGGCGTCCGTGAGCGGCGTGGCCAGATCCCGGTCGCCAATGGTTTCGAGCACATCCACGATGAATTCAGTTTGGGGGAAGGCTTTCTCCAGTAGGGGTAAAGCCTCATCCACCTGCAAGCGGGCCAGCTTGCTGCCACGTGAGAGAATTCGAAATGACGGATTTAGTGTCACAGATTAAATAACGTAATCCGTGAAGTCGGGTACCGGCTGGGGCTTATCCGGTGAACGGAGCATGCCCGCGGCCAGAGTGTCGTTGCTGGCTTCGTCAATAATCACGAAACCACCAACATAGCGGTTCTTTTTGTAGGCGTCGTAGACCAGGGCACCCATGGATTTGAAGCGCACCCGTCCGATATCGTTCAGTCCCATGCCGATAGGTTCGTGAACCTCCTCCAGGGTATGCACATCTATTTTATTAACCAATTCGCGGAAGACCACCTTGGTGATGCGGGAGCCGTGCTTGATCAGGTACTTTTTACCCAGCTGCAAGGGTTTTTCGTGCATCCAGCACAGGTGGGCATCGTGATCCTGAGTGGTGTAGGGCAGATTGTCGAAGGAGGTCAGGGTATCCCCGCGGCTCACGTCGATGTTGTGTTCCAGCTCCAGGGAAATGGATTGAGGACAGAACGCCTCCTCGGAGGGACCGTTATGGGTTCGAATGGATTTGACCGTACTACGATCACCTGAAGGCAGCACCCCAATCTGATCTCCAACCTTAAGGGTGCCGCCGGTGATCTGGCCGGCGAATCCGCGGTAGTCGTGGTGTTCATCGGTGTGGGGGCGAATCACATACTGCACCGGCATGCGGAAATCCTTGAGGTTCCAGTCACTGGCGATGTACACGTCTTCCAGGTGGCTGAGCAGAGTGGGTCCGTGGTACCAGGGCATGTTCGCCGATTCGGTCACTACGTTGTCACCTTTGAGCGCACTGATGGGGATGAAGCTGATGTCGCGAATGTCCAGGCGCGGAATAAAGGCATAGAAGGCTTCGCGGATTTCCCGGAAGCGCTCTTCGTTGTAGTCCACCAGATCCATCTTATTGATGCAAACGGTCATGTGGGGAATGCCGAGCAGGCTGCTGATGTAGGCGTGACGCTTGGATTGCTCCACTACGCCGTTTCGCGCGTCGATCAGCACCAGCGCCATATTGGCGGTGGAAGCGCCGGTCACCATATTGCGGGTGTACTGCACATGGCCGGGGGTGTCGGCGATGATGAATTTGCGGCGGGGAGTGGCGAAGTAGCGGTAGGCCACATCGATGGTAATCCCCTGTTCGCGTTCGGAGCGGAGTCCATCGGTAAGATTGGCGAGGTTCACCTCGGTGCCGCCCGCGAGGTCGGCGGAACGTTCGAGGGATTCCCACTGATCTTCGAAAATGGACTTCGAGTCGTGGAGCAGGCGGCCGATGAGGGTACTTTTCCCGTCGTCGACACTGCCGGCAGTGGTGAATCGCATTAGTTGAGTATTTTCTGCAAGAGTTGTCATGTTCAATGGGGGAAAGATGTCAGATGTCAGAGGTCAGGGGTAGAGGTTAGAGAAGAGATCGAGGATGGAGGGTGGAGGGGAGGCTTTTCAACCTCTGACCTCTACCCTCCGACCTCTTAGAAATAGCCTTCGCGTTTGCGGTCTTCCATAGAACTTTCGGAGACCTTGTCATCGGCCCGCCCTCCCCGTTCCGTTACTCGGGCGGAGGCTACCTCGGCCAGAATGTCTGTAATTTCCGTGGCATCGGATTCGATACAGCCGGTAGTCATAATATCGCCGATGGTGCGCACCCGTACCCGCAAAGTTTTGACTTCCTCGCCCTCTTTCGGAGGTTGGAGATCGTTGACGGGGAGCCATTGTCCTTTTCGCCGCACAACCTCACGCTCGTGGGCAAAATAAATATGGGGCAATTCCAGATTTTCCTGGGCGATGTATTCCCAGACATCGGTTTCGGTCCAGTTGGACAGGGGGAACACCCGCATGTTCTGGCCCGGAAGCAGGCGGCCATTGTAAATATTCCACAATTCGGGGCGTTGTTTCTTGGGTTCCCATTGACCAAATTCATCGCGGAAGGAGAAAAAGCGTTCTTTCGCCCTCGCCTTCTCCTCGTCCCGTCGGGCACCGCCGATGGCGGCGTCGAACTGGAATTCCTCGATCGCGGCCAGCAGCGTGGGGATTTGCAGACGGTTGCGGCTGATTTCGCCCGGCACCTGGGTGGCAATCCCCTTGGCCAAGGCATCCTCGACGGTGCGAATAATCAGTTTGGCACCCAGTTCTTTGGCGCGGCGATCCCGGAATTCGTTCAGTTCCGGGAAATTATGGCCGGTATCCACATTCAACAAAGGAAAAGGAATTCGTGCCGGACGAAACGCTTTTTCGGCCAGACGCAACATCACAATGGAATCCTTGCCGCCGCTGAACATAAGAGTGGGACGCTCAAATTCGGCGGCCACCTCGCGCATGACGTGGATGGCCTCCGTTTCCAGCAATTCTAAGTGAGTAAGTTTATATTGATTCATAATAGATGTGGATCTTATAGCTTGGAGGCTTCCAGATGCAACCCGCATTCACGGTTTTCAAGAACCTTGGTAGGGTCATAATAATTGAATTCATTGGGTAAATCGTGCTTATCGATATAGGCCTGCATCTGCTCATCTGTCCAGGACAGCACCGGACTTAGCTTGATGATTCCGTCCGGGGTGCGGCCCACTATCTTCATGGTTTCACGATTCGGATTCTGCACCCGTCGCAGGGCAGTGAGCCAAACCGAGGGTTTTAACTCCCGCATACCGCGACGGAAAGGTTCCAGTTTTACTTCTTCCGTGAACAGATCGTGGGTTTCTTGATCGTCCAGGGTGGGAATCCCATCCAATACGGTATCCCGATGGGCGGCGGTGCGGGCGGGAATGTACAAATGCACGTTCAGATCCAACTTATTGATGCTTGCCTCGGCGCATCTGTAGGTGGCGGGCGTGTTGTAGCCGTGATCCACCCACAACACCGGAATATCCGGAATGTGCTGTACCGCCATATGCAGGAGGACCGCCTCGTAAGGACGGAAATTGGTTGAAATGAGGATGCTCCCGGCGGAACTTTCATGTCCCCACTGGATGATTTCTTCCGGGGAGGCATCCTCCAGAGCGGCGTTTGCTTCGTCAATGTCGATGGATACGTTCATAAATAGGGTTAGTTAGATGGAATAGTTGATGACTTTATCGCCGCGCAAGGCATCCTGCTCGACGACCAGCGTTTGAAAATTCTTTTGATCCAGAAGATCGGAGAGCGCCTGATCCGCCTGGGCCCACACGGAGGTGAACACATCCCGTTCCGAAAATTCCGCAGCCGGAAACCAGGCACCTTCGACCGCCCGCACCACCCGGCCGATACTGATTTCATGCGGCAGCAGGGTCAGCCGATATCCCCCGTCCTTCCCCCGAATCGAGTCCGTGAGGCCGCTCTGCTTCAGATCGCGCAGGATCGCCTCCAAAAAGCGGGGAGGGATATCCTCCGCCTTGGCTATATCGTGAATCGTCATCGGCGCCCCACCCGTATTCCGGGCCAACGCCAACACCGCCTTCAGGGCATATATACACTTCTTTGATATCATAGTGCACTAACCCTATTGATTTAGTAGACTTTGTCAACCACCTAACGAGGGTTTCGTCCGCACACCGTTATCGAGAGTGTCAGGTCGCATCGCAGCGTGCGTGACCGAAGCCGATTTTGAGGGTTTTCCGAAGCCGCACGGTGGCTCCAATGGCTCTTCGGATTTCGCTGAAGGAAAAATCGCTTCCGTCTTATTTATTCACTAAAATTAACCAAGCCGCTCTCGCGCAGGCTGAGGTAGTAGGAGGCTTGACCCGGACGTAACTGGCCCACGATCACATGGTCGAGAATCTTGATTTTAAGCAGTTTACCCGCCGCAATCAGGTCCCGGGTAATTTTTAGATCTTCCGGCGAGGGGCTGGTATTACCCGATGGATGGTTATGGGCGACCAGAATAGCGGCGGCCTTGCATTCGATGGCCACCAGAAACACTTCCCGCGCATGCACCAGGCTGGAATTGAGCAGACCCTGGGTGATCTGGATGGGCTGGGACTTGAGCTTGTTTCGGGTATCCAGAGGGAACACCCAGAAGCGTTCGTGTTCAAGTTCGCGCGCCTGCTCGCGAAGGAGTCGGGCGGCGTCTTCGGGTCCGTGAATGCTGGGGGATTCCTCGACCTGTTCCTGACTCAACCGGCGGGCGAGTTCAAGCGCAGCCTTGAGTTCGCGGGCTTTGGTGGGTCCGATGCCTTTGAGTTTGCGGAATTCGGCCGGTTTCGCGCGCACCAGCGAGGTCAGGGAGCCAAAGTGCTGGATGAGTTGTCGGGACAAATCCACCACATTGTGGCCTTTGGTGCCGAAGCGGAGGAGAATGGCCAGTAACACTTCATCAGGAACATGCTCGGCTCCAATCCGGTCGAACATTTCCCGTGGCTGCAGACGCTTGGGCAACTCTTTGGTGGTGTAATATTTATCAATCTCGTCAGACATGGGCACCTCGGTCAAAAAGGAAAGGGCCCGTATCCTGCCAGACCCCGGCCAGCCTGTCAGCAATAAGTTGCAGGTCATCTTGGTCGGTGACATCCAGCCAGCGGGCATCCATCTGATTTCGAAACCAGGTCCTCTGCCGCTTACCGTAGCGGCGGGTGCGGGTGGCCACGGCCTCCACGGCCTGCTCCAAGGTAAATTCCCCCCGCAGCACCGAAGCGGCTTCGGCATAGCCAATCGCCTGCCCCGCGGTTCCGGTCAGGGTCCCGGCGTTCAACAATTGTTTGGTCTCCTCTATCAACCCTTCCGCAAACATCTGCCGGGTGCGTTGGAGAATGCGCTCATTCAATTCAGATACCTCGCGGCGCAGGACGGGAATTGGAAAAGACGCCGTCTCTTTCCAGTGATCGGGAAGTGGCTGGCCCGCCTCCAATCGGGCCAGGGCGCGTTCGAGTCGACGTGGATTGTGCGGGTCCGCGAGTTGATCGAGCATTTTCGGGTCCCGCTCCCGGATTCGCATCCGCAGGGTTTCC
>JAGYLC010000086.1 GCA_018401235.1 Kiritimatiellia bacterium
GGTGGTTTCCACCTCCACCTCGATGGCACCGCCATTGTAAACCTGAAAAAGGTCAGAAACGGCAATCTGCGCCTCGGTGAAGAGAGGGTTCACGGTGACCTCGATTGGTTCGGCCGCCTGGTATTTCTCATCACCGGGGACCTGGGCGCTTACCACCACCGGACCGGAGCCGAGCAGCGTCAGCACACTATCGACCAGCAGAGCCTCTCCGGAAATTAGTGCGTACTCCACAGCATAGCCGTTGGAAGCGAGCGCGGTGAGGGTGAGCGGTTCATTGACCGGCGTGCTGGCGGGAGCTTCCCAGGAAATCAGAATCGGAGCCCGTTCAATCGTGAAGGTCTCTGTCACTGAACCGGTGTAATTCGGGTCAGATGAGGAAACCTCGACGGTGTAGATGCCGGCATTCACGGCCTCAGAAACGGCGGCGCCCTCCTGAGAAAACGCGAATGATACGGCAACCTCTTCCGGCAGGGTTTGAACCGCCGGTGCCCGGGAGGAACCATCATAGACCGTTGTGAGAGCGCTCAGGCTGATGGTAAGCGGCGCAGGCTGAATGGTGAATTCCCCGGTAAGCACTCCGCTGAATCCGGGATGCCCGGGGGTAACGGTGAAGGAATAGGTGCCGGCATCCACCGCGGCCGAGACGGGCTCCCCTTCCTTGAGAAGCGTCCAGTCCAGGTCGACTCCTGTGGGGTCGGAAGCGATGGCGGGCCGTTGGTCCAACTGATTGTAGATAAAGGTTTCGGGAACCTCAACGGAGAGAGTCACATCCGCCGGCACAATGGAGACCGGAAGATTGGTTACGCCCGTATAATTCGCATCCGCCACCTCAATCAGGGCGGTATATTCCCCCGGTTCGGTGATCGTGCTGCCAAAGGATTGCGGCCCATCCACCGCAAAAAATTCCTGCGTCACCGCAACCCCGGGTGGATCGGTCAGAATTTCGAGTGTTTGGGGACTACCAGTGAACACCAGTTCTGTTTCGGCGGGCTCTATCGTTAACGGACGGGGCAGGATCGTAACATCTGCCAAAACGGTGGCCTCATACCGGGGATCCTCCACCACGACTTCGAGGACGTAGGTACCCACATCCACGGGTGGCGATTCCGGATCCACCCAGCGGGTGAGGACGGTCAGAGCTTCCGGCGTTGTGGTGACAGACGGGGTAGCAGCATTGCCGGTAAAGGCGAGGGAACTTTCAACCTGAACCGTGGCCGGGGCCTTATTGATCGTGAAGCTGGCGGTGGCTTGACCGAAATAGCGGTCGTTTTCTCCAAGGGCCTCCACTTCGTAGGTTCCGGGCAAAACCGGTGGGTGTTCGACCCCGTTGTAGAGCAAGGTGATATCCCGTGTGAAAATTTTACCATCGGCGGACGCGATGGCTGACCAGGGGCTGCCGTCGTAAACCACGCTTGAAGCCGACGGTAACTCCAGGGTGATCGGCACTTCTTTGCGGGCAATCTGCACGGTGTAATCCACCGGGTCTGCCGGCGCATAATCCCGTGCCGCCGGGTTTTGCTCCCGGGCGCGGACCACCACTTCGCCAGCACGGAATGCAACCAGCCTGTTATCAGAATCTACTCCAGCAATGTCACTGCCGGAAACCACCTCAAAGCGCACCGGACGTCCGCTGTCAAGCGAGGCGGACAAGGGTTGTGGTGCATCGCCATAGGTCATATCCGCAGGAGGAACGAACGAGATGCTCTGTGGCCTTGGCTGAATAATGAACTCCGTGGACGAGGTGCCAAAATGATTGGGGCCGGAGGCGGTCGCGGTGAAAATATAGGTTCCGCCGAAGACTGGATCGCTCTCCGAAAATGGTCCCTGAAAAACCACAGTGAGATCGGACGGTTCGGTGACAACCCGCGGGCGCTGCGGCCCGCCGTCATAAACGGTCTCCACCTCCAGCCACAGAAAGCTAATCGGTGCCTTGGCAATGGTCAGGGTTGCGCTGGCCTCGCCAGTATAATCGGGACTGACGATCCGGGCAGTGACCGGATGGCTGCCAGCCTGCACCGGCGGTTCGAGTCCATTGGCATACTCGATCAGCACCGGCAGGCCGGGCGGAGTGGTGATTGCACTGCGGCAGGGGCTGCCTGTAAAAACCGGACTGTCGGGCAGTTCAATCTGAACAGTCGCGGGCTGAGGCGTAACCTCAAAGGTCACGGTGCGGGTCACCGCGCCCGAGCGGAGTGAGCCTTCGGCTTCAAGCTGTACGGTAATGATCCCCCGCGCCCTCAATCACCAGGGTGTTGGGCGATTCAATACGCCCGGACCGGAGAGCACGCTCGCCAGTACAGGAAGACCCGTTGTGGTTTCCACCGGTAAAGAAGCCTGATCTTCCGCACCAAAGGTGGCTTGGTGAAATCGAAATCCCAACAAGTAAAGACGGTACGGGCTGAATAACCAACTCTCCTTCCAGCGACCCCAAATAATTCGAGTCAACGAGATTGACCCGAAATGGGTAAGCCCCGGGCTCCCGCGCGGAAAAGGGAGCACCGTCCGGGGACAAAATTTCAAAATTCAACCCTCGGGACGGTTTGGATAACAGGAAAACGATTTTCACCATTGTAGGTCAGCGAGGTGCCGGAAGCAATAAAGGCGATGATTTTACCGCAGGCTCTATCACGAGATCGATTTCATCGCCACCTACATAGTCGGGCATCTATGATCACCTCGATCCGATAATTCCCCCGCGTCCGTTGGTGGAATATCGGAAGGTCAGTAGTTCCTCCGGCTGCCGATACCCCGCTGTAGGAGACGACCACAGGGAGATTTCCGGGGATGGTGGTGACAACCGGTGGCGTGGCTGATTCACTGGAAAATACCCGCCGAATCATTCCTTCTTCCATGTCATCAAATAAGACCGTGGCAGAACGCGGTTCAACCGATAAAGAGACCGTCACCACGCTTCCAGGCTGGATGTCATACGAATTGTCGGCCCGGGCCTCTAGTAATAACTCGCCGGAAGTGCGGGGTTCAAAGCGGGATGTGCGGCGCAATCCGTATAAGGTCAGAGGGGCCGGCGCGAGATCATGGACAGGCGATTGGCTCATTTCCAACGGTTGGAGGGATGGCGAAATTCGTCCCTCCAGATGGACGTCACCTTCGTTATCGAGCAAAGCCACATACTGTTCTCCGGCGGCCACGGTAATCCAATGACGCCCCTCGGGCGGTTGTGCATCCGCGAAGGCTGGCATACCCCAGGACACCAGCCTACCATCGGAGAGAAGGGCATGACTGGAGACTGGACCGGCGAAGATCTGCACCGCCTGCGCCGGCCCCAAATCGGGAAGAACAAGCTGGTTGTGATCATTCTCACCCCAGGCATACAAGTCGCCCTCATCCGTAAGCAGAAGGACATGCCGGGATCCCGAGGCGATCGAGACAAAGTTGGTCTGATTAATGATTTCGGGGGGCGTTTGCAGAGCCGCCGGCGCAGCGGGAGCGGTAAATAACGCCACTCCCCCGCTCCGGTTCAGAACCAGGGCGTGATGAGGTCCCGCTTCGAATTGAACGATATTGCCCCGCATTTCCAGGGGGAGCACGCCGAGTACCTGGGGCGCTTCGGATGTAAAGCTCAGGCCGGAACGGGCCACCTCGCCATTGAGACCAATGGTCCAAATTAAACTCATATCCTGAGTAGCATTTCCGGTGGTAACCGACTCAATATTACTTCCCGTGAAACTTTCGGGATTAGAGAAAGTCCAGGCCCGGGCCTGGGAATTCGCCAGCAGGGCTCCACCGCCGCCGAAGGGTCCGCCCGACATCTCCAGAACCTCCAGCGGGTAGTTTTCGCTGAAGCCCCATGGAAGCACCTGAAGTATAAACCGTCCGTTGGCTTCACTTTCGTTGGAGACACTCCAGCGGAGTGTTTCGGCATTGCTTTGAAAATAGCTGTCCAGGTCTATCGCACCCCCGGCCGGAAGAGCCCCGGGAGACTGAATTTGCTCAAGAACCAGGGGCGCCCGTTCAATTCGGAACTCCGCGCTGGCGGTTCCCTCAAACCCTTCGCCCTCGACCGTGGCGGTGACGGTGTACATACCGGCCCGGGTAGGCGGCACGGCGGTGGGTCCGTACGTTTCTCCATTGTTTTGCGTTCCGGAGAAAAGGTACTCGACTCTGACACCTCCAGGCGTGGTCGTCACGGCGGGCAGCTCCTGGGGTTCTCCCGTAAAGGTGCGGAGGATGCTTCCTTCGGAGGCCTCCTTAAACGCAACCGTAATCAACTCCGGCAGAAGCTGAAACTCCACGGTCGTTTCTTCAAAATAATTGGCCGAGTCGTGAGTAACGGTCAGCAGATAAGTGCCTATCTCCACAGGCAGAGTATTAAGCGGGGTTTCCGGAGATTCGACGGAGCGGAAGACAAAAGTCAAGCCCAACTCTGACGGGTCAGTCGTGGCCAACGGGATGTCCCCCGGGTCATCGATCCGCCGCACAATCCGTCCATTGACCGCCTCCGGAATCTGCAGGGATGCCGGAGCCCGCTGGACTTCAAAGATGGCAGACTTTGTGGCAGAATAATTATCCGTATCCACCCGCAACTCAACCGGATACAGTCCGGCGGCAAGCGGAGGGATTCCTTCAGGATAAAGGATCTGAACCGGTAACCCTTCCGGGAGGGTAGAGACGGCTATCTCAAGGGGGTCTCCGGTGTACACAGCGGTGAGCGATTCGATCATAATCCCGGCATCGGCCCGGGCCACCTCAATATCCAGATGTCCGCTAACGGCGCGGTTGAGCCGATTGTCCTGCGGGGTAAAGGTCCACTCCACCCGTTGCGTTCCGGCATTCAGCAGTGTCCCGGGTTCGGGTGAAAGGGTCAGGGTCCCGGGAACACTGCTTTCGAGTGTGAAGGCTTCGGAGCGGACTTCAAATGGATATGCCGGCTGTTCATGGGCGAGATCGACCTCCACCGCAGGTGTTGCTTTTTCAAGCAGAGTGAACTCAACTTCTGGAGTGCTCCCCTCAAAACGCAGCGGCAGGGTGGCGGGGTCGCCGTAAACCTGTTCACCCGGGGCAATGAAAATTTCGCCCGGTCTTAAATCAGGCAGAAATACCCGGGCAATGCCGTCAGCGTCAGTCTCTCCCTCATACACAGTGCCGTCAATATTCACGAACAACGTCACCCCTGCGGCGGGATCGCCGGATTCATCGGTCAGGGTGACCCGCACCGAGGGCCGGGTGACGGTCCCGCTGAAGGAGTTATGAGACTGACGCGAAAAATCAAACTCGGTCTGGTCCAGCTCAATGATCAAGGAGTCAGTGCCCGGAGCGAGTTCGAAAAAACCCGGAGGAATATCCGTCAACGCAAACTCTCCAGCATTATCGGAAAAGAATGTCGTATTCAGGTTGTTTTGGAAAGGCAGTTGGGGTCGAATGCTGAGCCCCCAGGAAGACACATGAACCTGACCGCTGGTTGTTCCGTAAATGCGCAGCTTCCAGGTCCCGCCGGCGGGACGCCCGCGGAACGTGGCGAGGGGATCTGAAGGTCCCACCCGTCCCTCACGCCCGCGTTCAAACTGGGTTCCGTCGTAACGGGGCTTCTCAAATGCGTCGTTGAAAACTTTGGGTCCGAAAACAAAGTAATTGGGGCGGACGAGGTTGACCGCAGTCCCGTCGGGATGGACCAAGTAAATGGTCTCATGCGTGTAGTTTGCATTGTAATGCACGGAAAGGTCATCAATGGTGACCCCGGTATCGATTTCCAGTGGAAGCTCCCGCCAAGTCAGGCCGGGAAAGGATATCGGCTCTCCCGGAAAGAAGCGGTCCACTGCGCGCAAAATCAGGGGAATGTCCGCCGCGGCTTCACCGTCCGACCTGAGGAGGGTGCCTGTCAGCGAAGTGTCGAGAAAGGCATTGACCTGCAAAGCGCTGATATTCTCCGTCAGCGGATCCCACTCGGTGACGTTTTCTGAGAAGAACGCGTACCCTTCGAGGAACAAATCAAGCGAGACGGGTCCGGAGGGTACCCCTTCAAGGGAGAAGTTACCGACCGTATCCCCGAGGGTGCTTGCCAGGATCTCTCCGGTCTCCGTATGGACTGCACGCACCTCGACAAATGGAGGACGCAAGGTACTGGTAAAAAATGATCCGGAGATCTGATGCAGTTGCTGGACCTCTTTGGTCAGCTCAAACCGGGTGACACCGGAGGGAATCTCCGTGAGATCGAGACTGTAAATCCATCCCGACGGCTCCAGTTCCAAAGCGTTGCGCCAGACGTTGTCAGAATCGCGAACCGCCGGGATGACAACATATTGACCACCGGGGATCCCCGGAAAAAAGGCATTCCCTTCAGCGTCGGTTCGGGCAATAAACTGATTATCGACCTGCCGCCTTGATAGCTGGATCCGGAGAGCCCAGTGATCCCAGACATTGCGGAACATGGCATTGTCGTCATAGGTTATGCGTAATCGATACTCACCGGCCGGCCAAAATTCACGATCGAACAGCGAGCCTTCAAGAACCATTCTCCTGGTGAAAAATTTCGACTCGGGCCAATCCCCCATGGAGTAAAGCCCCAGGACGGGCTCAGAGAGCGGCAGTGCCCGGCCATCCGGAAGAATCAAATCATAGCGGAGGCTGCCCGGGTTTTCCAACGCGGCGCCGTCCATACCCTCCGCGATGCCGCCGGTGTGAAGGACCTCAATGGACTCCAAACGGTCGAAAGGCTCGGCGGCAATAAGGATGGGGGGCAGCGTGATCACCCGTTGGTGCCGGAAATAAACTGCATGCTGCGGGGTCTGTGCCGTAAACTGTTCAAGGAGGATCGGCGTTTCGTCGGTGACGCGGACCATGATCGTATCCTGATCCGCAAAAGGCACACCCGCCTTGAGCAGACTCAGCTTCACCTCACTGCCCACCGCCTGCAGCGGGGGCAGCGGCAGCGGATTGCCGGAGTCGTCCTGAGCGGCAGGCAGGGTGAACCGCGTGGGCTGGCCACTCCAGTCGAAGCGGGAGTCTGTTCCCTGTAGAACATACTCCCCGGGATAAAGGAGCGGCTTTGGCGGAGTAAAAAACTGTGCGTTGTTGGGCACCCCGGGGAGGTGGACCCGGCCATTCGCATCCGAAATCAGTTCGTGACGATAGCCGAAAGGTCCAGCGACCCGAAAACGGGTATTCGCAGCCGGCCGGCCCGACGCATCGCGCACTTGGACCTCCGGGGAGAGCACCATCGGCGGAATGATAAAATCGGCTACATTCTTCTGCCACCGACTGACCCAGGCATCCAGCGTGTAAGGGCTATTAAAAGGAGGAGGGGCTTGCCAAACGCCTGTTGTTTCATATCGGTGCCACCCGGAGACCAAATTCGGAACGCGGAACGTCCCATCCGGATTGGTTCGGGCGGCTACGCTCCCGGTCGGGATACCGTTGGGAGTCACGATTTCAAATTCAAGATCCGGGATGGGATGGCCGCCGACGGTCAATGCTCGGCCGGAAAGCGAGAGTGCCGCTTCCAAATTGAGCTGGACCCCGGATGCAAAGGGATTGGAGGCCAGATCAACCTTTTCACTGGTGCCTTTGAAATCCTGGGGGAAAAAGGGAGAGGGGTCAGGCACAACCTGATACCGCCCCGGGGGCAGATTATCAAAACGGAAATTTCCTGAACTGTCGGTGGTGACCATGCGGCGGTTGAGGGCATCCTTTTCCACCAGCAACAGATTTGCCGACTCAACGCGTGCATAGGGAAACCCGCGTTGGGAACCTGGAAAGCCAAACAAAATTTCCCACTGGCCGACAGTTTGAAGCCTTGCTTCCTCCGTTAACCCCTGGAATCCTCCGCCAAAAAGATCGACGCGATGGGTTCCCTCCGTCAATGTCACCCGCCCGCCGCCGAAACCCGGTTGATCCAAGCGTTCCCGGCCTGCCCAGGTAAACGTCTGCAAGGGCAGGCGGACCGACAACTGGGCCTCCTGTCCCCGGATCTCCGGCGGAATGTGCGAGAAGGTGATCTCCAGCAGATAGTTGTCCAGGAACGGGAAATTGTCATTCACTGAAAACAACAGGCTGGCATTTCTCGGATCATTCAGCGTCCAGGGGGGACCCGCAAAGGGAACCATGTTGGCTCCGTCAAATAAGCGGGCGGCCTGCGCCGGAATCGGGGCGGGTTCGGGCTCGAGTCCTAATCGGAATCCGGCATGAATCGGTTGTCCGTTGGGATGAAACACCCGGCCGGAAATGCTCCGGTTCAGGGAATAAACCAGCAGATCTGTATCTGAGGCATTGTCCGCATGGGGCCCCATCACCGCAACCCCGGCATCCGAAATACCCACCGCACGGGCTCCCCCATGAAAGGAGAGAGCCTTCGAGGCCAGCACGTGCCATGAGGACGTCTCACCGGAGCGATTAAACAGCCACAGCTGCTCTTCCTCTCCCAGGTCTGCGGTGAAAAGTAAGGATTGATTCCCGCGGGCAACGGCCCGGCCGGATTGCGAAAGCGACGGAGAAAGGGTCAGCGATTCCACAACCACACTCTCGGGCATCACCTCTCCTGTGTACACTTCGTTTTCTTCCGGAAAAGACAGAACAAATCCATCTTCATCCGCATCAAACCTGGACCCGCTGCGGTCCGGCCAGGAGCGTACCATGATCAACTGCAGGGCACTGGGAGTTTCCGGAAAATTATGACGCCACAGCCGGGTGGCTCCGCCATACTCCTCAACGGCCAGGACCATTCCCTTGATCAGGGCCAGATGAATGACCTGCCCCGGCAAGTCCGTGGCCGTTCTTGTATCCGGGTGTTTCTGCCATTGGACGCCGTCGCGCACAAAGTGATGAAATTTGGTCGGGCCATACCCGCTGAACTGAACTCCAATTTGATTTGGATTAAAGCCGCCGCCGGAAGTCACCACCGCTCGCGAGTCGTCGAGGGCCACTGCCCGGCCCACTTCGGTGTAGTCGGTGAAATCCCCGCCATCAATCATATTAAAAGATCCCAACTCAGAGCGGATGCCATAAAACCAATTCCGCCTGAAAAAATTACCCCCCGTATGCGGCTGCTCAAAGAAATAAAGGCCGCCAATCGTGTGAGGGCCGGCTACCCGGATCGGAATCAGCACATTCACCCAGGTTTCCGATTTGATCCCGGGAGCGCCGACCATAATCCGGCGATTCTTCAGTGCCAGGGTTTCCCCGAAGCGTGACCCATCCAATCGCGTGGGGCGGAAGTTTGCCTGGTCATAGCGCACGGCCACCGCCCAGTCGTTCAATACATCCAGCAACTGCCAAGATCCCTCCACGAGGCTGAATACATACACCGCACCCACATCATTCATACGATATTCCCCGATAAAACCGAGGACCTGCATCGCCATTTGCAGTTGATACCCAAAGCTCTTGGCCACGTTTAACGATCCGCCTTGGATCCCTTCCGCAGCAGCACCGGCCGCATTCAGAGCCGATTTGCGAACATTATCGGTATTGCGCATCGGGAACAAATCAAACCCCGGCACGCCGACCGCGAGCAGATCGCCATCCATTTTCAGGATCGTTCCCTCCTCGGTCAGGGTCAGCTGGTCGCTGGGGCGGGTATTGAGGTGGCCAAAGGAGTCATTCTCCGTTCGGAACGGGCGAAAGACGGGGTCGATTTCGATCGGATAAACGGCATCCTGATCGTTCACAACGATCCGGAAGGTATGGTCTCCGGCCCCTTCCTGAAACGAGGCCTCCAACACCGTTCCTTTGGCATCAAAAACCAGCAGATCCTCATACACCATCCGGTGACCGCAATCGGAGGCAAAATGGAGGCGATCCGGTTCCACGGAGAGCTTATGAAACGATCCGCCCACGCCCATGACCAAGGCAAAAGGGCCGTCGCCCTCTGGACGCTGGTGGAGAAGAAAGGTCTGCTTAATCCCTTCGGGCAGCGTGTCCACCCTTTCGCTTAGGACGCTTCGCCGGAGCGTCACCGAATTCAAGGAGGCGTCGGTGCCAAGAAATGCACCCTGGGGCAGCAGAGGCTGATCCCGGCCCACCCGCTTTACCCCATAGGCAAAGAACACATTGCCGCCAAACTCATTTTGGAATGCCGTGCCTTCCGGCGTGACCAACACCGACAGATCATGGCCCGGATGATGCGCAAGGAAATCGGTCCGGCCATCCACCACCGGAGAAGGTGTGCCCAGAAAGGGCGCCGGGAACGGAAGGTCCGAACGGTGGATTGGATCCGCCAGTGCCGGAGAAAGGAAGAAAACCCCGAGAAATACCAATAAAGGATAGGAAATCGCTTTTCGCGCTTTGAGAGCGGGAGGCGGTTTCGGGGTTGAGAGGGATGCGACCATGGGTGATTTCTTGGGGAATTGAGGGCTGGTTGTCAAGCCGAAGTTGATGTCCCCCTGTCCGGAGGGGTTGCGGATAATGTAGCGGGCGACGCGCTCCAGGTCCTCGCGTTCGTCGGGCATGATTCGGCGGCTGCGG
>JAGYLC010000087.1 GCA_018401235.1 Kiritimatiellia bacterium
CGGTGGTGAGGCCTACCTCCCGGGCGAGTTTGCCCCAGCGCCAGTCGAGTTCGAGGCGGGGCGGGGCGGCGTTGATTTCGAGGGCTACGCCTTGTTTCGCGGCCAAGCGGATGATGGATTCCAGGTTGAGTTTGACCCCGGGGCGTTGCAGCAGTAGTCGGGCGGTGGGGTGGCCGAGAAGGGTGCAGGCGGGGTGGTGAAGGGCTTTTTCCACCCGTGCCTGCATGGCCGCCGCGTCCATGTCCAATTGCCCATGCAGGCTGGCGATGACGAAATCAAAGCCGTCGAGCAGATCATCGTCGTAGTCGAGGCGGCCATCGGCCCGGATATCACTTTCGATTCCTTTGTAGATCACGAAATTTTTGCCTTCGTCACGAAAGCGCTGGTTGAGTTGGTCGATCTCTTTCCATTGGGCTTCGACCTGCCCGGGTTTGAGTCCGTTGGCGTAAAAGGCGCTTTGGGAGTGATCGGTGATTCCCAGATAGCGATAGCCCAGATCCATGGTGGCTTCCGCCATTTCCAGCAGACTGTTTTTCCCGTCGCTCCAGGTGCTGTGGGCATGCAGGATGCCGGTGAGGTCGGAGGCTTCGACGAGGTCGCCGGGGAGATCGTCCTCTTCGATCCAGGACTGATAGAGTTCCTCCCGCAGTTCGGGCGGGGTGAAGGGGAGTTTGAGATGATGATAGAAATCGGCCTCGGAGGAAGCGGGCAGGGGGTGCTCCCGATCCGCTTCGCCCTCCTTTAAGGGGTAGAGTCCGTATTCATTCAGGGTCAAACCCTGTTCGCGGGCCCGGGAGCGCAGGAAGACGTTGTGTTCCTTGCTGCCGGTGAAATACAGCAGGGCGGCGGGGAATTCGGATTCGCTTACGGTTCGCAGATCCAGTTGACGTCCCTGTTTGACGCGGATGGAGGATTTGGTTTCGCCGCGGGCGAGGACTTCCAGCACATCGGGGAGTGCGCAGAATCGGTCGTGCAGTACACGATCATCGCCCTCCATGCAGGCGAGAAAATCGAGATCGCCGATGGTTTCGCGTGCGCGGCGAAGACTGCCCGCGGTCTCCAGTCGCAGGAGGCCATTGACCTGACGCAGTTCGTTCAACACCGTGTCGGCCAGGTCCATGGCCACATCCAGGTGACATCGGTCGGAGCCGCCCTCCATCCAGGTGAGCGCGTTGAGAATTTTTTTGGCGGATTTTTTGCCGAATCCCGGAAGGTCTGCGACCCGTCCATCCTCCAAAGCTGCTTTGAGATCTTCCAGCTTGAAAATATCCAGGGTCTGATGAATTTTGGCGGCACGTTTTGGGCCCAGTCCTGAAATATCGAGCCAGGCGATCAGTTCCCGGGCAGGAATTTTCAGTTCCTCCAGTTAAGGAAGGTACCCTCAGTCAGAAATGATGAATTTCAGCGGCCAAGAGATTTTCCGATGTTCGGAAGTTCGCGCAGGCCTTTTTCCGATCTCAAGAAACAGGATTTCGCCTTCCCTGCCCACCTCCGCCGCCGCTTTATCCCAGGCCCCCAGCCTTGGGAGTCATTCACCGGGGGGCCTGGGGATCAGGTGCGTTTGAGAAGGTCTACAGGAGGGCGGGAGTCATTTTGTCAGTAGTCAGGGAGATTCAGGGTTCAGTGGTCAGTGGTCAGGTCAATAGGATTCATTCGTCACTTGTCAATAAGATTAATAACAATGTCAATTAGGTCCTGACGACCTTATTATTAGTGTATGACAAATGACCAGTGACTATTGACAAATGACCAATGACAACTGACAAATGACTACACCCTGGGAAGTGTCACTTCCTGGGTTTAGTGTTGATATTGCCGTGGCGGTTGGCGTAGGGAGGTGGCGCACAAGTTTCGCCTTCGAAGAAGGGTTGTACGGTACCCTCGTTGGCGTAAATGCGGCAGTCAGCGTGGGGGAGAGCGTTGCTGATTTCGAGGGTGAGGTGTCCTTCCCATCCGGCTTCGGCGGGGGGGAGGTTGGCGATACAGCCGATGCGGGCGTAGGTGCTTTTGCCGATGCAGAGCACACTGATGTTGGAGGGAACCTTGAGCGCTTCGAGGGCGACGCCGAGGCCGTACGAGTGCGCGGGGAGGATGAAGTAGTCTCCGTAGTCGTCGCTGTGCAGGGATTCCTGTTCAAGGTTGTCGGGATTGAAGGCCTTGGGATTGATGACGGTGCCCGGGATATGACGGAAAATGCGGAAATCCCTGGGGGAGAGGCGGATGTCGTATCCGTAGCTGCTCAGTCCGAAGGAGAGGACTTTGCGGTCGTCCACTTTGGAGACGTGGGAGGGTTCGAAGGGGGTGATCATGCCCTCGCGGGCGGCGTGGGTGATCCAGGTGTCGTTTTTTATCATGGTTCAGGAGGGGGAGTTGAGTTTTCGGGCCATGTCGGGGGCAAAGTAGGTGAGAATCATATCGGCGCCGGCGCGGCGGATGCAGAGAAGACTTTCCTCCATGGCGGCATCGAGATCGAGCCATCCTTTTTCGGCGGCGGCGTGCATCATGGCGTATTCGCCGGAGACCTGATAGGCGGCCACCGGGAGATCCACACTCTTCTTGAGGGCCATGATCACATCCAGGTAGTGGCCGGCGGGTTTGACCATAAGGGCGTCGGCGCCTTCGGCGAGATCGAATCGCCCTTCGCGAAGGGCTTCACGGCGGTTGGCGGGATCCATCTGGTAGGTTTTCTTGTCGGCAAGACCGCCCCCGAGCGGAGCGGTTTCGAGGGCACCGCGGAAGGGTCCATAGAAGCAGGAGGCGTATTTGGCGGTGTAGGCGAGGATGTTGACGTGTATATGACCGTGCATATCCAGAAAATGGCGAATGGCGCCGACGCGTCCGTCCATCATATCGGAAGGGGCGACCCAGTCGACCCCGGCCTCAGCGTGGACGAGGGCCATTTTTTGAAGCATGTCGACGGTGGCATCGTTATCGACCCGGCCATTGATAATGATGCCATCGTGGCCGTGGGTGGTATAGGGGTCGAGGGCGATATCGCTTTGAACGTTGAGTTCGGGGAGGTGGTGTTTCAAGGCGCGGATGGCGGTGGGCACCATGCCATCGGGATTCAGAGCGGACTCACCCCCGGGAGATTTTTCAGTGGAGGTTCCAAAAAGGTTGACGGTGTGGATTCCGACTTCCCAATTTTCAGCGCAGCGTTCGACCAACAGATCGGCTGACCAGCGGTACTGGCCGGGAAGGGTGAGGATGGGTTGTTGCTGTCCGTGGCCGTCGCACAAAAACATGGGATAGATCAACTGATCCGGGTGCAAATGGCTCTCGCGACAGAGTCCGCGGTTGGGGGTGGAGGAGCGTAAACGCCGATTTCGTTGGGGGATGGGATAGGTCATAAATAGGGTGTTTCCTTGATACGCGATTCGTCTGAAAGCTCAAGGGGGAAAGAACTATCAAAAAAGAAGGTTTTTTTCTATGGACAAATTCGGAAAGGATGGCATGTGATTTCACCAGAAGGCGTAAATTGCCGAATTGACCCCAGGAGCCCACGATGTATCCATTTGAACTAATTGATGATGACGATGATGATCTGTATGACGAGTACGATGATTTTTATGATGACGACGAAGACGAGGAGGACGATGAGGATCCGTTCAATCCTTTTGTGGATGAAGAATTCGAAGACGAGGACATTTTAGCTCCCCGGTCCGCCAGCAGTTATTTGGACGACCCGGATGAGTTTGACGCCGAGGACGAGGATGACCGTCACGACGCCGATTTCGAAGACATCGACGATATTGAGGAATTGCTTGATTTTGATGCCGAGGCCGAACGCCTGTTGGAAGAAGAGGATGAAATTCCTTCCGAGGATCTTGATGTCGACGATGATGCCGACGATGAGGATGACGATGAGGATGACGAAGGCGACGAGGAGTACGATGACGAAGATGAAGAGGACTACGACTATGACTACGAGGATGATGATGACTAAGAATTCGTTTTCCGGCGGGCAAGCCTCTTCGAAGCAGGCTACCCTACACTAGGTTAACTAATTGTTCGGAGTGGTAAACTATGAATAGAAAAATCAAGAGAGTCTTCTATATGCGTGCATGCCTTTCGGCGGGTTTGTTACTCGCGGACAAAGTCGAATTGAGGGACGGAACCGTGATCGAAGGGACGATCTTGGTGGAGAATCCTGAGAGCATTGACATTGAGATCGGCAGTAACGAAAACAAGACCATTCAACGGATTCTGCGTATTCATGCCTCGGAGATCAGTTCATGGTCGTCGAATACCCCCCGCACCGTCGGCTTGGAGGGTGACGGAGGGTTGACTCTGGTGAGTGGATCGGAACAAGTGGAGCGCATGCTGCGGGAGGCGGATGCGATGGTGCAGGATCGCCGTTTGGATGAGGGAATCGCGGCTTTTGGTCAGGCGGCGGATGCCTCGATCGGAAACCTGGACTCTCTGGGTCCGCTCGAAAAGTCGGGGGCGTTGAAAGTGCGGGCGCATGCCTTGCGGCTTCAGTTGGCGGCAATGGAGGGGAAAGTGGCGGTCTTGGAAAATCAGACCAAGGGGGTACAGAAGGAGCTGGACAAACGTTGGGAGAAATTGGAACGAGAAGAAGCGCAATTGGATCGGGACAAGTCGGATTTTAATCGGGAACGCCAAAGTGGCGGCGTGGATCTGCGCACCCGTCAAGCTCAGAACGAACTGGTGTCCAGGCAGGAGACGTTGGAACGGCAAAGACTGCTTTTGACTCGTGAACAGGACACGGTCGGTTCCCGGGTTCGGGAACTAGAGGGGGATCGGGTGAGGACGCTCACGCAAATTGAATTGGTAAAAGAACGCGTGGACCGCACCGAGGATGACGCGCGGGCCGCAGAGCGAAGCCTTCGCCGTCGCTGATGAAAATAAAGATACTTCTATACGGATGCGGGCTGCAGTTGATGTGTCTGCTTTTGATGGCGGCAGGGGTGGCCCGCGAGTCCGAACTGCTTGTGCAACCCCGAATTGTGCAGAGGAAGCCCCATGATCCGGAGGCGTTTACGCAGGGGTTGCTGATCGACGGGGACAGGTGGCTGGAGAGTACGGGGAGGTATGGAAAATCGGAATTGCGGGAGGTGGATCGTGACAGCGGACGGGTCGTGCGGGCCAGGTCCTTGCCGGCGCACTATTTCGGGGAGGGGCTGGCCTTGTTGAACGGGAAATTATATCAACTGACCTGGCGGGAGGGCGTGTGTCTGGTGTGGGATCGGGAGAGCTTTGAATTGATCCGGGAATTCACCTATTCTGGAGAAGGCTGGGGCCTGGCCACGGACGGGAAGGTGCTGTATATGAGCGATGGTACTTCGGTGATCCGAGTGCTGGATCCGGAAACCTTCAGGGAGCTTCGTCGCTTTGAGGTTAGAGGGCCGCGAGGAGCGCTTCGCAACTTGAATGAATTGGAATGGGTGGACGGCGAATTGTGGGCAAATGTATTTGAGACCAAGATCATTGTCCGAATTCTGCCGGGGAGCGGTCGGGTGGTGGGGGTCTTCGATTTTTCGCATTTGCCCATCGCGATGGATTGGCACGCGAAGCAGGATGTCTTCAATGGCATTGCCCGGGATCCGGAGTCGGGAGAGATTTGGGTGACCGGCAAGTTGTGGAAATCGCTCTATCGGATTCAGTGGCCACCTACGGCTGATATTTCTAACATCGAAGTCCGACCCTAACAATAATCAAAAATGACCAACGGATGGCTACGCCGGACAACGGATGCTAAGAAATCCGTAAACCTTTTTAAAAAAGAGAGGGTTCGTGATCTCTTTTACTAGAATACCAGTAATTAAAAGGAGCGGACGTGACTACGTTCTTTGCAGAAGCGATTTTTGTCCAAATTGAACATCCGTTGTCCGGCGAAGCTATCCGTTGGATCCCCTATCCGGGGGGATTCATCTCATGCGAATCCAGATTTGCCAAAAAACAGACTTATTCCTGTATCCGTTTCCTGACAGGCTTTTTCTCTCAATCGGAAAATCAGCCCTAGTAGCCACCGCTTCCCGGCGAAAATTTCGTCGACGAACGCGAATGATGGAGTAGGGTGTACTCTATGAAAAAATACGTTTTAGTGATGACAGGCCTTTTGCTCGGCGGGTCGGGGTTGGCACAGGCACCCATTTTGGAGCCCATACTGCAGCCTGGGCCGGAAGCGGTAGCGGACTCTTTGCAGCCAACAGCCGGGGCATTGGCGGCGAAGACTCGGGGCCCCATGGCGTTTGAGGAAATTGCCCGGTTTACGCTGGCGCTGGAGCAGATTCGGCAACGGTATTCGGATGCGGGAGAGGCGGTGGAGTATGGGGTTCTCATCGACGGGGCCATAGCCGGAATGATGTCGAAATTAGACGGATACAGTGACTACATGGAAGGAGACAGCCTCAAACTGCTGGAAGAGAGCACCCAGGGGCGCTTCGGTGGGGTCGGGGTGGTGATCAATCAGGAGGGTGACTGGATCACGGTGGTATCCCCCATCGAAGACTCTCCCGGCTGGGAGGCTGGTTTGCTTGCGGGGGATCAATTTCTGGCCGTGAATGACGTATCGGCACGGGGCATCGGTATTGCCGAGGCCGTTGAAAAATTACGGGGGGAACCCGGGACGGATGTGCGGGTGCGTGTCCGTCGTCCGTCCGAAAACCGGACCTTTGAGGTAACCCTGACCCGTTCGCTTATTGAGAATCCAAGCGTAAATGAGCACCGGATACTGGCGGAGGGGATTGGTTATCTTCGGGTAAAAACATTTACGGAAAACACCGCCCAGTTCGTGCGCAGAGAACTTACCGCCCTCAATCGCAAGGGAGTAACGGGGTTGGTTCTGGATTTACGGGGAAATCCGGGAGGGCTGCTTGAATCAGCGGTTGAGGTGGCGGGATTGTTCCTGCCGCTGGATACCTTGGTGGTGTACACGCAGGGGAGGGAGGATACGAAACGAAAGGAGTATCGAACTACCCTGCCTCCGCACCGATTAAATCCGGAGTTGGTGGTGTTGGTGAACCGGGGCTCGGCCAGTGCCTCCGAAATCGTGTCCGGGGCGCTTCAGGACTATGACCGTGCGGTTTTGGTGGGACAAACCACCTTTGGCAAAGCATCGGTGCAGAGCATTGTGCCCTTGCCGGATGGATCGGCTTTGAAATTGACCACGGCCAGCTATCACACCCCCAAAGACAGGGTAATTCATGAAAAAGGGATCGAACCGGATGAGATCGTGGACTTTTCCATGCGTCAATGGCTTCGAATTCAAACCGGACTGCGTGAGGAGAGCGATTGGGAGGCGGACCTCCAGTTAAAGCGGGCGGTTGACTTACTGAGGGAGCCGGCGGAAGGGGAGCGTACTCAGGATGAACATGTCGAAAACTGACTCGACTGCCTCACGATTTCTCTTGGGAATCGAATCGTCCTGCGATGAAACGGCGGCTGCGGTTTTAGAAGCGCCTTTGCAGGTTCGATCTTCGGTGGTGGCCTCACAAATCAAGGCACACCAACCTTATGGTGGTGTGGTGCCGGAACTGGCTGCGAGAGAGCATGTGAACGCATTTCCCCCCGTTCTGGCGGCAGCAGTGGCGGAGGCGGGGATTGAGTGGACGGATCTGGATGGAATTGCGGTGACGCAGGGACCGGGACTTTCAAGTTCCCTGCTGTCCGGATTATCGGTGGGATGGGGGCTGGCGACCCGACTGGGCATTCCCCTCTATCCGGTGCATCATTTGGAGGCGCACATGCTTAGTCTGTTTTTTTCTGTGCCGAATACCTTCAGTGCCTGTCCAGCTCTGGTGTTGTTGGTGACGGGTGGCCATACCGCCCTGTTACGAATGGTGGCTCCGGGCGACTACGAATTGCTGGGGCGGTCCATTGACGACGCGGCGGGGGAAGCTCTGGATAAGGGTGCCCGCTTGTTGGGATTAGAGTATCCGGGTGGACCGGAAATCGAGAAACTGGCGATGCAGGGAACGGAAAGCGATCTGGTATTTCCCAAGGGGCTTCCCTCTGGAGAGGAGGCTGTGAAGCGGGGAGGGGAGTGTGCGTTCAGTTTCAGCGGATTGAAAACCGCACTGAGATACGCTTTGGAGGGAAATCCCGACTTGGATCGGGCCATGGTGGCGGCGGCGTATCAGCAGGCGGTGATGGGCACCCTGGTGAAGCGGGTGGAGCAGGCGTTGAATGCATTTTCGGATTGGTCCTGTGTGGCCTGTGTGGGGGGGGTGGCCAAAAATGCCTTTTTACGGGAGCAGTTACAGAGTGTATCCAAGGCGAAAGCGGTTCCCTTGGTTACGGTACCGATTGAGTATTGTACCGACAATGCCGCTATGATCGCGGCGGTACCGCTTTTACGGAAAATTGAAGCGCTTCGGGCTCCCCCCGCCGCCGATCCCAATTTGCAACTCGCCGGAATGCGGTTGCGGTAGCGGTCAAAATTTGCTTGAAACCCTTGCAATCAGAAGGGCGTCTTTATAAAGGTCTTCTATTTCGATTTTCAACCTAAACAGGAAACTCTGACATGTCATCTCCCACGTTCTCGCTTAAAGCGCAACAAGTCCGAAATCAGCAACTCATCGCGAATTCGGTCTACATGAAAGATCAGGTGGAAAGTCAGGTGCTTCCATTTACGCTGGATCTCACGGCAGATAAACTGACAGAACAGGAAGTGTCAGCCTTGAATGCGTTGGAGAAACGGGCGGCCTCCACCGCTCTGGCCTCGTTGGCATCGTTGGCCACCATCAATGAACTGGATCACCTGGGGGGCGGATTGGAGTTGATCCCTTCCCTGCTGATGACCCTGGCGATCACGGACTACAAAGCCAAACAATTCACCATTGAGCATGCCCACACATCCATTGGGTACTATGCGGCGCTTTCCGCACTTGGATTCATTGATTCCAAGCTGGTGGTGAACACCTTCCGCCGGGGATTGGATATTGCGGGTCACGTATCCTGGGTTCCGGGTGGCACCCAAATGAACGGGGGACGGCTTGGAGTGATGGTACCGGTGGCGGTTGGGCAATCTCTGGCATCCAAGTCCTATCACGGCGAGGACGCCCTGACGATTTGTCACTGCGGTGATGCGGGATGGATTTCCGGTCAGGCGCTGAACGGCTTCAATGGCGCCGATCTGCACGGGGCTCCCATTTGCTTTGTGATGCACCGCAACGGGATTCAGCTTTCCGGCTCCTGTCGCAGCATTATGGACAAAGATCCGCGCCCGGTGATCGCATCGTTGGGCATTGAAATTATTGAAATCACCAGCTTGCACGACAAGCAGGAGCTTTTCGGTGCGTATAAACAAGCGGCTGAACTTGCCAAAGCCGGTAAACCGAGTCTGATCTACCCGACAGGATTTGACTGCACCCTCACCGAACTGGGGGAAGCCTACGGCATCGGCTTGGAAGTCAGCAAATTCGCGGAGAAGAACGAAGTAGCCATGGATACCCGCATTCAGGTTCCCGGATCTTTGATGTCCTGGCGGGATGTGACCTGCATGCTGGAATGTATTTTCCTGGTGAATGAATTGCCGGGTGGAGCCGGGCACCACGACGGCCACATGAAGGGCCGCGATCTGGCGGAGGTGTTGAGTAATCCGATGTTTGCGGATGTAGATTCGGAAATCGAGGCCTTGTCCGCTCTCAAGGACGCGGCTCCACGCAAGGTGGTTACCCGCAAGCGTCCGGCACCGGGAACACCCAACTTGGTGGTGGATGCCCAGACCCGTTCGGAAGTGGAACTGCCCGGCGTGGGTAAAAGCACCAGTGCCCGTGCGGGATCACAGGAAGGCTACGCGGTGGTGGCGAAGGCCTATCCCTCCCGTTTCTTCAACGTGAGTTGCGACCTTGATCCCTCGACCAAAATGCAAAAGGCCGCATCCTTCATTCCGGCGTCCAACAATTTCCAAATGAGCATCGAGGAGCAGGTATCCGCGCTGATGGCCAACGGAATCGCCATGGCGGACGATGCGCCTCACGCGGTGGTCTTCGCCACATTCGCGGCTTTCTTTGAGGGAATTGCCCGCGAGGGACTCGAAATGTGGCGGTATACCCGAAACCTCAATGGCCGTAATGAAGGCCTGAATGCGATTATGCACTTGTCCCACGTGGGGGCTTGCACCGGACGCGATCATTTCTCCGGCTGGGCCCTGGATTGGATTACCCTGGCCATGGGCTATCTGCCCTACATCGATCGTTTCTACACCCCTGCGGACGCGCGTGCGGCCTTTATTGCCACCCACGATGCCTGCGCCCGCTACGGGGCCAGTATTGTGGGAATTCCCCGCGACAACCTGCCGATTTTGGCTACGGAGGATCAGACCCCGTTGTTTAATCCGGGTGACGACTGGAAACCGGTTTCACGGATGACCCAAAAAACCGGTGCCACCAAAGCAAT
>JAGYLC010000088.1 GCA_018401235.1 Kiritimatiellia bacterium
CCAGGTCGCCCCAGTAGCGCAGCCGACAGGGATGCAGCCATTCGGCCTTTTTCCAACTCTCGAAGCCGTAGCCGGCCCCGAACAGAATCAGGCTGTCAGGCAGATCGGGAAAGGCGAGGTAGTTGATCTCGTTCTCGGTGATGAATACCTGCGAAAGCTCCGGACACAATTTGGCAAAGGCTTCGGCGTCGATCTGCAGATCCCGTCCGAGTTTTGCGGGTATCAGGGCCTTGTCGGGATCCAGAAAGCGGAAGCGTACCCGTTCCGGTTTTTCCCGAAAACCGTAGCGCCGCAGGAAGCGGGATGTACCGGTGGCGTTGGGTTCTATCGACGATTTCGGCAGGGAGAAATCCAGGAGTGACTGGAGGATTTTTTGGTGGCTTTCGATGAATTTGGTGTGAATGCCGGGTAAATCGAGTTGCCGCAGATACATGCCGGGTCGCGGGTGGGTCTGCAAATAACCGACCACGCGCAGCAATCGTGGCCAATCCTCATGCAGACGCAACGCCTGCATCACATGGGCGGGCTTTTCGCAGAGCCAGCCGAGAAGTTCCGGGCAATCCCGGCGGGTCTGTTCGCATAGGGCGTTCACAAGGTCCAGTTCCTGTCTCCGTCCCAGCCAGGCGGCCACGTTCTCCACACTGTCCACCCAGAGACTATTCGGCACCCGGTTATTGCCGAGGACCCGATGGGTAAAGCTCCGCCATTCGATGCGCAGGCGGGGTTCGGATTGCAAATCGGCAATCCAGTCGCGGACCTCATCGAAATGGTTGGCCAACTCCCGGGAACCGGGCGAGGAGCAGGGGAGACGGTAGGGGAAAATCTCCTCCAATTCATCGCGGACGAGTGCGGAGAGAAACACGCCCTGATCCCAGCGTTTCTGCAGATGCGCCTTCAGATCGGCGGGCCGGCTCCAAGCGTTTGGCGGCTTGGTCTTCACGTGCGAAACTGCTCCTTTTTCTCCTGAAAGGTTTCGATACTGAGATTCTGGAGCTTCGAGTATTTGCCCTCTTTATTTTCCACGTACCCCACCGAAGAGACGTAGGGTTCGATCACATGGATTTTCTGCATGGGGGTGACGATCAACAACTGAAGGTTGAGCTTCTCGAAGAGTTGCAAACCGAATTGGGCCGATTCATCGGAACCACGGCCAAAGGCTTCGTCAATCACTACAAAGCGGAAGGAGCGGGAGCGGACCTTTCCCCACTCCAGCCCAAACTGGTAGGCCAGACTGGCGGCGAGAATGGTGTAGGCGAGTTTTTCCTTTTGGCCGCCTGATTTTCCACCGGAATCCGAGTAGTGCTCGCATTCACTGTCATCCTCTTTCCAGCGCTCACTGGCGGCAAAATTGTACCAGTTGCGGACATCGGTAACTTTCTGGGTCCAGCGTTTATCCAGATCGATCATGTTTTCGCGCCCGCGGAAGCGTTCGATGATTTTTCGCACTTGCAGGAATTTGCCTTCCGAATACTGACTGTCCTCCGAACCGGTGAGGCTGTCGTCGGTGCAGGCCCGCAATTCATTGCGGAACTCCCGGATCTCCACATCGCCGGTGGGCTGCGCCTCCAGGCGGATGAAGCGTCCTGGATTGTAATCGATTTCGGAAAGAGAGTGATTGATCAGCTCCACCCGGGCGCGAATGTCTTCACTTTCCCGATTCAACTGGGTGTTGAAATTGGCGATTTCCCGGATGGTGTTCTGGTTGAGCAGTTCTTTAAACTGCGCCTCGAAGCGCGGCAGGTCATCGGACTGCAACTTATCATACATCGTCTGATACTCTGGAGCCGCCTCTACCCGCGCGTCCACCTCCCGGGTCTCCAGTGGGTAGGCGTTTCGGTAGGCTTCCATCTCGCCCGCGATTTTCTCCCGCAAAGCGGAGACGGTGCGGTCTTTGTTATCGATTGCGGTTTGCAGCCACTCCCGCACCTCGCGCTCCCGGGCGTCGCAGGACTCCACCGTAAGCGAATAATCGCCGAGGACCTCTGCACACAGTTCTGCCAGAGAAGGCCGATGTTCTGCAAGTCGTTCCGGGTCTTGATCGTCGATCAGCTTCCGGGTGTCCGTGAGCAGGCTTTTGGTGGTGGTATGACGGTTCTGAATCTCGCCAAGCCGGGTGCGTTTCGCGGCAAGCTCCTGATCCGTTTCCAATTCCCGACCGCGAACGGTCTCGAGCGTAGTCGTCAGTTGCTTTAGAATGTTAGAGGCGGCCTCCAACTCCTGGTGCTCCTTTGTTAAATCCTCGATCTCCCGCGCCGGGGTCTGCCAGTCGATGTCACGGTATTCCGCCTGTGCATTGAGCACATCGAGGGCGGAGATTTCCTCCCGCAATCGTTTTTGCGCTTTTTGGGTGTCGGCGATCCGGTTGGCGACTTGGGCAATCGCGTTTTCCAGGTCCCGACTATGTTTTTCGAGCACCTCAATTTTGGCGGCGTTGCTCCAGCCCAGCACGTAACGGCTTCGGTCGTCCAGTCGGTGGCGGTCATCTTTCTCGTGCCTTTCCCCCGGCATCTTGATTTGGCCCGCCGGGGTCACCGCCCGCTGTTCACGCCTGAACTGTTTGGGATCCTCGCAACAAGCCACATCAAAGCGTCGGGCCAACTCCCCTGCCAGCCACTCGTAATGGGCACTGTCCGGTTTGATGGAAAGTTTGCGAACCAAAGATAATGGATGCAGATCCGGGAGTTTCGCCGTGTTGCGATCCCGCACCCGGTAATACACCAGACGACCCTGCAAATGGGTTTTGTCCACCCAGGCCACCACCTCGGAATAGTGTGCATCCGGTACCAATAGGGAAAGGCCGAAATTATGGAGAATTCGCTCGATGGCCCCTTCCCATTTTTGTCCGGATTCGTCCACCTGCAACAGTTCGCCCACAAAAGGGATGTCTTCGGTTTCCAGCCCGAGAGCGGTGCACATGTCGGAGCGAATGTTGATGTGCTTCACCGGAATATTGTTTTGCCTGGCCTTGAGCGAATCGACTTCATTGCGCAATTGGTCATGTTCGTCTCGCCCCTGCCGTACCTCCACGAGGTCTTCGGTGAGTCGGTTCTGCAAATCGCTTTCCTTCTCCCCGGCGGTCTGCTTGCGATCCGCCAGGATTTCACGGAGGGTGGCAAAGGCCGCTTCGCTGTCGGGTATGGACAAGTCCAGCGTCCGGAGGTGGCTCTCGTACTGCGCGGCGTTCCGGCGGCATTTGTCACGATCCTGCTCCTTGCGTCGGATTTCCTGCTCCAGACGCGCCAGACGGTCTCCCCCGTTTTCGGCAATCTGTTGACGCAGTTCATCCGACTCCTCCCGCAGCACCTGTCGCTTTTCCGTCAGTTCCAAAATCTGACGTTGCCGGCGCTCCTCGTCTCCTATGATTTTCTTGATCCGTTCCTCCAACAGCGTCGCCTTTTCGGAGGCAAAGTACCCCTGCAACCCGTCCCGCAGTTCACGCAGGCGCGCCGCTGTTTCCGCAACTTCCCGGTGACGTTGACAGTTTTGCACGATGGGGGTCAGCCATTCAATTTGGCGTTTGGCTTTGAGGACCGCTCCGTGGGCCCGGCTCAGATCCTCAAAATGGGTTAGCAGCGCCTCGATTCGAGGTGCGATCTCCGAGGGTTCGAGCATGTGGTTGCGGACAAAATCAGTGAGGTTTCCCACGGATTTCATGGAGACAGTCTGGTGAAAAAGGTCCATCGCCTGTTCATTACCAATGCCAAAACGGCGGCGGAACCAGGCCCCGTAGGGTGGATAACTGTCAAAAATCTCGGCTCCCGACTGACGAAGTTTCTTGCGGAGTTGGGTGGTGTCGCCGCCGAAGTTGGCAAAGTCGCTTGAAATCGACAATGCGTGCTCGGCGGCCACAAAAAAGCGGGCCGGCTGGGCCTGGGGATCCTTCATCCAGAAAAACATCGCCAGGGTCACCGTCAGGTCATAGCCCGAATTGCGGAAGACACCCAGAATGACAGAATAGCCATTGGGATCCCTCAGACCCTCCGGGCGGGTGGCCCCGCTACTTTCGTTGCGGACGGAGCGATAATAGCCCAACACATACGAACGCAATGAGCGCTCCTTGAATTCCGCGCCCGCGGCCTTGTTGTAAGCCACCTTGTTGGCGGGAACCAACAGAGTGGTGATAGCATCCACCAACGTAGATTTCCCCGAACCAATATCCCCGGTCAGCAGACAATTCCGCCCACCGGGCATCAGCGACCAGACCTTTTCGTCAAAGGTCCCCCAGTTCAGTACCTCCAAGCGTTCCAGCCTAAATCCGGTCCGGGCATTGTCCGTGGCAAATTCAAGTTCGAGGGTAGAATCGGGTGATGACATGTGTCAGGAATCCTCTTCCACGCCGTTGTCGGAATCTGCTCCCAGGTGGTCGCGGTATTCGGCGAGGCGGGTGTCAAGTCCGCCAGCCACTGGGCATCGACGAAGGCTTTGAGGATGCGGCGGACTTCGTAGGCGGGTTCGCCGCCGCTTTGTTTGAGTCGCCGCAGAAAGCCCATGTCGATGATCTTGTTGAGGTGACTTTCGATTTGATCGGTGATACGGGCTTCGTTGCTGCCGGCGGGCAGGAAAATCCGCACCTGATCCACCACCTCGCTTTGGGTCAGCACCAAACGGGTGTCGCCGGTGCCTCCGGCATCGTATTCCATCAGTTTTTTTCGCAGCAGGGCCAGCAGCAGGCTCACCGGATAGGAGAGGGGACGGCGGGCGACCAAGCGCGGAAGCTTTTTCTGCCCGGAGGCCTCATCTTCCGGCACGGACCGCAGAAAAGCGTAGCCCTCCGCCTCGTCCAGAATCAGCTCCAGACCCAGCACGGCCACCTGCGCCTGTACTTCGACTTGCAAACGTGAGAGCGACATCCAGCGAGCGGGATCATCCTCTCGATACACCACTCCTTTCAATAGCGGAATCACCGCGAGGGAAAGTTCAGGGTCCAGGGTTTCTGTTGGGGCTATGTCTGTCATTTGAGGTATAAAATCCGTGGCAGGGTTGCGGTTTTGTGCAGGGGCGGATCGGCATCGGTGGTCCAGGAAACCTGTTCCCGTCGGCTTTCATCCACGTCCCGTTTAAATTTTTCCGTGTCCAGGTCCAGATAGACCAGAAGTTCCGCCAGACCGTGGGACAGGGGGCGCTCCGCCACCAGTTCGGAAAGGCTGATTTGTCCCCGGGCCTGCAGAGATTTCTCGACATGTTTTTCCAGGGCGGGGCGATCGACGACTTGCTGCTGAAAGAGGGCCGAGGAATCAATCTCCGCTTCGTTGGCCTCCAAAATCTCCGCGATGAGATCCGGTTTGAAGGGCGGTTGATAGAGCGGACGCTCCATGGGCAGTTCGATTCGGGGCGAGTTTTCGTCGATCTCCATGAAGCGGCCGCCAGGCAGGTCCTCGCGGATCTCGATGGCCTTGGTTTCGATGCCGTGGAGGATATCCATAATTCGCCGGTTTTCCAGCCAGGCCTGATCATCCAGAAAACGCCGGAGTTGGGCGGAGAGACGGGAAACCGTGCGCTGGGTATAATCCCCCGCGTCGTGCCAGTCATAGTGAATTCGGGCCAGGCGCGGATCGGGTTCCATTTCCTGCAGGGCAGGATGTTGGAGGAGTGCCTCCAGATTACGGGTCAACTCCTCCTGACGGCTGGGCGACATGATAAAATCCCAGAAAGCATGAAAGCTGCGGCCCTGATCCGAATCGGTGATTGCGTTGCGTTGACCGAGGATCTCCTCCAGCAAGGTGGCCTTGCCCCCTTCCCAGAGAGCGATTTGTTCACGGACCTCCCGGTCCAGACGACGAAAATTCGCCTCCACCTCCCGAAAATCGCCCAGAAATTCACGGGCGAGTTGGGTAAACTGCTGAAAGCGGTCCCGCAACCGGGAGTCGTCGAGCAGCGGCATTTCCCCGGCCACTACCCGCTCGATTTCCGCATCAATTGACTCGCGCTGTTTGTGCAGGTCGGCCAGACGCACCTCCGGATCCGTTTCCGTGCCCAGGTGCATCTGCCGCAGCAGGTCGAAGAGGGTCAACAGCCGGGACTCGGTGCCGACGAATTTCCGTTCGGTCAGGGACCCCAGCCAGGCGACCGCCCCTTCGGTGGCCGGGGTAATATCAAAAAAGGCCTCGTCGCTTCCTTGCTGATAAAACTTGCGCAGCCAACCCTTCTCCGGATCGGCCCAGTCATTCAGATAGTCCCTCGCCGATTTTGGAAACGCGCTTTCCCCTTTAATTTCGCGCAGGGCGAACAGCTCATTCTCCAGTTTTTCCACCATTCCGGATTCCTCCATCAGCCGCTCATTCCCCTCCAAGAACGTTTTCTGCAAAAAAGAGGCGATCAAGGGCGCATGGTCGGACCGCAACAACCGCCAGGCCGGATGCTTGGTGCGCAGGGTCTCCAAGGTTTCGAAACTAGACATCTAACCGCACCCCGTTTAGACGTAGCCAGTCCTTTCGTTCACGATAGTCGGGCAACACTTTATCGATTTCGTTCCAGAAAGCGTCGCTGTGGTTGGGGTGATGCAGATGGCACAGCTCGTGAACGACGATGTAGTCGATGATTTTCAAAGGTGCCATCATGCATTTCCAATGAAAAAGCAAGTTCCCCTGCGGTGAACAGGAGGCCCAGCGATGTCCGGTATCGGTAATGCGGATTTTGCCGGCCTCTTTTCCGACTTTGGGGGCGTAGTAGGCTACCCGGGCGGGTATTTTTTCGAGACCTTTCTGTTGATAAAACTTCTGAAATGCGTTTCGTACCGCCGATTCCTTGCCGGCATGCACGACATTTTGGCTTAGCTGAAATCGCCCGTCGCGCAATACCAGATCCGGCTCCGCGTCCGCGACGATGGTTAGTCGATAGGTGCTTCCCAAATACAGGAACCCTTCGCCGTTGCAGTAGCTTCGGGAACTTCGGAATCGATTCAATTCACGCCATTCGGCAATGGTTTTGTAAATCCAATATTTCCGGTTGTGCACCATTTGTTCGATTAACTGATCGTCCGCCCATTCCGGTGCGCGCACCACCACCTCTCCGTCTCTCTCCACCACAATATCCGCAGTTTTCCGTCGACTGCGAATTACCGAATAGCGTAGCGGATTCGCGGTGGTCATTCTCCTTTCACTCCCGCCCGAACCCGAGCCAGCTTGATGATTTCGATGGCGAGACGTTCATGCGCCTGCCGGACCTCCGGAAGGTGGGAAAGCAGCAGTTCGGTATCAACGTCTCCGCGCAGGGTTTTCACCTCAATCGGTTTTCGCCAGAATTCGACCACAGCCGAGCGCTCTTGTATCAGGTGATAAATGGTTTGAATGAGATCCATCAGGTTTTCCGGAGGCACGCCGATCTGTTGGGAAACCAAGTCAGCATACACAGCGTATTCTTGGGCATGTCTTCCGATCTCGGGGTTTCGTCCTGTCGCCACCTCCTCGCGCAAAGCGCCCAACTCAAGCGAGAGTTGCTTCCAATTGTCTTTGTGCTGTTCGAGCAGGCGCTCAAGCTTTTCGCTCAACTTGCTGTACAGGGCCGGATCCTCATCGAAATGGATGGTGCAGTGCTTACGAATGGCGTGCTCCATCTCGCTGGCCTTCGCCTTTTCGCTTCCTCCGGAATGTTCGGTCACTTTTTCGATAAAATCATCCGAGAGCAATTCCACCGGAGGAATTTTCGGGTTGATCCCCAAATCGATCAAGTGCTCATTGATGAGCGCCTTCACTTTCGCCCCCGCGTCGGCAATATCCAGGGAATCGTCTTTGTAGCGTTCTTTGACCATGCGCAACAGGTACCCGAATCTGCGGGCGGGACCGCGAAACGCATGGCCGGCGGGGTGCGGTAGAATGAGATTCAGGCTTTGCAGGAATTTTTTCAGGTATACTTCGAAATCCGCCCGTTGCTTGATGTCCTCCATGGCATCGACCGCCTGATGAAGCACCGCGAATTCGGCGTCAGACGTGTGCAGATCCCCGTTCACGAAGGATTCGATCTCCCGAACGCCCACCTGTTGGAAATGATGATTCAGCCGTCGGTATCGCTCCTCCAAAATCGGTATTTCCGCCACCCGGTTTTTCAGCCCTTCCGAGAGATCGGCCCCATCCTCTTCGGAGTAGATCGACAAGGCCTCCCGCAGATGGTTGGCCAAGCCGATGTAGTCCACGATATATCCCCGATGCTTGCCATTGGCGACCCGGTTGACCCGGGCGATGGCTTGCAGCAGATTGTGCTCGGTGAGCTTCTTGTCAATGTACATCACCTGCTCAACCGGAGCGTCGAACCCGGTCAGCAGCATGTCGCAGACAATGAGAAAGGCGATGCCGGACAGATCCGCGTCCGGATCGTCAAAGGTGAAAGGTTTGCAGAAATTTTCCCGGGCATTCCACCGTTTTGCCTCCTGTCTGGCCTCGGTGATCGCCGCCGGTTCGTTGGTGGGGTCGCTTGAAATGATGACCGCCGCTTTGAGGAAACGCAGTTTGCCGATCCAGGCAAAATCGGGCGATTGTCCGGCCATCTCCCGGGTGATCCGATTCTCCAGCGCCTTTCGAATGCCCTGCTGAAAGCGAAGCGCGGCCAGTTTCGAGTGACAGACCACCTGCGCCTTGAAGCCGTCGGGGAAAATGTTGTCGATATAATGATTCACCAAATCCTCCGCGATGGCATGAATCCGGTTTTCCGCCTCCAGAATATCGCCGGTGGCACCGTATTTTTTCTTGATGGCGAGGAGTTCCTCCGGGCTGCGCTCCCGGAACAGGTCCTCGAATTTGGTGTCAAAGCCGTGCTTGTCATAAATCGCCGTGTCGGCGGTCCGGCCTTCGTACAGAATTTGCAAAGTGGCTCCATCGTTCACCGCGTCCATCAATTTATAGGTGTCGATGTAGTCTCCAAAGCGTTTGGTGGTGCGCCTTTCCCCGTGGCGTTCGGTTTTGAGCGGAGTTCCGGTAAAGGCGACGCGGGTGGCGGAGGGAAAGGCCTCGAAGATGTTGTCACCCAGGTCGGAACCTTGGGTGCGGTGTGCCTCGTCGACCATCACCACAATCCGTTCAGAGGGATTGATGACCCCGAAACGGCCCCCCGCCGGAATCGATCCATAGGGGGCCAGAGCCTCGGCCACCATCGAAGGCAGGACTTCCCGACGCTCCTTGAATTTATGCACCATCACCATATTGATGTCGGAGGCGTCGGTGGACAGATGTTCGCGCAGGGTGTCGCTGCTGTCAATCACGTGAACCTTGCCGCCAATCAAGCGCGCGGTGCGGGCCAGTTGCTCCTCCAGGACGATGCGGTCGTTCACCAGCACGATCTTGAAATCGGCGAGATCCGGGGAGGCGCGCAACATGCGGGCGACAAACACCATGGTCAAAGATTTGCCCGATCCCTGGGTGTGCCAGATCACCCCCGAACGTTCCATCGGCGTTTTCCCCTGGCGAATCCGGTCCAGAATCCGGCAGGCGGCGCGGTATTGTTGATGACGGGCCACCACCTTAATTCGTTTCCCGTCATCGGTATCCATGTACACCGTGCAAGTTCGCAACAGGTCCACCAGGGTGGACGGCGGGAGCAGGCCCCGGATCAATTGCTCTTGCTCACGCGGGGTGCCTCTGTTCCCGTCAGCCGAATCGGGTGTTCTCCAGGCATGAAAATGCTCATGACCGGAGGTGAGGGTGCCGAATTCGCAGCACTCACCGCAACTCCGAATCAGCAGAAGGTTGGAATGAAACAGACGCGGCTCGCCCTCACGAAGCCCGGCCGCAGTCGTTTCAGGACGCCCATTCCGATAGCGCAGCAACTGTTCAAACGCCGCGTGCATGGGATTGGCGGTATTCGGACCACCCACCTTGGCCTCCACCACCACCAACGGAATACCGTTCACGAAAAGAACCACATCGGGAATAATGCACGACTTCACACAACCCGGGGTATCCACCCGGAATTGATTGATCGCGTGGAAGCGGTTCCGCTCCGGATGGGCAAAATCAATCAACCGCACCACCGGATCCGCCTCGCCGGTAACCTCATTCCGATCCACCTGGGCCTTGTGTAAACGGGCGTGAGCAGTTTCATTCGCCTCCAGCAGACTACGATTCGGTTGACGCAGGATCTGATCGCGCAGATCGTCCAACTGGGAATCTGTCAACCACGTGGAGCCGTCCTCGTTCCGATTCAGATCCCGGATCGATTCCCGAAACAGCTCTGTCAGCACACATTCCCGGAACGACGCCCGCAGAGAACGGGCGGGGTCGGACGGCACGCCTCCGCAGCCCTGATCCATCACCGTCCAACCCAACTGCGCAAGCTGGTCCAGAAACGGTTTTTCGACGTAGAGATATTCACTCATACAAGATGTTCACCTCCGACAGTCAGCGACGGGGAAGGGTCCGTTCCTTACC
>JAGYLC010000089.1 GCA_018401235.1 Kiritimatiellia bacterium
TTCCCTGGGAGCCGGAGATTCGGCAAGAGTGGATTCAAACCCTGAATGACTTTCAGAACCCGCAGACCGGACTCTTCTCCGACGGGCCCCACGCCTTGTCCGTCAGCAACCGCCCGGCTTTACGGTCGAGGCGGATCAGACCCCGAAGCAGTTTTTTTTGCACAATTGACGGGGCCAGCATCACCTCCCAGGCCGGCGACACCACAAAGCGTTCCGTGTCCAGGGCCAGAGTGAACACCCTCTCCCATCGCAAACAGAAAAGAGCTAAATCGTATAGGTGTGGTTTGCGTAAAAAGAACAGAACCTAATCAAAAATCAGTGTCCACTGCACGTAAAAATTGTCGGGAAGAATGCAACACCTCCGCGTACCCCTCTGCGATCCTCTCAGGCGAAAATCGATTTTCAGCCAATGCCCTGGCCCGCTCTCCCATTCGCCGGCGTTGTTCGGGGTCCCGAATCAGCCGCTGAAGCTTGCCATCGAATTCATGGCCGCACTCAGGGCCGAACAGATATCCGGTCTCCCCCTCCACCACTACTTCGCACACCCCGTCGAGTCGCACCGCCAGCAGCGGCAATCCGACCGCGAGATTATGAACTAGAGTACTGGTCACATGGAAATGGTCTCCCTTCAGGCCCCTCCGCATCACCACGCCAATGTTCGCCGCCCGTAGAGCGTCCGCGATATCCGACAGCCCGGGCAGCCAACCGCAGAGGATCACCTGCTCTTCCAACCCCAACTCCCGCCTCCGCCGACGGAGAGTCGGCATCTCCGGTCCATCCCCGATCAGCAGTAGTTTCACCTGTGGGGAAATCGACTTCACCCGCGCCATCGCCTCCACCAATCGAACATTTCCTTTGTTGGGATGCATGATGCCGTGGTGGACCAGGACTACGTCCTCCGCACTCAGCCCCCATTTTTCGCGTAGATCCCGGCGATGGTCCGGATTTGTCTCCGGAGAGAATGTACTCAGATCCACCGAGTCCGGCAATACCCGGATCCGATCCGCTTCCACCCCTTCGGAGATCAAATACCGCTTGGCCGCCTCCACCCGGGTAAAAATCAGGTCCAGCTTTTGCCAAGCGCTGCGATCCAGCGCCTGCACCCATCGACCGGGCCCCCGCAACCACGGCCGTTGCATCCAATAAATATCAATAAAAAAGTCATGCACTGTGAACGACAGATGCCCCTTGTAGGTTTTTCGCAGCAACCAGGCGCTCAGAGGCAGGGTTTCATCCACGAATACCCGATCAAACCCCTCCCGTTGCAGACGTCTGCCCAGCCAGGGCAGAGTCAAAAGCCACAGGAATGCCTTCACCCGCTTGTCCCACTCGGAGGATCGTTTTACCCGAACGAAGCTTTCGTGGATACGTACTTTTTCCGCGAGCCCGCCCGGCATCGACCTCCCCCCGCGAAATCCGAAATGATGCACCTCCGCTCCTCCGTTTCTCAGCCGCTCCACCAGATAAGGCAGCGCCGGCAGAAAATCCACGTGCTCCCCGCATCCGTATCGAAACAAAATCGCAATTTTCGGGCCTGACGATTTCATACATCCTCAGAGAGCTTGTTCGCTTACCCACTGCGCGAAGGACGGGTTGGCGGTGGCGGGAATTTCTTTGCCACACATGGGGCCGGATCGTATGCAAACCGAGGGTTACCATACTCAAGAATAGCGGCCCGAACAAAAGGGAAGTAAAACTCCACCACCCCACCCCCTTAAAATCCTAGCAAGAAGCCCCAGCCGAAAAAAGAAAAAACCTAGGAATACCCTCCAGACCTCCGTTTGAAGAAGGATGTCACCTCCAGTAACACCATAGCCTCCCCTACTCCGGCACCGTAATGCGCATCACATGCGCCGATCCCCCGTGCGCATCCAGTCCGGCCTCCCCCGCTGCGGCGGGCAACAGAACCGAGTGGCCTGCCGGCACCTCCACGGTTTCACCCCCACTGGAGACCTTGAGATCCCCGTCAATGGCAAACAACACCTGAAAGCAGGTTGGATTTGGCGGCAACACCGCCTGCCCGCTTACCCGCAGACGCTCCAACAGAAAATAGGACGAGCGCATAATCTGTTCGCGGGGCATTCCCGCCAGCGGTTTCAATCCTTTGGGTGGGGTCAACGCATCCTCTTCCTCATCCAGAATGCTTACCTGCAGGGCCTGATCAATGTGCAACTCCCGACCCTTGCCTTTGTCGTCCACCCGACCCCAATCGTAGATCCGGTAGGTGGTGTTCGAATTCTGCTGCACCTCCAGCAAGAGGCAGCCCGACGCGATCGCATGCACCCGGCCACCGGGCACGAAAATCGCGTCCCCCGCCTGCACCGGAATCTTTTTCAGAAGCGGTTCCAATTGATTTTCCTTAATCGCCTTGCGGAATTTTTTAGCCGTCACCCCCGGGGCCACCCCGCAATACACGCAGGCATCCGGTTCCGCCTCCAGAATGTACCAGGTTTCCGTTTTGGCCTCGCCGCCGAATTTTGCGGCGGTTTCATCGTTGGGATGCACCTGCACACTCAAGGTCTGGGCCGCGTCCAGCACTTTGATCAGTAACGGAAACACCTCTCCGGAAGCCGAAGAACCCAACATCCCTTCAGAATCGGCTTCAATCAATTCCCGCAGCGTTTTCCCGGCCAGCGGACCTTCGGACACCACGCTCATTCCATCCTCGCGGTCGGAAATTTCCCAGGACTCCGCCACAATCCCCGACGGCGTATCCATGCGCCCCACATGACCGCGCAACTTGTCCCCTCCCCAAATATAGGGTTGATACACCGGATGAAAACGAAGCGGAACAGTACATGCGATCATGGACATATCTTTAGACAGGGATTACGGAAATGCCAGAAATTTAGCCTCAATTTCTCACGGCGCGACACAGCCGCAACCAAAGTTCGTGCTGACGAAGAGGAAAGGGTTGTTGATGTGAAAACAAGTTTGATTTTTGGGGAGGGGTTGTTACCTTCCGGGTCGTTAACCCCAATCCAGGAGAAAATTTATGCGCTTTGATACCACTTGTCTGCATGGCGGAACCCAACCCGACCCCACCACCAATTCCCGCGGAGTCCCTCTGTACCGCACGGCCTCGTATGTGTTTAACAGTTGCGAGCACGCGGCCAATTTGTTTGCGCTCAAAGAACTGGGCAATATTTACAGCCGTCTGATGAATCCAACCACGGATGTGCTCGAACAGCGGGTGGCCGCGCTGGACGGCGGCGCCGCCGGCCTCGCGATGGCCTCGGGAACCAGTGCTATTTTTAATGCGATCATCAATATTTGCCAGGCCGGAGACGAAGTCGTGTCCGCCCGCAATTTGTATGGCGGCTCCTACACCATGTTCAACGATATCCTGCCCCAGTTCGGGATTAAGGTGATGCTGGTGGATGGAACAGACCCGAAGGCCTTTGCCGGGGCGATTACCGACAAAACCAAATGCCTGTTCTGTGAAACCGTGACCAACCCCGGTCTGGAGGTGTCGGATATTGAGGCCATCGCCGATGTCGCGCACAGCCACGGACTGCCCCTGATTGTGGACAGCACCTTTACCACCCCCTACCTGCAGCGTCCCATCGAACACGGTGCGGACATCGTGGTGCACTCCCTGACCAAATGGCTGGGCGGACACAATACCGGAATTGGCGGGCTGATGGTTGATTCCGGCAAATTCGACTGGAAGAGCGAGAAATTTCCGTTGATGACCGAACCCGAGGCCAGCTACCACGGTGTCCGCTGGGCCTACGATCTGCCGGACATGCTGGCCCCGGTCGCCTACGCGATTCGCATGCGGGTGATCCCCCTGCGGAACCTCGGTGCCTGCATCTCCCCCGATAACGCCTGGATGTTCCTGCAGGGAATCGAAACTCTGCCCCTGCGCATGGAACGTCACTGTGAAAACGCCCTGAAAGTAGCCAAACACCTGCAGGACCACCCCAAAGTCGATTGGGTACGCTTTCCTGGACTGGACGGAGATCCCGCCCACGAACTGGCGGGCAAATATCTGGATGGAAAAGGTGGTTCGGTGGTGGTGTTCGGGGTCAAAGGCGGTGCCGAGGCTGGACAGAAATTCGTGGAAGGGGTCAAACTGCACTCCCACCTCGCCAATGTCGGGGATGCCAAGAGTTTGGCCATCCACCCCGCCAGCACCACCCATTCGCAACTCACAGAAGAGCAACAGGTGGGTGCCGGCATTCCGCCCGAAATGGTCCGCCTCTCCGTGGGGATCGAATCCATCGACGATATCCTCGAAGACATCGATCAGGCCCTGGCCTAAGCGAACCACATGCCCACCCGATTCACCGCCACCCAGGTTTTGCTCGCCCTCAATGTGATCGTATTCCTGGTCATGGAATATGTGTTCCCGCAAAATGAAGCGTTATGGCGGGCGATGCCCCTGTATCTACCCGAAAACGAGAATTTTCGGGTATGGCAATTTGTCAGCAGCATGTTCACTCACGGCGGCCTGTCCCATTTATTCATGAACATGTTCGGGTTGTTCTCGTTCGGCTCCCTGTTGGAGCGGATCTGGGGCGCGAAACGCTTTGTGATCTTCTACTTCGCGGTGGGCATCGGCGCGGGGCTGATTTATTCGGCCGTGAATACCTGGGAGTTTCGTACGGCATCTTCTACTCTGCTGGAGGAGGGCATTTCGCAGGCGAGTTTGGATCAAATCCGCGAAACGGAGAACATGCCCCAGTTTGCTGAAAATCTGTATGCGCAGCATCCAACGGTCCTGGATCGGATCGGATGGGATCCGGTTGTGGGCTTCATTCGCACCTACTCAACCCCGGTGGTGGGAGCCTCCGGGGCCATTTACGGGATTCTCACCGCGTTTGGACTGTTATTTCCGAATGCGAAATTGAGTCTGATCTTTCTGCCGATCCCGGTGGCGGCCAAATATTTTATTCCCGTCTTGCTGCTGCTGGATCTGTTCTCCGGCATCACCGGATTCTCCATTTTCGGGGGCGGCATCGCCCACTTCGCCCACCTTGGCGGAGCCCTCATCGGCTTTTTGCTGATGATGCTCTGGCGAAAAGATCTGTCGCTTCCAGCGATGGACGCGCACGGGGTTGTGACCTTGGAAGATGAATCCGGGTATTAGAACCATCCGAAAGATCTCCGAAATCCAGTCGTGAAGGGATGGGCAAAAAAATGGTGAGCCGGGTGGGACTCGAACCCACGACAAAAGGCTTAAAAGGCCTCTGCTCTACCAACTGAGCTACCGGCCCACCGGAAAGGCGGGGAAATTTCCGAGACTCGGAAACCACGTTTTTGCCGTTTCCGAAATTCGGAAGTGTTCTTATAAGTGGATTTTGCTTTATGTCAAAGGCTTAAGCGCAAAAATATGCTGCGAGTGATGTTTGGCATTGATTCTTGAATGGGGGTTTGTCATGGAGGGGCTATGCACCCATCTGTTCATCTTCTCCAGCATTCACTCGCCGAGCATTCCATCCGTATTCTGCGCGACAAAGAGTCTACTTCGGAATTATTTCGGGGCGCGATTCTGCGCTTGACCAGCTTATTAACTCTGGAGGCCACCCGAGATCTGCCGCTAAAGCAGGTGGAGGTATGCACGCCCCTAACCACCACTACTGGAGGGCGATTGGACTGTCGGGTGGGTATTGTGCCTATTTTGCGGGCAGGCCTGGCGATGGTGGATCCGCTGTTGACCATGTTGCCCGAGGCGGAGGTGTGGCATTTGGGTTTCTACCGGGATGAAGAAACGCTCAAGCCGGTCACCTATTACCATAAACTTCCTCCGGGCGCGGCGGTGGATGTGGCGTTTGTGTTGGATCCGATGCTGGCGACCGGAGGCAGTGCCTGCGCGGCCCTGAAAAACCTCAAAAGCTGGGGCGTTCCTCAACTGCATTTTTTGGGAATTCTGGCGGCCCCGGAAGGAATAGAACGGGTCAACCGGGAATTCCCCGAAGTTCCCATCTATGTGTGTGCAATTGATGAGAAATTGAATGACAAAGGGTACATCGTTCCGGGTCTGGGTGATGCGGGTGACCGGGCGTTTAATGCCACGGCGGTGTAAAATCGCTGCGCTACCTGTGAAAATTTAACGATATAATGTAACGATATCCTTGCCTCCCGCAGAAATTTCTTCAAAGAGAAGGTATGTTTGAATCCGATGTCATGCCGAAACCGGTGATCCGCCGCTTGCCCAAATACCTGGTCCATGTCCAGGAGTTGAGGGAGGAGGGAGTGGACTGGGCGTCTTCGCAGGATATTGCGGATGCCTTGGGGTTGACCAGTTCCACGGTGCGCCAGGATTTATCGCATATGGATATGCGGGGAATATCGAAAAAGGGCTACGAGACCAGTCAACTGGAAGCGGTGTTGCGCCAGATACTCGGGGCGGACCGGATGCATAGGGTTTTCATTATCGGGGCCGGAAATTTGGGCCGGGCTCTGGCGGAACACGGGGCGTTCAGTCGACGCGGATTCGAAATTTGCGGCCTGTTTGACGTGGATCCAGAGTTGATAGGACGCAGCGTCGGAACCGCGAAAGTGATGTCGATGGATTCGCTGCCGGAGCAGTCCAAACGGGTACCAATTGACATTGGAATTATTGCGGTTCCAAGTCAGGCGGCTCAGGCGGTGGCGGATACCCTGGTGAAAGCGGGGGTTCGGGCCATCCTGAATTTGGCCTATAAACATGTGCAGGCTCCCCCGGAGGTTGCGGTGGTGGATGCCCGCATTATGGAGAGTCTGCAGGAACTGGCGTATTCGTTGGGAAAATCCAAATAAAAAGTTAATGCCAGACTCCGATCTTCAAGCACATCCATCGTAAACACAAATACGCTGGCAGCGATATTGATGTATCCCCATCCTGTAGAATAGTGCGATCACACATGATCTGTTTCTAACAAAAATTAGATGGAGGAGTGCGGATTTGGCTCTGAAACTCGGCCCGTGAACGGGCCTTTGCTTAAGCCTCGTAAACGAGGGACTCTGAAGGAAGTCCTCTCCTCAACCATTCAGCAACACTCGTACTTCGATTTGGCCGCTCTTCGCGCTTTCATTTGCGGGGTGGATTCGATAGCTTATCGCTTCCGTATTTTTATGAACCAACCTAACAAGGAATACCTATGAGTGATGCACCTAACGAATCCAAATCCTTAATTTCGTCCGAAGTCGAAATTCTTGGTACTATCAAAACCTCCGGCTCGATTCAGATCGAAGGTCGGGTCGAAGGAGAGATTTTGTCCCAGGGCGATGTGTCCATTGGCAAATCGGGCAGTATTAAAGGCAATTTGCGGGTAAACTCGGTGATTGTGGCCGGAACCATCCAGGGCAATATCGAGGCGAAGGACCGGATTGAACTGAAATCCACCGCCCGTCTGCTGGGCGATATCAAAGCGAAGCGCCTGTCGGTCGAAGACGGCGTGACCTTTGTCGGTAAATCGGAAGTTAATCCCACCGGTCAACCGATCAAAATCGAAGAAGCCCTGGCCGAGCGTCCCGCGGAGAAGAAAGAGGAGAAGGAGGACCAGGGAAATCCGCAGGGAAATCAAGGGAACCAGGGAAATCAGGGTCGCAAGTAGCCCACGGCGCGTGAGTTCGCGTGGCATCTAGAAAAACCAAGGTTGTAGATGGTTTTACGGCCATTCGGGCCGCTCAAGAAGCGGCGCGTCATGGCCGCGGAGACCCTTTGCGCCCTGAATCGACGCCATCCTCCGCCACGAAATCAACCGGGGACCCCAAGGCGGGAACCCGCATCGGGCGTTCGGTGATGCCGAGTAAACGCGAAGTGATCTGTCCGGAGTGCGGGGTAACCTCTTCGGTTACGGGCAAGGTGGACCTGTGGGTGTGCACCCAGTGTCGTCACCGAATGAAGCTGCAGGATCTGGAACTGGCTACGGGGGACTGGTCGGATGAACTGGAGGTGGGCGGCACCGTGATCGTGCCGGAGGGCACCCGCTTGACCGGTGGCAAGATCGTGGCTAATGACATCATACTGATGGGGCATATGGACGGGGCGGAGTTGCGGGCCTGCCGCCAATGCACCATCGGCGCTTCGGCAAAGGTGGATTGGGTGCGGTTAAAGGCGATGGACCTGGAAGTGGGGGCCGGGGTCACCCTGACTCCCGGGAAACCGATTCAGGGACGGAACCTGAATCTGCACGGTAAATTCTCGGGTAACGCCGTACTGACAGGTCGTTTGACGATCCATGCGGACGGCGACTTTTCGGGTCAGCTCCGCGCGGCGGGCCTGCAGGTGGAGGAGGGCGGGGGCTTCCGGGCTCAACTGGATGTGAATCCTGCGCACGCGCCGCCGCCGGTGGAACCGAAAAAAAGGATTCCGGCCAAAACGCCGACGAAACTGCGTTCACCGCCACCCCAGGCGCGGCCAACTCCTCCTCGAAAACAGGGGGGCAAATGAAAGCTTCGCTGTCAGTTGAAAGACGGCGGGGGCGCCGTCGCTCCACGCGGGAGATCGAAGACAAATGAAAGCGCCGCATGTCCATGTGAGCGGAGTGGGGGGTGTGGGCATGAACGCGGTCGCACAACTGCTGTTGGCGGGCGGGGTCGAGGTCACAGGTTCGGACCGGTTTTGGGACCAGGGAACCCGCCTGCCGGTGTTTGATCTGCTGGAAGCCCGGGGGCTGAAGCTGGTGCCGCAGGATGGTCGGGCCTTGAGGCCGGATACCCGGTATTTGGTGCTGAGTACTGCCGTGGAACCGGACAATCCGGAGCGGCTGCGGGCGGGGGAATTGGGGGTTCCCGAGCGTCACCGGGCGGAGGTGTTGGCGGAGTTTACTCGGACAGGCCCGCTGGCGGCGGTGGCGGGAACCAGCGGTAAAACCTCCTGCACGGGTTGGCTGGGATGGGTGCTTGCGGAGTGCGGACTCGATCCAAATGTGGTGAACGGAGGTGGAGTCCTGAGCTGGAAATCCGGGCCGTGCATTGGCAATGTTCGGCTGGGGGACTCCGAAAACTGGTGGGTGGTGGAAGTGGACGAGAGTGACCGATCGCTGTTGAACTTCGTGCCGGAGGTCGCGTTGATCAATACCTTGACCGCCGATCACCACTCCTTGGACGATACGGTCGATTTGTTCAGGTTGTTCGCGGGCAAGGTGGGCCGGCGCATCGTGTGCGGTCCGGGGGTGAAACGGTATTTGGAGGGAGGACAGGGTATCTCCGCGGAGCTGTGGGAGGTGTCGACTCCGATGGAGGTGAAGTTGCCGGGCGCGCACAATCGATGGAACGCGTCGGCGGTGTTGGCGATGGCGGAAGCCTGCGGATGCGATCCACAGTCGGCCCGCGAGGCGGTTCACGGTTTCCGGGGTGTGGAACGTCGACTGGAATTGTGCACGGAGTCGGGCCGGGGACCCCGCGTGTACGACGACTACGCGCACAATCCCGAAAAAATCGCGGCAGCGATCCGCGCGGTGCAACCGGCGGATGGAAAATTGATTGCGCTGTGGCGTCCGCATGGATTTACTCCATTGAAGCAAAATTTCGCGGCCTATGTCGATGCCTTCTCGGACAGTCTGCGGGAGCAGGACGAACTGTGGCTGCTGCCCGTGTTTTATGCCGGGGGCACCGTTCCCGACGGGGTGAACCACCAGGATCTGGTCGCGGCCCTACTCGAACACGCAATACGGGCGGTCGGGTTGGATGACTATCCCGAAAGCGTGCCCCTTGAAGTCCGGGATGTCCTGCTGGTCATGGGGGCACGGGATCCGAATTTATCCGTTTTCGCCAAAGAAATTGCTGCTTCGATATAATCTGTCCACCTATTCACTACCTGAATCAGGATTGAATTTTCAACTTTTCAGTGGGCGACCATCCACTTGCGGAGCCGATCCCACACTTGAGTTTTAGTGGCGAATCGTTTCCGTCGTGCTTCACGACCGTTCACCATCACCGCATAGGTGCGAGAGGGGTAAGGAAGGTCGAACAGTTCCACCTCGACACTTTCGTGGCGGCGTAGATTTTCGATGCGTATTCGGTAATGGGCTTGATCTGGATGTGATATTGAGTTCATACTTAAACCATACAAGCGTATAACTTTTAGTGCAAGCGTAAATTTAAGCATAAATTCACGGTCGAATTTATTTGCCTTCCATACGTTTACCCTATTTAATTTATCAATGCTTGGCCCGCAATGCCTTACAGCAACGAAACCCGCAAAAATAAATTTATCCGTAAATTTACTGACGGATAATATAATGTTGGCATAGGAGAAGGATTATGAAACCCATGATAACGGCATTTCTCGGTGTGGCGTGCCTTGTCGCCTGTTCAGCGGCACCTGCTGCCCCCGTCGGACAGACAGCACT
>JAGYLC010000009.1 GCA_018401235.1 Kiritimatiellia bacterium
TCAAGGCCGTATTAGACGCCCTCGATCTCCCTTCCCCGCCTCCCCGCTTCACCGTGGGCATCACTGACGATGTCACCCGCCTCAGCCTGACCACTGGCCCGGACCTGCATCTCGAACCCGACTCCCGCACCCGCGCCCTGTTTTACGGACTCGGCTCCGACGGCACCGTCGGCGCCAACAAAAGCACTGTCAAGATCCTCAGTCGCCTTCCGGGCATGCACGCCCAGGTATATTTCGTCTACGACTCCAACAAATCCGGTTCCCGCACCGTCTCCCATCTCCGCTTCGGCCCCGACCCCATTCGCGCGCCTTATCTCATCGAATCCGCCAACTTCATCGCCTGCCATTCTTTTGCCTTTGTCCGGCAAATCGACATTCTCGAACGGGCCGCTCCCGGAGCTGTCCTGCTGCTCAACAGCCCCCATCCCCCGGACCGCATTCTCCAACAACTCCCCTCCGAACTGCTGGAAAAAATCCAAGACCTCGATCTCTCCCTTTACGTGATCGACGCCTCCCGGGCAGCCCGCGAAAGCGGACTGGGCGGGCGCATCAACACCATCATGCAAACCTGTTTTTTCGCGCTGAGTTCCGTGCTCCCCCGCGACCGGGCCCTGGACGCCATCCGCGACTCCATCCGCGAAACCTACGGACACAAAGGCCAACAGGTGGTGAACCAAAACCTGGCCGCCGTCGATACCGCCCTCGATTGCTTACATGCGGTGCCCCTCTCCGGAGAGCCGCTTTCCGGGATTCCCCGGCCCCCCGCCGTTCCCGACCACGCCCCCGAATTCGTGCGCGATGTCACCGCCAAACTGCTGCGGGATCAGGGGGATCTTCTACCCGTCAGCGCCATGCCCATCGACGGTACCTGGCCGGTGGACACCGCCCGCTGGAACCAGCGCGATCTCTCCCCCCTCGCCCCGGTGTGGGAACCCGACCTCTGCATTCAATGCGGACATTGCGTGGTGATCTGCCCCCACGGAGTCATCCAAGTCAAACAAGCCGCCTCCGAAGACCTTAAAAATGCCCCGCCCGATTTCCCCGCTCCCGCCCTGCGCGGGCAATCCGAGGAGAATCGACACTACCTCCTGCAACTCAATCTCCCCAACTGCACCGGCTGCGGACTCTGCGTCGAAATCTGCCCCGCCCGCAGCAAAACCCAATCCAATCTCAAAGCCCTGCATCAAGAGGAGAAAGCTCCCCGACTCGATCGCGAGGAAGTCCATCTCGACTTTTTCCGTCAGGTCCCCGCCCAACAGGAGCAAACCCAGTCCCGCACCCTCCGCGGCGTACAATTTCTACCCCAGCGCTTTGAATTTCCCGGCGCCTGCGCCGGCTGTGGCGAAACCGCCGCCCTCAAACTCGTCAGCCAACTCTTCGGAGACCGCATGTTGGTGGCCAACGCCACCGGCTGTTCCTCCATCTTTGGCGGCAACCTCCCCACCACCCCCTGGACCGTAGACGCAAACGGACGCGGTCCGGCCTGGGCCAATTCCCTCTTCGAAGACAATGCCGAATTCGGCTACGGATTCCGCCTCTCCGCCGACCTCAAACGTCAACAAGCCCACGACCTGCTCCGCGAGTTGTCCGGCCACGGAGTGGCCCCCGACCTCGTCGAATCTTTGCTCACCGCACCTCAAGAGATCCCCTCCGAAATCGAGGCCCAGCGACAGCGCCTGCAGGAACTCGATCAGCAACTGACCCGACTGGACACAGACGACCCGCGCGTGCCCCGCCTGCGCAGCGTGGTCGACAGCCTGATTGACCGCTCCGTGTGGATCGTCGGCGGCGACGGCTGGGCCTGCGACATCGGATTCGGCGGACTCGACCACGTCCTGGCCGGCGGACGCAACCTCAACATTTTAGTACTCGACACCGAAGTCTATTCCAACACTGGCGGACAAGCCTCCAAATCCACCCCCCTGGGTGCCATCGCCAAATTCGCCACCGGAGGAAAGCTCACCGCCAAAACCGATCTCGCCCTGCACGGAATGCTCAAAGGCAACGTCTACGTCGGCACCATCGCCCTCGGCGCCAAACTCCCCCAGGCCCTGCGCACCCTTCAGGAAGCCGAAGCCTGGCCCGGCCCCTCGCTGGTTCTCTCCTACAGCCCCTGCATCGCCCACGGCTATCCCCTGCAGCACTCCCTCGAACAACAGCACAACGCAGTGCAAAGCGGACATTGGCCCCTCCTCCGCTACAACCCCGCCCTCCGCCAACAAGGCAAATCCCCCCTCACCCTCGACAGCCCCGTCGAACCCGTCCTCGCCCTCAAAACCTACCTCTACAACGAACTTCGCTACAACCTCCTCCACCTCACCAACCCCGACACCGCCGCCGATCTCCTCCACCAAGCCGAAACCCACATCAAAGAGCGCATGCGAATGTTACAGGCACTGGGGGAGATTTGACGGAATGTATGGGGGGGGCGCATCTTGCGCCGGAATCTTTGTCATGTTCAAGATCTCTGTCATAAACGAGGGTCCCCCTCCACACTCCCCTTTCTATTTGCCACTCTTCCCCAAGTGGAGTATGAATCATTCTGTCATGTACCACGATCACCTCCTCCACCTCTCCAGAGACATGCGCTTCCGACACTCGGAACGTCTACCCGACCCCTCTTCCGAAGGTCGGAACCCGGCTTGTGGCGACGAGGTGGCCCTGTACGTGGATCCAAGCGACGAAACCACCGGAACCTTGCGCGTGTATGTCCAGGGCTGCGCGGTCAGTGCCGCTTCCGCCGCCGCCATGTGCGAAGAACTCAGCAATATCCCCCCGAAAATCGCCTGTGAACGCATCAACCAGGCCTTAACCTTTTTTGCGGGCCAGGATCCCTGGTCCCACGACTGGGGCTCCCCCTCCCTGCCCGCCCTGGGCGAAGTGCGCGCCCGCCCCATGCGCATGACCTGCGTGCGACTGGCCTGGGAAGCCCTGCAATCGGCGCTGATCGCATGAGCGATCTTCTGGAAGTCAGGCCCAAAGGACTGTATTGTCCCGCCGCCGATCTCTACATCGACCCCACCCGCAAGGTGGAACGGGCCATCATCACCCATGGTCATGCCGACCACGCCCGGCGGGGGCATACCTCCGCCCTCACCTCCGCCTCCGGGGCACCCATTGTGCGCGAGCGCATAGGCAGCAAAACCAAACTGCAGACTCTCCCTTTTGGAGAAGAACTGCAAATCGGCGACGCCCGGATTTCCCTGCATCCCGCCGGACACCTCCTTGGCAGCGCCCAGGTTCGCATCGAAGTGAAAGACAAAGTCGCGGTGGTCACCGGCGATTACAAACGCGGAGCCGACCCCACCTGCGAACCCTTCGAACCCGTCCCCTGCCACCTGCTGGTCACCGAAACCACCTTCGGGTTACCCATCTACCGCTGGCCGGATCCCAAAGACATCGCCACCGACATTCATCGCTGGTGGGCCGACAACCAGGCCGACGGCATCAACAGCGTCCTGCTGGGATACAGCCTCGGGAAAGCCCAGCGCCTGCTGGCCATGCTGAATCCAGAGCAGGGCCCCATTTATGTTCATGGTGCCATTGTTCCTTTTCTGTCGTTCTACCGCAACGCCGGTATCACCCTTCCCTACACTCATACGTTTAAACCCGAACCCTTTCGGGCCGAAGCCGGGAAGGCCATGCTGGTAGTCTCACCCGCCGCGTTCAGGGGACCCTTCCGACAAAAGCTCGGACCCATCCGCGTCGGTTTCGCCTCCGGCTGGACCCTTCTCCCCAAGCGTCGACGGAACCATTCCTATGACGCCGGATTCGCGGTATCCGATCACGTCGACTGGCCCGAACTCCTGCAAACCGTCAACGACATCGGCTGCGAGGAAATCTGGGCCATGCACGGATACACCGCCGAGGTCAGCCGCTATTTCGCTGAGAAAGGCTATCGGACCCGGGACCTCAACCACTCGTGAAAAAAACCGGGTGGACTCCGTTTGCGTTGTTCGGAGAATGGCGTACACATGGACTTCATCTTTCACAACTCATTTGGAGCATGTATGCACGTATTGGATGCCATTGAACAGCGTAGAGCCGTTAAACAGTTTGATCCCGACCACCAAATGCCCGCGGAATTGGAGTCACAACTCCTCAGCGCCGGGTGTTTGGCTCCCAGCGCATTCAATATTCAACACACCCGCTTTGTGGTGGTCAAAAATCCGGATGTGCGCAAGCAAATCCGGGCTGTCTCCTGGGACCAGGCGCAGGTGACCGATGCCTCATTGCTGATTGTGCTGTGCGCAGACACCAAAGCCTGGGAAAAAGATCCCGCTCGTTATTGGCGAAATGCCCCGGAACAAGTGCAGAACTTCATGACGAATGCCATTGATCAGTATTATCGAGGCAAGGAACAGGCTCAACGCGATGAATGCATGCGCACATGTGGATTGGCCGCGCAAACCCTTATGCTGGCGGCAAAGGGACTGGGCTACGACTCCTGTCCCATGGATGGATTTGACTTTGAGGCTGTCGCAAAACTCATCCAGTTACCAGAAGACCATCTCATCAGCATGTTTGTGGTGGTGGGAAAAGGTATCAAAGCTCCCGCCCCCCGGCCCGGGCCTCTCGATAAATCCGAGCAGATCATCCACGATCATTTCTAGAATCGTCGTTTATCCAGGATCAACCCTGTAAGACTGACCCCGAGCCAGATCAGGTTGATTAACACATCCAGCCAGCTCATGGGATCTTCCGATCCCGTGCAGCCGCAGGAAATATCCAGCCCACGCGACATAGCCACCCCCTTGGCAATCGTGAACACCAGCATCATCCCCACCAGCAACCACCAAGACGCGGTTCGAAAAGGCGGGGTGATCCACAGGGCCACTGCACACCAGACTTCCAACCAGGGCAAAAAATACGCCAGCGGCGGAATCCAATTCTCTGGCAACATCCGATACCCATCTATCGACCGCGCAAACCCCTCCACATCCACCACTTTTATCCAACCCGCATAAAGAAACAGCAGCGACACCGCAACCCGGGCCAGCCATCCGCAGACTACCCATCTCCCATCTCCTATCTTCCATCTCCTATCTTCCATCTTCGACTTCATTCCCACCCCTCCATCCCGTCCAGATAAAGCACCCCGCCTTCAAATCCGGCCTCGCGCAAACGCAGGATCAGATGTAATCCATCGTCACAAAGCGTACCGGAGCAGTACACCACCAAGGGAGTGTCGGAATCCAACATCGGGGCAATCTGCGGAAAGGTCGACTCGAACTCCCGGAGCGGCAACGACATCGCCATCGGAATATGCCCCTGGTCGTACTCCTGTTGGCTGCGGGCATCCAGAAACAAATGGCTGCCCAATTCCAGAAAACGCCGGGCTTCCACACTGCCAATAATCTCCACCTCGGCTTCCCCGGCGGCCGCCTTCACCGGCGACACCCGAAACTGCTCCAGAGTGAAAGGCTCCTTCGACAGCGAATACGACATCCACGCCGTCAGTGCGCTGACTCCCAGTAAAAGTACCATTCCGAATAAATTTGTTTTCAGCATATCATGAGATCGTTTTTCGTTTCAGTACCATAAAATCTGCCGCATAGCAAAACCGTATCAGATCCCCTGACAATCCCTGAACCCCACCTTGGGGATTTGCGGCGGGGGCGCCGCGTGCTGTGAGTGACGCATTCGGCCCATCACCTTCTGGCCCGTTCAGGTTATGTGGACGGCGGGCGTTCAGTTTGCCCTGAGTTTGGTGTTTTCGGGGAGGGAGTGTGATCTCTTGATCCCGACTCTCCCCGAAAGTGCCAAAGACAGGGTGAAATCAACGCCCACCGGACACCCGAATGCGTCACTCCCCCTGCATGGTATCTCAAAATCTTAAAATTCCTCTCAAATCCCTCATTGCCAAAATTGTGTGGTGGACTACTCTACTCCTCTCACTCAACACAGGGAGAATCATATGAGTATCGCGAAGGAAAATCCGCCCCGATTTCAAACTGGCATGGCAAGCTGCATCGCCTTGCCGACTATGCGAAGGCAAAACCGTGTTGGTCTATTTTTACCCCAAAGACGACACCCCCCGGCTGCACCAAGGGCGTGCGGCTTCGGGACCTGTCTGCCGATTTTGCCGCGCAGGATGTGGTGGTCCTGGGTATCTCCCCGACGGCGGCGACGATCACAGGCCTTCGCCGAAATTCGACCTTCCCCTTTCCTCTGCTCTCCGGATGAGGACAAATCCGTAATGAACACCTATGAACGCCTACGGGAGAAAATGATGTATGGCAAGAAATCCGTGGGCGTGATCCGCTCCACCGTGGTCATCGGCCCCCGACGGAACCGTGCTTAAGCATTGGAAAAAGGTGCCCAAGGCGGAAACCCATCCCGGAAGGTTCTGGAATTCATTTCCAGTCTGTGAGTGCCCAAACGGTTGAGGCTCTAAGCCGTCTCACGGCCCGCGGGCGACGGGCGCTGGGTGGAATTTACCAACGCTTCAATCATTCTTGCTATCGAACGTCCCGATCCGCTTGACTTCGTGTGGAGTTTCCCGGAAAAGCCGACCGGGAAGTCGCCGCCTACCGGGCGGCTGCCGCTCTCGCATATGGACGGGTCGCGTCCATCCAATCCACTGCTGCGCGATCTGGATCGACGCTGGGGTGTTTCTTTCGCCAGCCGCCTTTGTCTATCAGGCCTCTCGGCCCGCGAACAACGGAAGCCCTCAAGGGATTTTGCCATCAGTGGACCCACCCGAGAACCATCTGCTGGCCCTGCTTCAGGGTTGGGCGGCGGTGCACACGCGAGTCCGATTCCCCACCGTCTCCGCGACAGTGGAATGTCCCCGCTATCGGGATGCGCTGGTGGAGGTGGTGCGTGACATGCGCGAGGCGGCAGACGACGATCAGGGCATCTCCTCCCCGATCCGGCCGCGAACAGCGCCTGTAAACGCCTGGCGATGTGGCTGCGTTGGATGGTGCGCAAAGATGAAATTGATCCGGGACTTTGGTCCGACGGCAGCTTTCGGACTCTGGGTGCCTCTGGACACCCACATGTTCCACATCGCCAAGCACCTGCGCCTCACCCGACGTCGGGCACCCGGATGCCGAAGCCGCCCGTCGCATCACCGCCGCCTTCGCCCCGCATGAGACCGACGACCCCGTTCGCTACGATTTTGCCATCACCCGTCTGGGGATGAACACGCCCCACGGCTCACACAGCTCCCTCAGCCCCTCCCGATAGCTGGATGGCGAAGCGTGACCCCAGACTTTTCAGCTTGTCCGTGCAAATGCGTTTATTGCCCCGGTGGCCGCTGGCCCGCCGGGGATGATCGATCCAGACACCGCTTCGGACGACCACCAAGTCTCCGCACCCAGGCGAAGATCTCTCTTTTCGCAGGGCCGGGCAGGCATCACTGACCAGCAGCACCGGAGGAGAGCAATTCCGGCCCGCCAGAAACGACACCACCTCCGCCACATCGTCCCCGTGAATCTGATTGGACCATACCTCGGGTTTTAAAGGGTCTTTCCCGCATGGCCTGCCTGCACCAGACGCTCCCGCCCGGCCCGGCCCTGGCCCGCTCAACCGTAAAATCGAACAGGTATCGCCAGGCCACCTGCAACGCCCGCTCCGCTTCCAATTGAACCTCCCCATTCCGATGCAAAGGCCAGGGTTCGGTCTGCTCATCCACCTCCCCCTCGGTTTCGCCATACACTCCTGTGCTCCCCAGCATCCACACCCGCGAAATTGCCGCCAACCGCAAGGCCTCCATTAGACGCCCAGGAATGCGCGTCCACATACAAGGCCCGATAGTCCGCCGGATCTTTCAGCCCCGTGCCCGAGAGGGTGGAAATTAGCAGATCCATTTTCGGGAGTTCCCTAACGCGTTCAAACCCTCTTTCGTGGCACGTCGCCTTTAACCACCGTAACCTGAGGACCTCCTTGCAAACCCCACTACGATTGAGCCCCCTGACTTCGTGTCCAGCCGCTTGTAGGTGCTTTAAAAAATTCGGCTGCCGGTAAATCCGGTGCCGCAACAAAAATTCTCATTCGTCAAACTCCTTTTTCGTGTTATAGTCAAGGTATCATGTTTAAAGAAGTACTCAAACAAATGTTACCTTTCTTCATTCTACTGGCGGTGCTGTGGCTGGCCGCCGAAATTCTGGAGAGAAGTTTTTCCGGTGGCCCCAGCCGCATCAGCCCCGCCACGGAGCCCCCCGCCTGGGAAGCATCCGGCCCTGAATGAACCCCGAACCGCTCATTCTGTTCGATGGTCCCTGCAACTTCTGCCAGAAGTCCGTGCGCTTTATCCTTCGCCACGAAAAATCCCCCGACCTTCGTTTTGCATCACTAGAATCCGACATCGGAAAGACCCTGCGGGAGGCACACCACATTCCTTCCGAAAACGACAGTATGATTCTGATTCATGATGGCCAGGCCTTTACCGGCTCCGATGCGGCGATACGAGCCTGTGCGTTTCTTCGTCCCCCCTGGAGTTGGTTACATAGCTTTCGGCATCTTCCCGCATTCCTGCACGCTCCGGTCTACCGTTGGATCGCCCGCAATCGGTATCGATGGTTCGGCAAGGACGAATCCTGTCCCCTCCCCGATCCTGATCAATCGGAACGGTTTTTATAGAGAGTTGACCGCCGGATGTAGATAGCAGGGGGCCAACTCCTCCGGGGCTGATTCTTCCGGGAAGTTAAGCAAATCGAGGGCCTTCGGATAATCCAACACCACAGAATCAAGATCAGGACGGAGCCTCTCCGCTTCCGGCGAAAACACCTTCAGCCCCCGCACGTCCGCCAGCCAGTCGGCAGGGGCTTGTAGTCGCCAGTCCGCCTGCATCGTGGGGAATCGGGTACCCCACCACTGACCTCTCCGCGCATCTCCGAGGATGGCAATCTCCTCCGCTCCCCCCTCGTCAAGCAATCGTCTAGCCTGCGCCCGGCCCGACGAAAGTGCGATCAGGCGAATGCCACCCGGCGCGGAAAACCCGATCGCCCAGGAAAGCGCCTGACGAACCCCGGTATAATTTCCGGGACCGCGGCCAATCCGGATCTCTGTCACTTCCTTCAGAAGATCACCGCAATCTTCCAACAACGATAAAGCCTCCGTGACCCGGAAGCGGGAGGCTTCGATCACCCGCTCCTCAAATTCCCTATTCCGGCCCCAAGCCACGCTGAGTCGGCGGCTGCTCCATTCCATTGCCAGTATCCTAGACATGATGCGCATCTTCTCCCTGCCACAGTCGGATGTGACGTTGGTTTTGCTGATCGGGAGAGCCCGTCAATTCAATCTTCCATGCGTCCCGGGGCCAGAAATCCGGCACCCGTTCACTCCATTCCACCGCCACAATGGCCTTTCCCTCCAACCAGTCCTCCAGTCCCAAATCCCAAATCTGCTCCGGGTCTGTCAACCGATATAAATCTACATGCACCAGGGGCGGAACCGTTTCGTATTCCTGCACCAACCCGTAGGTAGGACTGTTTACAGATCCTGTCCACCCAAGGCCTTCGGCCATACCCTGCACAAAGCAAGTCTTACCCGCCCCCAGATCGCCAAAAAGTCGGACAACCGAACCTGGTGTCAACGTATGTGCAAGCTCTTCTCCGATGCGGCGGGTTTCCTCGGGGGATACGCTTTGTCGGGTCTTCATATTCCGATCCCCTCCACCCCTTCCACCAAAGTATACACCAAGGTCATTGAATTAAAAAAAGCATGTGCCCACACGCAAGTCATCAGCCGGCGTGTATAAATGTAACTCAATCCGAGCAGAATGGCCAAACTGAACAGTGCCAGCAGGCTGGCGGCATGTTGATGAATCAAAGCAAAAATCGCGGCTTGAAGAAATAATCCGGGAAGGACTCCGGTTTTTTGAACCAGCCAGGGGAACAATACGCCCCGAAAAATAAATTCTTCAAGCAGAGGGCCAATAAAGCCAATCAGTAAAAAAAGCGAGAGCCAGTTCAACCAACCGCTCAATTCCGAGAGTTCTTGAATCATCGGCTGTAGGGTCAGTTCAATATTCAGGGAACTAAACAACGCCTTAGTGAACAGGCTGGATAACACCACTAACGGCAGTGCCATGCAATACGCCATCAATCCCCAAATCGCGTCCCGGATATGAAGGGGAGATTCCAACCCCAGTACTTCAAGGATATTTAATCCCACTGCTTGAAGGTGCACAAACAGAATCAGAGAAAAGAGACCCTGAAACACCGCGATTGAAATCAGGATCACCACCCCCACCGGTAAGACATCCATCCGAGGGTACATCCACAGGCCAACTCCGATTTGCAATACAAAGGTCAGAAGAAAGCCCCACAAGAAGGATTTCGAGAGATCGTGGGGGAGAGGCCGCCACTTCAGCCATCCCCATCCATTGCTCCATGCAATGCCGGCAGCCGGGGAAAACAGCAGGGAAACCCAGAAGCATACTCCACTTAAGAGCAGCACTCCCATCAGCACGTCCAACCGGATCCACTCAAGCATGATCAATCTTCCAGACGATCCGATGAGGCCGGCACGTCCTCACGAATCGAATACGTGCGTTTATTTTGAGATTCATGATACGTACGAATCATCATCTCGGACAGCAATCCCAGACCAATGAACTGAATACCGAATCCTACCAGCATAAAACCCATGATCGGCCAGACCGGGCGCTTCACCAGATCGTAACCGACGAATTCCACCCCGAACAAAGTTGCGACCAAGTTCAAGCCGAAAATCATGGCCAACAGCAGCACCCCCAAAAATCCCAACTGAAATCCTATTTTCCCCAGAATTTGCATGGGGCCGGTACTATAGCGAAGCAGGAATTTCACCGTGATCAAATCCAACACAACCCTCAAGGTCCGTCCGATCCCGTATTTACTGGTCCCGAATTGGCGGGGATGATGATTGACCGGCACTTCAACAACATTTCCGCCCACCCAATGCGCCAGAGCCGGAATAAAGCGATGCATTTCCCCGTACAGGCGCACATCCTTGATCACTTCCTTGCGATACGCCTTCAACGTACAGCCATAGTCATGAAGATGGACACCCGTGATCCGACTGATCAAGCCATTCGCCAACATCGAGGGCAATTTACGGTTAATAAAGCGATCTTTTCGATTTTTGCGCCACCCGCTCACCACATCGACATCATCCGACATTGCCTCCAGCAAAAGCGGGATATCCTTCGGATCATTCTGCAAATCCGCATCCATGGTGATAATAGTTTGCCCCTGCGCATAATCCAACCCCGCAGCCATCGCGGCCGTCTGGCCAAAATTCCGTCGAAACCGAATCAAATGCAAAAACGGGTACTTCTTCCGATTTTCCACCAGCTTTTCCCACGTCCGGTCACTACTCCCATCATCCACCAGCACTGCTTCATAACTCAAGGACAACGACTCCAGCGCCTCCCAAAGCTTCTCACAAAGCAAATCCACGCTCTCCTCTTCGTTATACACCGGAATGACAATAGATATATCCATACCCGCCTGAATACCTACCCTCCCCCAGGAATCAAGACCATTTGGTGAAGCAGAAATTCCAGTATTATTTACAATGCAACAGGTGATTTAATTTATAACCAATATAACAACAGGTGATATTTATGTTGACTTTCCGTCGCAATATTTCATCATCGCTTTATGAAAACAACCAATCAGATTCCAAGTGTATGGGCGGGTGTAGGGGCGAAACGGAAGCGGGGCTTGCGGGTGCTGCCGAAGCGGGAGGCGTTTTTTGTGCATGTCACGAGCAGAGCCGTGGGGCAGGCGTTTTTGTTTGGCGATTCCGAGAAACGGGTGTTCTTGAGGAAAATGCGGGCGTGGGCGGTATTTTCGGGGATTGAGGTGGTGACGCATTGTCTGATGGATAATCATTTCCACCTATTGTTGTGGGTTCCGAAGGTGGAGGAGATGGAGCATGCGTCCATTGTGGAGAAATTGCAGGGGTGGGCTTAAGGCGATTGAAGGAGGGGAGGCCTATTATGATGCACTACAAATGATACCCGGGAGGCGATGGATGCGGCAATGGTGGAGCGGATGGGTGATTTACCGGAGTTTATGCGGGTGCTGAAGCAAACCTTTACCTGCTGGTATAATGCGAAGGAGGGTCGGAAGGGGACGCTGTGGGATGCGCGGTATCGGAGTGTGGTGGTGGAGGGTAATCCGCTGGCACTGCTGTCGGTTGCCGCATATATCGACCTGAATCCGGTGCGGGCAGGTCTGGTAGTAGATCCGGTGGAGTCGGTGTGGAGTGGCTATGGCTCGGCTTGCGGGGGTGATTCGGCTTCGCGGAAGGGGCTGACTTGCTGGGTGCGCTGTTCGCGGGGAATTCTGCCGGATTCGGCGGTGTCGGTGCGGAGAAAACAACTCCTCGAGTCCGACAAGGGATGCAAGGAGGTGGGAGAAGCTCTGAGGGAGGAGCAACAGGTGCGCACGGCCTGAAAAAACTGGGACGAGGTGCAACAGGCCTACCGGATTTGGCTCTATTTTACGGGGAATGACGTGACGGAGGACTCCCAATCACGGGAAAATTCAGGGATCGGAAGGGATAGACCTTGCTGAGGTGGTGGCGTGAGTATGAGCGTCAGGGAAAGTGCTGATGGTGAAGATGCTGCATCAGCGAATGCGCTGGCTGACGCGCGTGGATTGGGGGTGAAGCCCGGAGTTTTTGGAGGATCTGATGCGGGAATATCGCGGATGCTTCGGTCCGAAGCGAAAAAAGGCGGGGAAACCACTGCCGGTGGATATCCCGGGGGTAGAATCGCTAAGGGGGGTGGATGGGATGTCTGGAACAAAAAATAATAAGAAAGATTAACAACTTTCCACCAGTTCCGGTTTGCAGAGTTAGTGGGGTTGGTTTAAGTGGCCACACATGAGCAACCGTCTCACCTATACTTCCGCATCCGAAACACCCACCTGGACCCGACTGGCACTTCCCGCTACCCTTTCACTTGCGGCCATTGCCCTACTAGCAGTTCCTGATTTATCGACTATTCCACTCTGGGAACAGTTTGTGTTGCCATTGCAAACCCTGATTTTGCTGGTCCTAGTCACTCTTAGCGCATGGATAAATCAGCAGACCCTCCCCGCAAAAGCACCCGAGGGGACCAAAGCCCTTGCCACCGCCATAGGCGGCCCACTTGTGTTGGTGATCCTGTTTCCCTATTTGCAGACGCTGTCCATGGCGACTCTCACAGGATCGAGCCTCATGCTCGCGGCTTGGCTTTTCTTCCTAAACGCTTCAAACCGCTCATTTGTCTGGATGCTGGCCTCGGGGTTGTGCGGCGGTCTAGCCGTCTCTATGGACCCTCTGGCACTTTCAGCACTCATTCCGCTCGCGATCTGGAATGTAATTCGTATTTCCCGGAGCCCCTGCAAACCCTTGCGACCGGGACTGCTCTGGTTACTTGCCCTCACCATAGGTTTTGTGCCTCTGTTTCTGGGGACCATCCCCTTGGCGTCTCCTTATTTCCACTCATTCGCCCCCCACCCTCTCCCCCACAGTCTCGAAGGGGGCTGGCAGCACCTTCCCATTGCAGCCACTCCCTTTCTGCTCATTGGGCTACTGATTGCCTGCCTACAAAAACAACCTGTGGTGTTAGGTCTGTTTCTCTGCACCTTTCTTTTCCGTCTATTGTTGACGGGATTTCGTCCACTTCAAGAAAATATCATTGATCCGGGTCTGCTTCTACCCGCAGTTTGGTGCACCGCCTATGGAATTTTACGGGTAACGCGAGGGATTGAACAAGGAATTAGAAACGTGAACAGCACCAAAGCCAAACGCTTTTCGGCATGGGCAACCCTTGTCTGTGTTCTCGCATTTTCTGCATGGACGCTCAGTCAGCACGTAAATGCCTGATGGTGGCTTTTACACGAATTCCTATGGAACTTAAGCGGTTAACCTGTATGTTGAAACCATGATTGGATCTTTTTTACTTACTACCGTTCGGGGTGTGCCCATCCGGATACATTTTACGGCTTTTTTTCTGCTTCCCATGATCTATAACGTCGTGCCCTCGTTGTTCTATGCTCTTCTCTACTCCCTGATCATTCTGCTCAGCGTCACCCTGCATGAACTCGGTCACACCGTAGTGGCGCAACGCTACGGCATTCGGGTGCAGGACATCGTCCTCACCCCCATTGGCGGCGTGGCCCGGTTGACCGGCATCCCGGATAATCCCCACCACGAAATCCGAATCGCCCTGGCCGGCCCCTACGTCAGCCTGATGCTCGCGCTGCTCGGGGCAACTCTATGTTTTATGAGTAGCTTCACTGGAATAAGCCTCCTCTTTGCCCTGCTGTTCCTGTTTACCGCCGTCAACACGATGCTATTACTATTCAACATGTTGCCCAGCTTTCCCATGGATGGAGGCCGAGTACTACGGGGGTGGCTCAGCCAAAAACGGGGCGCTCTGGAAGCCACCCGTATCGCCTCCCAAATAGGAAAATACATGTCCATCGGATTTATTGTGATCGGCCTCACTACCGGGCGCCTTTCGCTAGCACTCATCGGTGTATTTATTCTGATCTCGGGCGGCTCTGAATACCGGATCATGCAACTGAAAGCCTGGCAGGAAGCTCAACTAGGTATGGACAGCCTCAGGCCCGAACCCGAATTCACCGCTAGCCCACCTCCCTACGCAAATTCCTCCATTTCCCAGGCCCCGGAAGGCTTTCCAGGCGATCTCCTTCTCACCTTCCGGGATCTCTATCTGGAAATCTGCAGAAATTTCCTCAAGCGCTGAGCAACAACGCCCGCAAATCATCGGGCAATCGCGTCTTTTTAATTTGCCCTCCCCGTTGCCGACAACAGACCGTCTTCATTTCGCCCACCACCAGCGGATCCGAAATGTTTTGCTTCCAAATCGACCATTTCCAAAGAATAGAAGAATTTCCCACAAGCCCCGGATTCAGATCCACTCTCAGAGACTCAAAGGGAAGGATGGGACGATTGAATGTTGCCTGAAATTGGATTCGGGGCCATCGATACGCTTCAGGATTCTGCAACTGGATCGGATACCCCGCCCGCTCCAAAAAAGAATGTTCCGCCTCCTCCACATAGCAGGCAATGCGGGAAAAGTGAATAATCCCCGCCGCATCACTGTCGGAAAAGTGGGCGACTCGATTGTAGGAATGGAAGGCCATGCTCCCTACATGACTGTATTCATATAAAATTCAAACCCGAAACCGTGAGAGTTTTGTTAAGATGAGGCTTTATTGAGCAACACCTCAATCGCCCCGGTAACCTCTTCCGATGTCGGCTTGATTCGTGATCGGAAACGATGTTGCAACACCCCGTCCGCATCCACGAGGAATTTTTCAAAGTTCCAACGGATATCTCCCTTGAAATCGGGATTTTCAGCCGAGGTTAGATATTTAAACAGCGGATGCTTATCCGCCCCTTTCACCGACACTTTGGAAAACATCGGGAACTCCACCCCGAAACGGATGGAACAAAATTCCGCAATCTCTTGATTACTTCCCGGCTCTTGGCCAGCAAAATTATTGGCGGGGAATCCCAGGATCACAAATTCTTTGTCCGCATAGTTTTTTTGCAATTCCACCAAATCCGCGTATTGCTTGGTCATCCCGCATTTCGAGGCGGTATTTACAATCAACACCACCTTTCCCTTGTATTGGGAAAGATCAACCTCATCCCCTTGAATGGAATTTACGGAAAATTCATGCATGGACGTCTCGGCTACCGCCAAGGATGAGGAAAACAGAAAAGAAAGAAATGAGATCATAGGCAATTTCATATAAGTCTCCGATTGTACTAGCTGAGAATACGTGTCCGAGTGGCATCACCTTACTCGGTAGGGGTTAAAAGTGCAACCTCCCCCCATCATTTCTCCTATATTTGATTTGCCTCCAACGCTTTCGCCTGCCAAGGACTGCCATCCAATTTTGATTACAAACCTAAGGCTTTACAGATGATTTCCGCAGTATCCGTCACCATGCGCTATGGTGAAAAAACACTTTTTGAAAACGTCAGCGTCAAATTCCGCGCCGGCAACCGCTATGGTCTCATCGGAGCAAACGGCTCCGGCAAGTCCACGTTTATGAAAATCCTCTCCGGTCAACTGGAGGCCTCCTCCGGGGAGGTCGCCTTGGACACCGGTTGCACCATGGGCTTTCTCCGACAGGACCACAACACCTTCGACCATGAAACCGTGATGAATACGGTCTATCAAGGCAATGAAACGCTCTGGAAACTCCATCTGGAACGTGAACATCTCTATACCGCTGCGGAGCTTACCCCCGAGGAGGAAGAGCGGATCGGTCTCATCGAAGAGGAATTCGGTGAGGCCGGTGGCTACACCATGGAAACCGATGCCGCCAAAATGCTCGATGGACTCGGTCTACCCGAGGAACAGCGTGAGGACGCCATGGAAACCCTTTCCGCCGGACTCAAATTGCGCGTGTTGCTCGCCCGGGTCCTCTTCGGCAAACCGGATGTCCTCCTCCTCGACGAGCCCACTAACCATTTGGACATGACCAGCCGCGACTGGCTGGAGAACTTTCTCCAGCAGTACACCGGTACCGTGATCGTGATTTCGCACGACCGTTTCTTCCTCAACGCCGTTCCCACCCACATCGCCGACCTCGATTACCAAGAAATCCGCATGTTTAATGGGAACTACGATGATTCTATGACCACCAACGCCATGTTGATGGAAAAACGTTCCCGCGAAAATGCCACCAAAGAAAAAACGCATCGATGAACTCCTGCAGTTTCATCAACTGCTTCGCCGCCAACGCCAGTAAGGCCCGTCAGGCCACCCCGCCAAAAAGGAACTGGAAAATCGGAAGCCGACAAGATGAAACCCTCCTCGCGGGTATCCCCTACATCCGCTTTCTGAAGCTGTCAGCCGGCTCGGCGACCGGGTAATCGATGAGACGGCATCTCCAAGTCCTATGACGAACCCTGTACGGTGCGGTCCTCCGCCACTGTCGGACCCGGCGAAAAATCGCCATCATCGGAATAACGGTGTGGGGAAAACCACTCTCTTGCGCATGCCTGCGGGGAACTCAAACCTGACGCAGGTGAAGTTCTCTCCCGGGAGAAACTGTCGATCTCTCCATCTTCCCCCAGGACTCCCATGACTGTGCTTCGACTTTTTAAGAAGACCGCCATGGAATGGCTGTCCAAATTCTGCACGGACGAGCAGCAAAAAGAGACCGAACCCGCTCTCGGCCATGGGACGCATGCTTTCCGCGGCGAAGCCGTATTCAAACCCTGTGAAGTCCTCAGCGGGGGAGAGAAAGCCAGGCTGATCGTCGCAGCCATGATCATGCAACAAGGCAACGTGCTGGCCTCGACGTAACCCACCAACCACCCTTGATCTGGAAAGTACCGAGTCTCTCAATTACGGACTCAGCTTCCGTTCGAGAATACCGTGATTTTGTCAGTCACGACCGTGAGTTCATCGTCAGCCTCGCCACCTGCATCTGGGATATCTGGGACGGGCAGATCATCGATTATCCCGGCACCTCAAAGAATACGCCGAAGCGTGGAAAAGCAAACAAGGAAGAAATAAATCTCACCCACAAACCCAAGGTTGCCTCGCCTTCAATCCCCGCCGACCCGGCCTCACCGAAGGCGGTGATTGTGTGTCCGATCCAACTCTTCTCGAAAACCTCCAGGGCACCAGCCCTCAGTTTGAGGAAGAATTTTACAAAAGTTCATCGCAAATCCAAATGGATGTTCATCGAATAAACCAAACCCTGAGCTCGCCTCGGGATGCGGAGAGATTCAATACCGGAATTCGCACGTTGGGTCTCATCCCGCTCGGAAATGATGGGGTTGTAGTGCCCCTCCTCATCGAAGTGGACCGCAAGAGACGGTCATGTTAGCGGGCGACCCCGTTCAAGTTGATCTCCCCCTCCAGCACCGCGCTCACCCGGGTGGCGGGTATGCGTTACAGTCTACGCATGGATGCCAGGGAAGTAAAACCCCACCAGCTCCAGGCGTTTCCGCCCTCAGGATATCGCCGGGCTGCAACTGATGCGTTCCTTTGCCGGGGAGCGGGCGGAGCAGCGTTCCATCCGCAAGTACCACCATCTGCTTTCCGGGTTGTCCGTCCCCCCCAATCCCCGCGCCTTCGGGGCCGATCAGGCCGCGTTTCCCTAACAGGCCGGACCCGGAAACAAACCCGCGTTTTCCGGGCTCGGTACGTGTAGTGGAAACATCTTGTCACCAAAGGGTACTATGGATACAGATACGCCATGTCCTTGACCATGATGATCGCACTAATTGTGCTGGGCGGCTGGTTTTCCGGTCGGCTCTTTGACCGCCTGCATCTGCCCGCCGTGTTGGGAATGCTATTGTGCGGCCTGCTTCTTGGCGGAGCACTGGGAGAAGACGCCTGGCCCACCGCGTTGGTGGAGATGAAACCTTTCCTGAAAACCTTCGCCCTAGTGGTGATTCTGCTCCGGGCCGGACTGGGCATTCGACGTCGGGTGCTGCATCAGGTGGGCGGAACCGCTCTGGCCATGGCCCTCCTGCCCTGTCTGCTGGAGGGAACGGTGCTGACTCTTCTGCTTCATCACTTCTGGCAGTTCTCCTTGCCAGTGGCGGGTCTCACCGGGTTTATGCTGGCCGCGGTGTCCCCGGCGGTGGTGGTTCCGGCGATGCTGACACTGGCGGAAAAGGGATACGGGCGAAGCAACCAGGTCCCCACCTTAGTGCTGGCGGGCGCTTCGGTGGACGATGTATTCGCGATCATCTTGTTTTCCCTGTTTACCCGAATGGCCCTCCGTGGAGATCACTCATGGACGGCGCTTTTGTGGGACCTACCAAAATCCATACTGCTGGGAATCATTCCGGGTATTCTGCTGGGGTTGCTGCTGGCCTGGGGTTTTCATCGGTACTACAGCCGGATTCGCGCAACCGAAAAAACTCTCGTCCTAGTCATGCTTTCCTTGGTGCTGGTGCATCTGGGCGATGTCCTGCACAGTGCCGCGTTGCTGGGTGTGATGACGGTAGGGTTCCTGCTGCTTGAGCGGGCCGAACGCGTTGCCCACGAACTGGCAGCCAAACTCTCCAAAATTTGGGTCTTCGCGGAAATCATGCTGTTTGTCCTCATCGGCATGCAGGTTGATCCCCGTCTGGCCCTGTCCGCCGGGCCCGCCGCTGCCAGTATTGTATTCGCCGGTCTGCTCGCCCGCTCGATTGGAGTGTGGATCGCCACCTGGAGATCGTCTCTGACCTCGCATGAGCGTCTGTTCTGTGTGCTCGCCTATTTGCCCAAGGCCACAGTGCAGGCCGCCCTCGGCGGAGTTCCGCTCGCACTGGGGGTTCCGGGTGGCGAACACATTCTCGCTCTGGCCGTGCTCTCCATCCTCTTCACCGCCCCGCTCGGCCTCATCTCTATCCGCCTGGCGGGTCCCCGGCTGCTGGAGCAGGAAAATTCCTCACTTCCGCCGATGGGATCTCTTACCGATCCATCCATAACGACGGAATATCAGCATCATGGTCAGTCCAGAACCAATCATTAACGCCCAAGCAAACAAATAGCCGTATTTCCAGTATAACTCGGGCATATTCCACCCACTGATATCCGGATCGAAATTCATGCCATACACCCCGGCAATAAAGGTGATCGGGATAAAAATCGTGGAAATGATGGTCAACACTTTCATCACTTCATTTAATTGATTTCCACTGATCGACCGCTGCAAATCAAAGAGGGATGTACTGATTTCCCGTAAATGGTCCGCGCGGGCCAGGGCACGCATCGCGTGGTCCTGCACATCCCGGAAATAAGGAAGCGTATCCGCCGCCAACCATGATTGCTCCAGCTTCATCAGTTGATCCGGCACCAGAGACTGATTCCAGAAGATGCGGCGCAGGATCATCACTTCCCTCCGCAACGCATGAATTTCGTTCACACAGGAGGCACCCTCCCCGTCCAGTAACCGCTCTTCCAAAAGTTCGGATCGCTCATCGAAGGCCTCAAGTATCGGAAACGCGATATCCACCAGCATATCCATCGCCACATAAAACAGATAATCGACCCGACTTTGAATCATGCGGGGTGCCCCTTTTTTAAAGCGTTCCCATATGGGGGCCAATTTGGAAGCGGAGTCCACCTGCAGCGTTACCAGAAAGCCCTGTCCCAGATAGAGCGATACCTGTTCAAACCCCAGTTGGTCCTCCACCAAATGCGGAACCTGCAGCACCGTGAATTGCATGTCCTCATACGAGGTGGTTCCCGGATGTTGACGCAAATTCATCCCGTCTTCCAGTGCCAGCCGGTGCAATCGGAACAACTGCCCCACTTCCGAAATCAGTTCGGCATCCCCCAGCCCATTCACATCCAGCCACAACCACTGATTTTCCCCAAGGGAATTTTTTAGCGAACGCAAGGTATCCAGCGAGATATTTTCATGCGGGGCCCAATTACCATCCCCGGATATTAACACATCCAGCCGGGGCGGGGGAGACCCTTCCGGTGCCACCAACAAACCGGGAGCGGATCCGGGGGTTTGGTCTGATCGTTTGGCGGGTTTGGCCCGATGATCTAATGGGTTTTTCATGTATGAGTATAGGTGTGTACCAGATCATGCAACACCCTTGCATCCCGATGATAATTTTCGAGCACGTCATCCTTAGCGAATTCCAAGAGGGCCCAACGGGGCTTTGGATCCTCCGCCAGGATTTGAAAATACCGCATCCACCGCTCTTTACCCTCGGAAAGCAGATATCGATCCGCCCCGCCGCCTTCCCCCCAATGAAACACATGCACATTGGACACCCGGGGAAGAATACGGAGTAAACTTTTTTCACAGACGTCCTCCGGTTGACCGTTGGGGGGCTGCCAAAGACTGTCCAGGTTTTCCAGAGGAAGCGCCTCCAGCAGGTCTACGGCGGACTCGATATCGTCGGTCAGGGTATTTCCATGATATTCAAACGCAATACGAATGGACCGTTTCGCCGCCAATTTGCAGATTCGCTCGGTATCTTCAATCACCACTTGACGGTCCTGTAAACTCGCTCTGGCAGAGCCCTTGTTTCCAGCCCACACCCGTACCACGGGGGTGCCCAGAGCCTCGGCCGAATCCAGCACCGCCTCGATTTCCGGCGACTTCTCCGCGGGCCCGACCCGATAATAGGATCCGTAAGCCGCCGATTCCAGTCCCGCGTCCCGGGTCCAGCGCGCCACCTGTTCCGCGACTTTTACGTTTCCGTGCGGCACATGCACGTCTCCTCCCCACTCCAGCCCCTGTTGTCCGGCTTTCACCACCTCTTCAATAAGTTCAGGGGCGGAATGTTTCCGAAAACTAATCGATACCAAGCCGGTTTTGAGTGTGGATTTTTCCATCTTACTGAGCAATGTAGCCCCCATCCACATTAATGACCTGACCCGTCACAAACGATGACGCATCCGAACAGAGCCACAACACCGCCTCCGCCACATCGTCCGGTTCCGCCACCCGCCCCATCGGATGCCGCTTTTTAATCTGTTCAAACGTCTCAGCAGAATCGTGCATGGTTCGCCAGAGCATGTCGGTGTTCACCGCCCCCGGAGCTACCGCATTCACACGGATCTTGTGTTGCGCCTCTTCCAATGAGGCGGTTTTGGTCAATCCAAACACCGCATGCTTGGCCGCCACATAGGGTGCCAGCAGCGGCATACCCACTTCGCCCAACACGGAGGCTATGTTCACAATGTTTCCTCCGCCACTCGCGCGCAGGGCGGGAATCGCATGTTTGAGAATGAGAAAGGTCCCCATCAGATTCACGTTCATTACCTGTTGAAAATCCTCCTGTGTAATGTCGGTCACCGCGTGGGGGTCGGCTTCCAGCCCTGCATTGTTCACCACAAAGTCCAACCGACCATGACGATCCACGGTTTGGCTGATGCAGGCCTTCACCGCCGCCTCGTCGGTCACGTCGCTCTGCACATATTCCACCTTCAAGCCCTGCTTCCGGAGGTCCTTGGCCTGATCCTCGCCCAATTCGGAGCGTCGTCCGGAATAACAGACCAAGGCACCGCTTCTCGCCAGGGCCGACACGATCGCCTTGCCAATGCCAGACGTACCACCGGTCACCAGTGCCACTTTGCCGTTGAATAAATAAGGATTGGTTCCGGGTGGATGCATAACAAACTCCTAAATAGATGAAGAAAGACCCTACATAAACCATCCTTCGCGTTCAATCAAGCCTAATCCTTAAATTAGGATATCTGTTATCTTATATAATGGACTGCCGACGGACGATAGCCCTTCCTGTCGATCGCTACAGGAGGATCATGCCCCCTCCATCGACAGGATCGGTCTCACTACTCCCGCTCTCTGGAGGGGTTCCAGTAGCCATTCTGCTCGGTGGGGCCGAACCAGCCGATGCGCTGTTCCTGATTTTTTCCGCCATAGTAATTGGGGCCAGTCTGGTTGTTGGGGGATTCCAGACTGACATGACCATCCAGCCAGGCGACCAACGCCTTTCCGTTCGCACGGAAATGGGTGCTGGGCTGAAGTGAATGCCCGTCCCGACTTTGATAGGGGTCGCTGAAGGGATATTCCATGATCCCGTTGGCAGTGGCGAAGGCGGTGGTGGCGAAAAATACGGTTTGTGAAGGTTGGGGAAGTCGGGTGTAGTCTACGGGACGATGCTGCCCCCCGCTCCAGATTCCACCGAGATTGGTGGAATTATAGCCATAGCCCCCGGAACCGATTTCGAAGCTGCGTACATTCGAAATACGATCAAGCAAGGGACAACGGTTCACCTGCCCCGTATGTCCTAAATAGGGCGACAAATATCCCCCTTCCGGTTCGAACGGAGCCGAGATGGAGGTGCGGGCTCCATGCCAGCGGACGCGGTTATTCACACTCGCTCCTGGAGGCAAAGCCCCGTTATGGTCCACCGCATAGGCAACCCCCGCCAGTGCCAACTGACGCAGATTACTGCGGGAGGCCGCCGTTCGCGCCCGCTCCAGAGCAGACCCCACTCCGGTGGCGGTGAGAGTGGCCAACAATCCGATGATGCTGATCACCACCAACATCTCGATCAGCGTAAACCCGGGTTTATGGTTTTCGGTGCGCATGGCGAATCACCAGTCCCAGTCCTACAAACAGGAGGAAGAGCACCGAAGGTTCCGGGATGGCGTTTATCACTCCGATGGCATCCAAATCAAAACCCCCGGTCTCGAAATCCGTTTTCCAGGGATCATTGATGATGTTTCCCTGCGAATCGTCGCGTGCATAGTCGGGATCAATGCTGCCAACCACATCGATGATTTTCACGTGGGTGACGGCATTCACATTCAATCCGGAAGTGCCCGCTAGCTCCTCCAAGTCAAACAGCGTCCCGTACCCGGCCAAATCCTTTCCGGCCAGATTCGTGATATCCGCGGGATTTATGGAGCCGGACACCCATTCCACCTGGGTATCCGCTTGGGTGAGGGAAATCGAGTCAAAGCGATGAAACGCGATACCGTCGGAACTCACTTCCACAAATGCCAATTCATACCAGCCCTCAAAAGAATTTGAAAAAACCGCGAAGTCCGCGCCGGGACCATTGGCGATAGGGTTGGCAAAGGTCAATACAATCGATCCTCCATCCCCGAGACTGACCACCGGGTGCGATCCTCCATCCGCCCCGGCGGGACCGAGCACATCATTTGGATCCCCGAACGAGGCATCGCCTTTGGACGGATCCGAAATATCCATGGGGCCGCGTATCAGGTCCTGATAGCCGGTGACCCAGCCCACAATGGACGGATCTGTGGCCGATATGGGGCTGGCGGTCAATGACTGGCCAATCCAGATTAGCAAAAAAAGTAGTAGAAGACGATTCATCGCTGCACTCCTTGCTGCTTCACGACCCAGCGACGGCCGATGAATAGGAGGAATGCACCCAATAGCATCGTGACCAGGGTCCCGGGTTCAGGAATCGCCCCCAGATTATCCAGCGCGAAGTAGGCGGGGGTATTCATGCCAAAGTCCCCATTATCCGATGAACTGAGTTCGAAGGACAGGCTATCCACCGTTCCCAGAGAACTGAGATTCACAAAGGTCCAGTCATCGACAATATAGTTCTGCGAATTATCCGTAAATCGGTAATCGGCGAGGTAAAAATCGACCATGCCGGTTGTGGATCCGCCGTTCGCGCCGGTGATGCTGAGCTTGAACCAGTCGGAATCATCGCCGGATTCACCCCCGAATTGCTTGGAGAAATCGGAACCGTTCACCATGTCAAGCGCCGCATAGGTGGTGTTGGTTACGAACAGCCCTTTGCCAACACTGAAATCGAAGGGGGTGGCGTAGGTGATCGTGTTGCTTTTATAGCTGATGGCGTAGGTATCAGAGCCTCCCGCGCCCGATCCGGGATAGGCGCTGTATTGGTTGCCAAACCCGGCGGTGGTGGTGTCGGTGGTGTTCGAGTAGGCGAATCCCTCCCAACTGGTAACACCCCCACCCCAATCCGTAAAGCTGTTTGGGAAGGTGACATCATTAACGGTGAAGTCGCCGGATCCATTAGACCCGTTCCAATAATAGGTCCCACTGCCGTTATATTCCGTGGAGCCATCTCCGATTTCACCCAGAGATCGGCTTTCGAAGGTCACAGGCGAGGCCCACAGTGACCCGATTATCGTCAGTGCAAGCGAGGTTGCACGTACTGTCAATTTCGTCATGTTCCTTTTCCTTAGTCCCTTTTCGCGGGGACACAGAGTTAAAGTGGCATTCTCGAGGAACACCTGGGGATCTCCATCACGTCTTCTGGCTACCCGGCTTGTCCTTCTTTCCCCCTTCCACCCGATGCGGGCGTGGATATGGAAAAGTCGTATCCGGTTACAGTGGCGCGACCGCGGCTGAATTTCACAGCCTTCCGTTTGACGGAGGTCCTTGCAGCGAATGTCGCCGTTTTGCCTATAAAGAAGAGTTGAACTTCCTACAAGAAAAAAATGTGCTAAATCGTACCCACGACATCTTATTTGCTTTGTGAAAACACCTTTTAACAAATTTTAATTGACCCGAGGGGGTTACGGGACTATGAAATCCCTCCCTTACGCGGAGAGGTGCCGGAGTGGTCGAACGGGCTCGCCTGGAAAGTGAGTGTGGTTGGAAACAGCTACCGGGGGTTCGAATCCCTCCCTCTCCGCCATTAAATATGATTTGGATTCAACAACCACTCCGCTTAAAGGCCCGTTCACGTGGCTTTCACCTCATCACCCGCGAGGTGGTGGAGTCCCTGCCTGATCTTCCCTCCATTCAAACCGGGATGTTGCAGGTGTTCATTCAACACACCTCCGCCTCGCTGACCCTGAATGAAAATGCGAGCCCGGAAGTGCTCACCGATCTCGAAGCGCACTTTAAGGAGTCGGTCAAAGAGAATCAGCCCTACTACCGCCACACCCTCGAAGGGACCGACGACATGCCGGCCCACATCAAGGCCAGTTTAATGGGGTCCTCCCTGATGCTGCCCATTGAGGGTGGCCGACTGGCGCTGGGAACCTGGCAGGGTATCATCCTCTGCGAACACCGCAACCACGGCGGTGCCCGAAACCTCCTGCTCACCGCCTGGGGCCAAGGCGCATGACAGCCGAAGCCGATGTGCAAACCCAAACCGAGACCCAAACCGAGACCCGGATGGACCTGGACATCCCCTGGAACATCGTGGTCTGGGACGACCCGGTAAACCTCATGAGCTACGTGGTCTACGTGCTCCAGAAAATCTTCGGCTATAACACATCTCTCGCCACCAAGCTGATGCTGGAGGTCCACAACCAGGGAAAATCCCTGGTGGCCACCGAGGAACGCGAGCAAGCGGAGTTGCACCTTCATCAACTCCACAGCTACGGTCTCCAGGCCACGCTCAGACGGGCGGAATGAAACGCCTTCAGCCGCACGGTTGGTTTCAGCCAACACGGTTTCAGCCGCCGTGCATGATTCCTATCTTGTACCCGCATCGGCACTGTCACTTCCTTTCGCACCTGGCGGCACAGCCGCCAGAGTGCGGGGAGGGGAGTGAGGCGTAATTTCACTGGAGCGGACGTTATAGTAGGTGAATCTTTGCGCACCAGACCTCAGTTTGAGGACGAATTTTACAAACGTTCATCGCTAATCCAAATGGATGTTCATCGAATAAACCAAACCCTGAGCTCGCCTCGGGGTGCGGAGAGATTCAATACCGGAATCCGCCTGTCCGAGATACATTTCAGCCTTCATCGCAGCCGCCGTTAGCTTCCGCACGCGGGAAGCTAACGGCGGCGCGGGGACTGTGGAGGGGGCCGGTGTCGTGAAGTGAATTTCTCCGCACTCCGAGCGAGCTCCGAGTTTGGAAGTTGATCATAAACACTCATTTAAATCTGCGAACCCTTTCTGTCAAAAATACAGGTTAAACTGAGACCAGAAGCTTTTTTGCCGCCAAGGCGATGGTGACGAAGCGGTGATGGGAGAGAAACCCGAAGCGGGGATCGCGGGTAAGCTTTGCCTTGGTGGCCGCAGGAGAGGTCAAGCCGCAGCCGAAGCGGGCCAGTTGACGGGGCGTCTGCAGAGCCGCATGCTTTTCCTGGATCAGGGCGGCCAACTTCTCCTTTTCAGCAGAGCTCAGGCGGGCATCCGGCACCGGAGGCATCGGAGGGATTGTTTCGCCCAGGCAGCGGTCGCAGTGCCCGCAATTCGCTCCCAACTCCTCGCCGAAATACTGTAGCACCTGACGTACTGTGCACTCCGAAGACCCAGCCAGTTGCACCACCTGCTCCATCCGTTCAATGTCGCGTTTTTCCGATCGCAAAAACCGTTCATGTATCGTAGAGGCCACCTCGTCCGCGGACTCCGGGCGTTTGAGAAAGCGGTATCCTCGCCGCAGTCCGGCCACCTGCATCACCAACTCCCCTTTTTCCTCCAAATAATTCAAAGCCGCCACCAAGCGTTTGCGATCCTCACCCATCGATTTCGCCGCCTCCCCGAGATCAATGCTGAACCAAGTCCGGCCCTTTTTCGAGTGGGAAAATAATGTCCTCAGGAATTTCCGACGCTCCTCGTCGAATCCCGCCAGTATCTCGGTGGAACTTCGCTTCGGTTGGAATTTATATTCGTTGTAATGCGGACCCAGCGACAACAGAATGCCGTCCAATTCCAGATAGGTTAACAGGGTGGACATCACCAAGTTCCGAATATCAAAACGGGCAGATAGATCGTAAACCGACACATCGAATTCATCCGGCTGCTTCAGAATCTCCTCTACCACCCCCCGCACGGATTCGGGAGTGGGAGTGTCGCCATAGGAAAAGTTTTCCAGGGTGGCCACATCATCCGGGCAAAGCAAAAGATCGCAGTGGGAGAGCTCTCCGTCCCGACCGGCCCGCCCGGTTTCCTGCATATAATTTTCCAACGACTTGGGCGGATTGTAGTGAATCACATTACGAATGTCCGCTTTGTCAATCCCCATACCAAAGGCGATGGTGGCCACCACGATACCTTCGGGATCACCCATGAAACGATCCTGAATCTCATGCCGCTCTTCGGATTCCAAGCCCGCATGGTAGGCCCGCGCGGGATGCCCGGCCCGGCTCAGTCGATCCGCCACCTGCTCCGCCGTTTTCTGCAGGGTCACATACACAATGGTGGCGCCTTTGGGTCGATCCTCCAGACGCTGAAGCAGCAAACGGTCCCGCTCATCGGCGGTGCAGGGAGTCATATGCATCACCAGATTCGGACGATGAAATCCGGTGTGTACATACGCAGCCGGGGAGATCTCAAAGCTTTCACAAATATCGTTCGCCACGGTGGGGGTGGCGGTGGCGGTGAGGGCCAAGACCCGCTCCACCCGTAGTTCCCGGGAAATCGCCGCCAGTTTCATGTAGTCCGGACGAAAATTGTGCCCCCACTCCGAGATGCAGTGCGCCTCGTCAATCACCATCAGACTGATCGTAGTCCGCCGAAGCCGCTGCAAAAAGCGTTCGCTGGCAAAACGCTCGGGCGCCACATACAACAGTTTCAGATTACCGTTCCACAGATCGTCCCACACCTGCCGCGACTCCTCCGCGGTCAAACTCGAATCCATGCGCGCCGCCTTGATCCCCTTCCCCACCAAAAAATCGATCTGATCCTTCATCAGCGCAATCAGAGGCGACACCACCAGGGTCATTCCCTCCAGCATCAATGCCGGCAATTGATAACACAGACTCTTCCCCGCCCCGGTCGGAAACACCGCCAACGCCGAATTTCCCGCCTGCAACTGTTCCACCACCGCCTCCTGACCGGGGCGAAACCGGTCAAAGCCAAAAATGTTTTTTAAAAGACGGTGGGGGTCGGTTTCCGGATTTTTCATAAAGCCTCGTTTTGCACACAATTGTATAGTTGAAAACCATAACCCACCATACTCTCGCGATAAGTTCAACCGAGTTTTTGAAAAAAGTTCACCGAGCGAGGACTGGAGTCTAGTTGAGTGGTTGATCCGTCTTCCTCTTCGAACTTCCTCCTTCGCCCCCAGGCTCCGGCGGACATGATGCCGAGACTTGGTGGTGTATACCTCGACCTCCGGTCACCCAACTTCTGTCTTCTTACGACCTCTGACTTCTCCCTTCTGACCGCTTTTCGTTCTTCCCAAAAACACTTGTCCCCCCCAGCACCAACCATGATAGGCTTAAACTATGCACCGCCGCCTCCATTTGATGTTGGTTCTCATCCTCCTGATCCTCGGAATGATCCAGTTCAAAGAGTGGGATAGACATTCCTGTCTGTCGGCCTGGAATTGAGTGTGCGATAGGCATTCTTGCCTGTCGCACTGGGACATCTCCAGGGACTGGAAGTTCAGGCATCAATAGTCAGAAGTCGGAGGTCGAGTCCTCCCTTTCCCAAATTAGCCATTCCCGATTTTCCCAACTCCCCAATCACCCAACTTCCATGCACCCCAAATCACGGAATCTACACCTACGGCCACTCGTCACACTCATGCAAACAACAACAAACAACCCATTCTCCCCTAACCCTTTGCCCTGATTGTAAGCCTCATTCCCCTTGCCGCCCTCCCCCACAAACGCCACTTACGACGTAACCGCACCCTTCTCCCCCCAAGGCTCCGCCCCGAATGCCCCGAGCCTTCCCGGCGGTCCCATACCCCAGTCGGAGTTCGCTTCGCTCACGCAGTACCTCCCAAGCCCCCGGCGCTTCCCCTCTCAGGGGACCGCCCCCTCCGCCTTCGCGCTTCGCTTACTACGGCCGACACGCCAAGGTCCCCGCTGACGCGAGGGCTTTTGTTTTGCCGCAGCTATCGTAGGTGGCCGCCTACGACATCTCCGACATCTACGACTCTTGGAGGTCGAACGGCGGCTTTCAGGGGGGATTTTGCAAACTCGCAAACCTTCCGACGCTCGGAAAACGGAAAAGTCGTCGTTCCGACGCTCGGAAACCTTCCTTCGCCGCCGATCGCCCCTCTCTTCTGCTATCGCCTTGATTTATGTGGCTAGGGGATATAGGTGATCACTTATTATATTACCTGATGGAGATTTCAATTCAATGAGTATTTTTAAAGCCTATGACATCCGCGGCATTGTCGGAAAAGAACTGACTGAGGATCTAGCCCTGAAAATCGGCCGGGGCTTCGCCACCCTGCTGAAACCGAAAACGGTGGTGATTGCTCGCGATATGCGCCCCCATTCCCCCGGGTTGGCCAACGCAGTGATGGAGGGGCTTTGCATGCAGGGAGTCGATGTCATCGATATCGGCATGGCCAGCACCCCGATGTGCTACTTCGCCAACGGCAGCCTCAAAGCGGACGCATCGATTATGATCACCGCCAGCCACAATCCGGGTGAATACAACGGGTTCAAGCTTTGCCGGGCGGACGCGGTGCCCATCAGCGGGCAAACCGGCATCAAGGAACTGGAGCAACTCGTGCACAATGAGACCTTCGACCCCCTGCCGGCCGCACGCGGTCAGATTCACCAGAAGGATATTGTCTCGGATTATGTGGAGCACATCCAGGCCTTCGCGGACATCGGTACCCCGCTTCATATCTGCGTGGATTACGCGAATGCCATGGGCATCGCCGAAGCGGCTGTGTTTAAGGATCTGTTCCGCTATGATGAACTTTTCGCGAACTATGACGGGAGCTTTCCCAATCATGAAGCGAATCCCCTTCAGGAGGAAACGTTTGAAGCTCTGCAGGCGAAAGTGCGGGCGGGGACCTACGACTTTGGCATCGCGTTCGACGGCGATGCAGACCGGGTGGGATTTGTGGATGAAAAGGGCGATATCGTGTCCATGGACATGATCACCGCCCTGATTGCGGAATCGCTTTTGCAGAAACTTGCCCCGCAATCGGCGGGGGAGAAGGGCGTGGTTTTCTATGATCTGCGATCCAGCAAAGCGGTCAAGGAATTGATTGAAGCCAGTGGCGGGGATGCGCGCATGTGTCGGGTTGGACACGCGTTTATCAAGGCGCAAATGCGCGAGGCCAATGCGGTATTCGCGGGCGAATTATCAGGACATTATTATTTCCGGGAAAATTATTTCACTGAAAGCGCCGGGCTGGCCGTGATTTACATTGCCAACTTGGTGAGCAACCGTGGAAAAACCCTGAGCGAACTGGTGGCTCCCATCCGGAAATACCGGGCCAGCGGCGAAATTAATTCCAAGGTGAAGGACCCTAAATGGGTCTTCCGCAAAATAAAGGACACCTTCCCGGAAGCCTCCACTTTTGAATTGGATGGCCTCAGCGTGGAGTTGGACGACTGGTGGTTCAATGTGCGCATGTCCAATACCGAGCCGCTCTGCCGCTTGAATCTGGAGGCCCCCACCGCCGAAAAAATGGAAAAGAAACGGGATCTGGTGCTGGACCTGATCCGGAACTGCTAGTAGGATACCTCTTATGAACTATCTAACTCTATTGATACTGAGCGGACTTTCTCTGGCTCTCCTCCCTGTGAATGCACAGTTTGACGGCGACAAATCTGAATATGAACAAGAGCTGGAGCGTCTGGAATCCGAGCATAAGAAATGGGACGCCCGGGCACGTGAAGCGGTGGTGCCCGAAGAGAAAGAACAACTTCAAGCCCTCGCGACTCAGTACAGCAGGCTGTATTCTCTCCGAAAAGAGGTGGAATCCGCCTTTGGCAGCAAAAAAATCCCCCTCCAACAACGTTTGGAGAAACTGAGGGCCGACACCCAGAAGATGCAGATGGAGGTCAACACTAAGTTTCCTCCCCCCAACCCTTTTCCTGACAACCCTTTCGACAAATCGGAAGCAGAAGCCGAAGCTGCGGTCGAAATAAAGCCCCCCCCATCCAGTTACAAAACGAAAAGTGGTTTTGAAATCAAACTGCGTCTGGTGGACTAATGCCGGTGTACGTGTACGAAATTTCGAGCACGGGTGAACGATTCGAATGTGTGCAATCGATGAAAGACGATCCACTGGGCGTTCATCCCGAAAGTGGAGAGCCCGTACGTCGAGTCATTCAAGTTCCCAATCTGGGACTGAAGCACACGGCTGGAAAAGAGAAAAAACTGCTGTCCAACGATCATGTAGCCAAGTCTGGTTTCACGAAGTACGAGAAAGACAAGGTCACGGGTCAATACAACCGGGTCGCGGGTAACAAGGGTCCCGCAACCCTAAATCCTTAAGTCGCGTCCGGAGATTAGAAGTAGCGAACAACCACCAGCGAAAATTCGCGGTCGCTTCCGTTTATCCACAAGCTGTTCAGTTGGCAGACCCATCCATTTTGGAGCCGAACATCGACTCCTGCCAAGAGGCCCAGGCTGTTTGAATCTTCGACATTCATCTCTCCTAAATCGTAGCGGGTTCGCACATAGCCAGGACCTCCCCGCACGGCATAGCCCGTGGGACTGAAGAAGGGCTCGTTGGATTCCGCAAACAAATTTCGCCGGTAGACCACCAAGGGACTCACCTGAGTTTCTGACCAGATAAATTCATCCGATATTGAGGAACCTCCGCCACCGGGTGCGGAGACATGCACCTGTTGCGCTGGATCCCAAATCATCCGGCGGGTTCGGGGAATATCCGAACGTCGAACCCGATAGGAGGCATTCAATTCAATCGTCAAGCTTTCCCGCATTCCCAACACCGGTGAGCTGCGAATAGGAAACTCGACCAATGCGATTCCCGTTCCCATTCCCCAGGCGAAGGCGGTTTCCCCGCTTGCATCGTCCTCATACCAATCCGAAACCTCTTGCCCCTCCGTTCCCTCCGTTCCCGCCGTCCCGGCACGTCCTTTGCGGTCTGCCTGGGAAGCTCCGAGTTCTCCCCAAACATGAATCGGCGGCTGAATGCGATATCCGACTCGAATCATCGCGCCCCGGGTATTCATTTTGATGGAAGGCCCAGGAGGTGCCACAGTTCGGCTGCCGGTTTCCAGCATCAAACCCACATTCCAGCCGATGGGCCGATCCATGCGTACCAGGGCGGCAGATGTCGCTTGCATTTCCGAAGCCTCCAGCCTGCCGGAACTCATCCAGCCCAGGGCAACAATCCCGAACACCCATACGCACAGTTGGAGATCTCCTGCTTTCATCATCTTCATCCAATTTAATTTCATAATTCCTCTTCACAAGTTCTTGACCTAATCTGCTAATGTGGTCAAATGTAACAGATTCGTTTATAAAAAAGCGAACCTGAATTACGTTTTATTCTAATTAGTCTCCTGCTGGAGTGTGCTTAATGAAATCTCACTGGATCCTCTATTACTCTTTTTCTAAAAATCGACCCGGAACAAGCATCTTCCTGAAGGGTTTAGTTCCCCTGTTTCTGCTGACAAGTTGCGTGCATACATCCCCGCAAGGGTCGGACGCAAGCCCCTCGCCGGCTACGGGCATGGAGGCCTTGTCCGGAGGATCCGCGTCGTCTCCGCTGGTGGCTGAGGCCCAATCGCTATACGATCAAGGGGACTATGAGGGAGCGTTAGCGGTTATTTCAGGTGCGGCCGTCGAAAACCAGGGGGCGGCGGATGTGCAAATCCTGCGAAACCGGATCCTCTCGGCGATGCTGGACGAGCGGGCAGTTAAATCGGCCGCAGATCAGGAATTGAACCGCCGCAAAGCCGCCCAAGACGCCATCGATGCAGAGCAAATACCGGATACCTTCGGGCAACGTCGCATGGTGGAGGAGGCGGCCATGGATAAACTGGGCTCGGAAGGACCGGTGCTCGAACTGCTCTCCAAGCCTGTCAGTCTGCATGTGTCGGATGCCTCGCTGTCCACACTCATCCGCGCTCTGTCGGAGGACGACGATATCAATATGATTGCCGATCCGACAATCGGCAATCAGGAAACCCTGGACATTCAGGCAACCGATGTCCCCCTCCGGGAAGTGTTGGATTATCTTTCCCGTCATTTCCAGGTGCAGTTTCACACCGGCCAGCACATGATTTGGGTGACAACCACGGATCCGGATCGAGCGCCCCCCATGGAAACCCGTATCTTCAGGCTTCGCACCGGATTGCTCTTTCATGGTCTGTCTTGGGGGACCATGCCGGAGGCCGAGCGCTTGGCCCAAAGTGACATTTCCGCTCTCACCCGCAAAGCCACGGTACTCCCGCATGAGAAAACCCACATTCAAAAGGTGGTGGAAGACTTTGTTCCCTCCGGGCAGGGTGCCCAGTTGCATGTGGACCTGAACAGTCATACCCTCTTTGCCCGGAACACTCCGGAAAATCTGAATTTGATCGAAAACATTGTGCAAGCGTTGGATACGACACCTCCCCAAGTGTTGATTGAAGCCCGTTTTATCGAAATCAGTCAGTCGGATCTCCGTGAAATCGGCATCGATTGGATTTTGGGATCTCCCCTCAGCGTCTCCACAAAGGGAGTGCTCGAGGATGGCGTGTGGAGCAGTCAACCCCGCACCGTAGATCGACGAGGGATCGTCCATTACCTATCGAACCGTATCGAAGCGACAGCGCCGGCCCCTTTCCTCTGGGACCTCAGGGAGCGTTCGGTTTGTTGCGGGAAGGAAATCCTCCCACTGCAGACCAGGGACTGAATCTGGCCTATCGGGGTCTGCTCACGGAGCCCATGTTTAATGCCGTGCTGCATGCCTTGGAAATCTCAGGCAAAGGACGCACCCTCTCGGTGCCGCGTGTCACCACCCTCAACAACAATCCGGCCAAACTTCGGGACGGGGACGACCTGCTGTATTACGAGGAATTCCAGGCGCAGGCCTTTGCTCTGGTCGATTCGGATAACCGAAAATATACCGTCACCGCGCTTATTCCCAAAGGAACCCCCAAAACCGCTGAACTCGGATTCACCCTGGTTGCAGTGCCCAGTGTAGGGGCCGACAATCGATCCATCAGCCTGCTGCTCAGCCCCACGATCAGTGAACTTCTCGAGTTTATTTCCTATCAGGAGGATGGTCTCCGTTCCGAGGAAGCCTCGAATCAAATCCGACAAGTCGTAGTAAAACTCCCGCGTATCGCCCGCCGGGAGGTGCAAACCAAAGTGGTGGTGGAGAGTGGTGAAACCGTAGTCATGGGTGGGCTCATCCGCACGGTCAGCCAGGATACGGTACGTAAAGTCCCAATTTTGGGATCGCTACCGCTGGTCGGAACATTTTTCAGGCGAACCGACATCACGGAAGAACGACGTAATTTAATTATTTTTGTCACCGCCACCGTCATTTCGGAACGGGGGGAATCGCTAATTCCCCTTGCGAACACCGAACAACGCTAAGAAATTTCGTGCCATGCAGTTGACCCCTTTTTCAAGAAATCTGCTCGGTCTGGTAGCCGACGGCAAACAGGTTCACCTGCTTCATCTGCGGGTGAGGCGACGGAGATGTACTCTGGTCGATTCAATCCACATAGACCAAGAGGCTGATGAAAGTGGGCTGGCTGCGAAAGTACACCGTACACTCCAGGAAAAAGGATGGCTCTATTATCCCTGCATCTATGCTCTGCAGTCCTCGTTGGTTTCTGTCAAAATCCTTCCGATCCCCCATCCGCAGAGTGACCTCCAGCTTCAGGACCTGGTGGAATCCCACATCGAAGATTTCGAATCAATGTCGGCATCCCATGCCGTGACGGAATATATGGTTTCTGAACATGACAGTCATAAACAACTACTGATCTGTACCGCGCGGGAGGACAGTCTGACCCGGGAGTTGCGTCTGCCCAGGGCCGCGGGCTTGAATATCGTTGAAATCCTTCCTCATAGCTTGGCTCATGCCACAGGCATTCAGTATCGACTTCCTGATTCCGGGAGCCCGAGGGTGTTTCTATATACCGGGCCGGAACAAAGCGATTGGATCATCAGTCGGGGCTCCCTCCTCATGCAGGTGCGGGCTATCCACATCCGCAGTGAAGATCTTATCGAGGAACAGGAAAAACATCCCGGGAGTTCTTCCGTCCCTCCGCCACTGTTCCAACGGTGGCTGGTGGAGCTGGAGGGGGCACTCCGACTTTTCCACCTGCAATATCCGTCGCCCGATTTTCACATCCATGAGCTGGTGATCGACGGCTATTTTATACCGTCCCCTCACCGGATCGAAGCAATGGAGACCTCACTAAACCTTACGATCCAACCGAAGGGGGCGCCTGTTACCCCGCCGGCGGCCGCATTGGGCCTGGCCCTTTCCGGAACCCGTCACCGTATATTTAATATCAGCTTGTTACCACCCGACATGAGGATTGCGGCGGAACAACGGCTGCAGTTTCGCTATTGGATCGCTGCGTGCGTATTGCTTCTGGTATCCTTCCTTCTATATGGTATCCATGTACAGCGATCACATGA
>JAGYLC010000090.1 GCA_018401235.1 Kiritimatiellia bacterium
GGGGCTGTTCGGATGTGTTCATGGTGTTCAGGGGGGTTGAGGGGTTTTGAGGTTATGAAAGGGGTTGGCGGCCGAGGGTCTGCTGCATGGCGTCGCAGAAGGATCGGATTTTGAGGGGTTCGAGTTTGTAGCAGCGTCGGGGGCCGCATTCGCGGACGGAGAGGATGCCGGCGTCGAGGAGGGCTTTGAGGTGCTGGGAGACGGTGGCCTGGGCGAGGGGACTGTGGTCGGTGATCTGTCCGCAGGTGTGTTCGCCGTGGGCGAGGAGGAGGCGGACGATGGCGATGCGGGCGGGATGACCCATGGCGGCGGCGAAGCGGGCGAGGGCGAGATCGGTATCGGAGAAGGTGATCGCGGGTTTGGTCATATCGTTCATCGGCGATATACGATTAATTTATGGCGATGGCAAGTGATTATCGTCTGAAGATTTCGCTTTTTTGCGGGGGCCGTGTGGGGTAGGCTACACGGGAGTTGAAACAATTGATCCGGAAAGAGGTGTTGTGATGCTGAATGTTGCTTTGTTTGGTCCGCCGGGAGCGGGAAAAGGGACGCAGTCGGATTTTTTGGTGGAGAAGTTCAATTTGGGGTATGTTTCGACGGGGGATTTGCTGCGGCGGGAGCTGGCGGCGGAGAGTGTGCTGGGGCGTGCGGCGCGGGATATTATTGCGGCGGGGGGGCTGGTTTCGGATGAGATTATTGTGCAGATTCTGGAGAAGACGATTGCGGAGAATCCGTATGCGAGCGGGTTTTTGTTTGACGGGTTTCCGCGGACGCGGATTCAGGCGTATATTCTGGAGGGGCTGATGCTGAAGCTGAATACGACGCTGGACTGTCTGATCTGTCCACCGACGTTGGCGAGGAACGCGATATCGCCAATCAACACCCGGACCGTATCAGCGACTGGCGGGCGGAAATAAATGAGGTGTCCGGAAGGAAGTAAGAGGCAGGTGGGAAAGGTATGGATACCTCGAAGGAATGTCCGGGGGAGGGGAATCCGGGAAAGTCAATTTAGCTCGCGTCTGGCTCCGGGTCTTTCGCTTGCGTGCTGCCTTCCCGAACGCCGAACACCCTCATTTGATGGCCCTCAAGCCGTGCGGGGGACTTCCGCCGCTTTTCGTGGAGGTCTCCGCCGAACAGATCGAGTTCAAACACATCCCCCGGCACCTGCGGATCAAACTGGACTTCGACCGCAGTGGAGGTTTCCTGAAAAAGCAGGAACCAATCGATGCCGGTTTTTTGCACATGGCGAACCCGGAGCCCGGGATGGTGCGGACGGATGCCGTGCCTGGGCGGATCCAGCCACCCGATGCGATCCATGAGGTCTTCCGGGGATGTATTCAAAGGGTATCGGACCAGACGTCCTTCCGCCTCCATTGGAGCCAATGCCTCCAGGATCTGTTTCTCCGGTTCCTTCTCCAGAAGGAGAATCCCGTAGTGCATCCCGGCGATGTGAAGACCTGTCCGGTCGATGCGCGCCCGGTCGGACACATCGCGCGGCTCCAGGTAATTGAAATCCACCTGGTGTTCAAAGCAGGCTTTCGCGGCGCGCCAGGGCATAAGGTGGGAGTCTCCGAGGATAGCGGTATGGCAGACATGGTGACTGTCTGTGTTCAGCCAACTCAGACGGCGGCAGGCGGCGGCATACTCCGGTTAGCGGTCCCACCATGTACTGTGGGGGTAGGTGTTCAGTTTGCTTTACCACGGGATTTCCCCCAGTGAATTTTCGGACATGCCTTCGGTGCGTCAGTTGCGGGAACAGGTGATGGCCTTGAAGCGGGACGGGTTTATGTTCATCACCGCATCCGAGCTTCCGGAGTATTTTGATTCCAGATCCGAACCGCCTCCGGCCGATTTGCATCGACCTTGGTTGAACCGGATGCGTGAATCGGTGAGATATGCCTGGACCGCCGAGGCGACCGAGCTTCCGGAGACTCTTCGCGATTATCGCCCGGGAAAAGTGGTGATGGTTACATTTGATGACGCGCTTCGTAATTCATATCGGTACGGCACCCTGGTGGCAAAAGAACTGGATGCGGCATTCACCATGTTTGTGGGTGTAGGGGATGTTCTGTCCCGGGAACAGCGTTATGTCGCAACCTTTCTGGAAATTCGAGAGTACGATGCCACAGGACACTGGGACACCCAAAGCCACCTCTGGGATGGAGGGCAGTTGTTCCCCGTCGATCCGGAAGGGGATGATTTGCGATTGCCGGTTTCCAACCGATTGTGGTTGAAGGATCAGGATCGCATGGAAACGCTGCGGGAATATCAGCCCCGCCTGCGGAAAGAATTTGCCGAATCTAAAACCGTATTGGTAAGGAGTCGGGTGCAGCTCCTGATGAGATACATTCCGTGGCATATCCCTATGGGGAGGTTGGACAGGAAAATGCCTCCAATATTGATTTATTCGATGTGAATAAAGTCATTATGAATGAGGCGGTCATCTCGTATAAACAGGGGTTTATCCAGCATCGGTTCGGCCACTCGATTAACGGGGACAATCCACTTTTGTATAAACGATATGAGCCCCATCGTCATGCGTCGGGTCGCCATGTATTACGCCAGGCGTACCTGCACCATCCGGTATTCGTGGCCCGCCGCGTTCGGGCGGAAATTGCCGCATTGGGCGGGCGGTACGACATGGCCATGGAGAATGTGGAATTATTAAGACGCGACGGGTATCCGGAGGAGGATCTTCGAGAACTCACCCAGTATGTGAATCGAAATTTAACCAGACTGATGCGATTGCCGGATGCGATCGATGATACGGCTGAAACGGAAAAGTCACAGGAGCAGAAACCCCTGATTCGAATCCGCGGACCCTACATTGGAGCGGATGGGCGGTTAGTAAGAGCTACTGATTTGATCGATGAAAAAGAAGTCGGCGTATTTGCGGGGGTGAATCTGAACACCCGGGTGACGCTGCAGGCTCGGGCTTCCGCCGGTGAAATCGAACAGACCTTCAACAGCCGGACGAACCGGGTGGTGGAAACTTTCCAGTCCGTTCAATCCTCGAGCAATCGCCGCTTTAGTCAGGTCATTGATGGCGAGAGGTTTAATTCCGTTGAAAATTGGTCCGTTCGAGAAAGCCGGAGCTTTCAGTCCAGCGAAGAGGAGACCTTTACCTACAAGGCCGACTTTGAGCGTCAAGGGGCATTGGTAAGTTATATCCATGACTCGGGTGCCTTTTCCATTTTCCAGGTCGGACTCTACACCCTCAAACCCAAGGGGCAGGACCGGGGAGAAGAGGATGAAGTCACCTATGGTCTCGAACACCAATGGAGGCCATTCCCCAATATGGACTTCCTGGTGTCCTACAATCACGACGTGGTTCCTTCGGCCCGTCGATTGATTTCGTATGATCAGGTTGTGTTCCGCCCCATCTGGCGGGTGAAAGATTCCTGGCAGGCCACGGCGGTTGGAGCCTTTTCGTTCTATGATGACAACAATTCGTTTGTGAACGCGGAATTGGAAAATCTCTGGTTGCTTTCCGAACGCCTGGATGTCTGGTGGGGACTTCACCATGCGATCACCACCACGGATGAAGACTCCGATTACTATTGGACCCCGTATTGGGAGCAGCGTCATTATCTGGTACTGGAATTGCGCCGTAGCTACCCCGGTTTCACTTCTTCACTTCGGGGCCACCTGGGTGTGATAAAATCCAAAGCACGGGACGAGGATGTTCAGGCGTTCCTTAATACCCGGGCGGTGGCGGAAGAGCAGGGCGGTTTCTCGGCCGGTGAGCCCCCGGACGAGGGCTGGAACAAACTCATCGGCTTCTCCGCAAACCTGAACAAAGTCTGGGACTCCGGGTTGGAGGTGAATGGCAGTTTCACCGTGAATGCGGTCAACGATTACATTGAACACAATGTGGTCGGCAGCATTCTGTATCGGTTCTGAACCGAATATCGGCCGGTGCGAAGGTCAACCCCGTTTCCGGCGGTTCCCCCCACGAGCCGGTGGAAATCCTTCGGAAGTCCCTGGTACTGGATTAATCCACCCATCTTCCGGGAATGTGGACTCGAAAGGGCAGGGATCGTTCTTTGACCATGGATCGTTGCATTTCCAGAGTCAGCAGCTCCATGGCGGTTTGCGCCATTTGCGGGAGGTTGAGGTCGATCCCCTGTTGCCCTGGGTGATCCACGTTGAAGAGTGCGATTTTCGGAGGCGGGCGATCTGGAATGTGTAAACCATCTATCCAGTGGACACTGCTGATGACCCCGTCATAATCTCCCTCCCGCAGCCACCGGAGGTAGCGGGAGTGTGAGGAGTTGTTTATGTCGTGCACTTCCAGCGGCATGCGCTCTCCGGGAGGGCCGCCCGAAAGCAAGTTTTCCACGTGAAATGCCGCCCGCCAGGCATGACCGGTGCGCCATCCTTGGTCTTCGGCATATATCAGACCTATGCGTTTGCACCCCCGTTCACTCAATATTCTCCAGGCAAGTCGCAAATTTTCGTAGAAATCAAACTGCACGGTGTGAAAATCGGGATACAGGTGTCCGGGTCCGAAAGTGACGACTTGGAACTGATCGCAGGGTAGTTGTATGGCGGTCGGCGTGGAGGTCATAGCGGGCGGTGCCACAAACACCCCGGTGATTCCGCGGTTCCGCAAGGTTCGGAATACGGTATCTGTACGCTCAAGGTCCGTCCCCAACCAATGGGTTTCGATGCGGATTCCCCGGCCTGATGCGTCAGACTCGAGGTGTCGGTACCACTTTGCGTAAAATCTATTCTCATAAAGTGCATGTTCGGTGGGCCAGTTGTGCACCAATGCCACCCGGTTCCAGCGTGTCGCCGCCTGATGTCCCCGGGTCCGATAGTCCGCAAGCGCCCGCAAGCCGGGATCCGGTACATATCCCAGTTCCGATGCGCGGAATTTCACCTGTTCCCGAGTGGCCTCGCTGACACCTGCGCAGCCCCGCAGGGCCAGAGATACAGCTTGTACACTTAATCCCATTTCCGCGGCAATATCCCTCAAGGTAACTCGATGTTTCATACCTGTACCTTTATAACTTTACTGTTAAAGTCAAACCTTGCTTTGTGTTGATCCGGTTCGTCCCGTAGAGTGGGCCTTATGAAAGAATTCACCCAACCCGATATTCGCGGCGACCAACTTACGGCAACCGTTTGTGTGGTGGGAGGCGGCATGGCCGGTCTCTGTGCCGCCATTGCCTCCGCCCGTACCGGAGCTGAAACCATTCTTGTTCATGACCGCCCGGTTCTCGGAGGCAACGCCTCCTCCGAGGTGCGCATGTGGATTTGCGGTGCCCACGGCAAACACAATAAAGAAACCGGTATTCTGGAGGAACTCCAACTTGAAAACCTGTATCGTAATTCCGACAAGAATTTTTTTGTCTGGGACTCCGTGCTCTGGGCCCACGCCGTCTATCAACCCAACCTTACTCTGCTCCTGAATACCACCTGTCTGGATGCGGACCGCGAGGACGGGCGGATCACCCGCCTTCGCTCCTGGCAGCTGACTTCGCAAACCCGGCTGACGGTTGAAGCCGACTATTTCATCGACTGCTCCGGAGACAGTATTCTCGCCGCCGCCGTGGGGGCACGCCATCGAATCGGACGCGAGGCGAGGGAGGAATTCGGGGAGGGCATTGCCCCTACGCTTGGCGATGACCGCACCATGGGAAATTCCCTGCTCATTCAGGTGCACAAGAAAGAAAAACCCCAGCCCTTTACTCCGCCGGAGTGGGCCTATCGCTTCGAGTCCCCCGAGGATCTTCCCCACCGCATTCGCGGTGTTCACGGAAATAATTTCTGGTGGCTGGAACTTGGCGGACACCGCGACACCCTCTCCGATGCCGAGGCGATCCGCGACGATCTTGTCCGTGTGGCCTACGGGGTCTGGGACTACATTAAAAACCGCGCTCCCGAACGTGAACAGGCGGCCGACTGGGCCCTGCATTTTATCGGCAGCCTGCCCGGGAAACGGGAAAACCGGCGCATGGTCGGCGATCACCTGCTCACCCAGCACGATATCGAGTCGGGCGGCGACTTCGAGGATGTGGTCGGCTACGGCGGCTGGAGCATGGACGACCATCATCCGGCCGGACTGCTTTTCCCCGGCGAACCCACCATTTTCCATCCGGCCCCTTCACCCTACGGCATACCGTTCCGCTGTCTGTACTCGGTGGACACCGACAACCTGCTGATGGCGGGGCGCAACATTTCCGCCACCCACTCGGCGATGTCCTCCACCCGGGTGATGGCCACCTGCGCGGTGCTGGGTCAGGCCGCCGGTACCGCCGCCGCCCTTTGCGCCCGTCACGGGGTTACTCCCCGCCAACTCCACGCCCGGCACCTCGCGGAACTCCAGCAAACCCTGTTGGATGACGACTGCTGGCTCCCCGGCAAGCTCCGTCTCCCCGACAGCCGCTGGTTCGAGGCGCGGCTGTCCGCAGACGGGGAGAACGCAGAGACGCTGCTGGACGGATGGGAGCGGGACCGCGAGGACGCTTCCCATGCCTGGACCTGCGAGGCCGGAGGTGCAGTCGGTTTTCGTTGGAATCAGGAGCGGGATTTTCCGGGACTTCGCCTGGTGCTCGACAGCAATTTAAATAATTCCAAACGCATGGCCTCCGAGTATCCGCAGCCCGAAGGGAAACATGCCTTGCCCGGGGAACTGGTCCGGGACATGGATATCCGGATTGAGCGGGGAGGTGGACACTGGGAGACCGTTTACCAGCTTCGCGACAACCGCAAGCGGCTGTTGGAAGTACCACTGCACACGAAAGGAAAAGGCTTGCAGATCCGATTGTTGTCTTCCTGGGGTGAACACCGGGATCCGCGCCTGTTTTCTGTGGATGTCCTCGCCAAGGGCCGGGACGACACCTTCCAGCCCCCGATCGGACCCACCTGGAAAAGCGTAGTGGAGAAGATGTCCTCCTCGGAATTGCGCCCTCCGGACACCTTGGCCGTGGGACGAGCACCGGGTGGCCACCGGGCGTGAATACACCATGGTTTCATATGACAATGTCGGGCTGCAAGCCCGCGAAGATACCAGCCCCACCCGGCGTCGCTATGCTCCTTGGATGAGGCTGGTATCTTCGCGGACCTACGGTCCGAACTTAAAAATAGAGCTACTCTTTAAATATTTACAGATGCCTTCACTGGTTTGGGACCCAACCCATGGAACGACCTCCGTCCCTTTTATGACGCTGCGATTTACTCGGTTTCGTCAACCGTAACCCGGCTCTCCTCAAGGTGTTCGTTCAGTGAATTGGCTTCCTTCAAATAGGTGAGCAGGTCCGCCGCCTCGTCGATGGGCCCCACCTGCTCGCGTATGCGCATCATGGTAGCCAATTGGCGGGCCAGACCTTCGTGATGTTGTTCGCACAGGTAGGCGAATCGCGCATCTGCGACATTTTGAAAGGGGGCTTCGCGTAAATTCCAGTAATCGAGGTACATAAAAATTCCTTAATAAGGATACGTAGTTTCAGGGACGGTGAAGGTTAGTACCGTTCCTGTTGTTCTTTGGACGGAGTGTAGGGTTTCCAAATGGTGGACAGGCGGGCCGCTTTCGCTTCGAGTTACTGGAACTTGAACTCTCGCCATTTAACAGTCGACCTCACCCGAATCACTAGTTGGATTCAAAGCATGGGGGCGGCACTTGAGGAAAAAGGACTGGATGTGATCGTAACCCTGCCCGAGCCGCTGGAGCGCGCAACCACCATCGCCTCTCTGTTTTAGGGAGTCGCAAACCTTCAAATCACCAGCACAAATCCCGATACGCTTCGGGAGACTCTATCCCCGATGGACTGGCCTCGAGTGGTACAGTCAACCCCTGTCACCATTGGGCCGCGTGAATATCCGTTGTACACTCAGCTCACGGGAGGGAAGGCGTCCCCGGCGGCCTGGGCTACGGAGGTGAGGAGTCGGATTCTTTGGGAGCGGGGGTTCGAGGCTTTTGGACAGGGCGAGTTTGATTTGGCGATTGACTGGTTCTACTGCCCCGTGAAACGATGGTTCGGGAAAGATTTCATCTTGGACATCTATCGGATCTCTGGGACAACTCCAGTTATTATGAGGACGATGAAACGGAGGGGAGTCTGTACCTGTCCGCCAGCCCCACTACCACCGAGGCCGCCCTGATCCTGAAAAGATCCGATACCATGCGAAACGGTTTCATTGAAGCGGAACTGGAGAGGGCACGCGGGTATTTCAGGCTGTATGCCCGCCGCTCGGAAGGAAGCATGATCCGATTCGGCTTTGAACCAGATGGCCGACGGTATATGCAAATCTGGCATAACGAGGAAATCGTAGAGGGTGGGGCGGTAGCTGTCGGGCATGGAGCCCTTCTCGAGCAGGTCACTGTACTCTTCAATCGGGGTGTTACGGAGCAGGTCCCGGCTTTCAAGCGCCATAGAGAACTGTTTATCGATCTCGGAAAAAATGCGCGTCAGATCCCAAGTGGTGATGTCGCCGCCGGGTGCCTCCGCGGTTGCGGTACGTTGCATGAAGCGCCAGCGGTTGTGCTGGAAATAATGTCAAGTCCAATTGGCCAACACCGCATGCATGACCGGAGGCACCTCGTCGGGTACCCCGGCCATTTCAGCTTCTAACATGACGATTTTCTCTTCCGGTTTGTTGCCCTGGATATTGCCTTCCAGCGCGACTTTTTGGCCGATCGCGCGGATTGCTTCGGCATAGGCCTTGTCCTCAAGAGTCCCCGCAATAATAGGCTCAATGGCTTCCAAAGGCGTTCCGATGAATGGCGGATCGCCATTCATCGGAATCAGGGGATGGACCATGCCCTTGATCGTCATAAACCTTGAGTTTGACACTCACTGCCTGCACCCATTCATCGGAGGCGATTGCGGGTCCATGACCGGATGCATCGCGGACGCCGACGAGACGGTCAATCTGCTGGAGCCATTCTTTGCTGCCGACATCCGCGATTTTCTCCAGTTTCGTGAGCGGACGCTGCGGTCCTGAGCTGCCGTCGACCGTCACATAGTCGTGATTCCATGAGAGCAGCACTTTATCCCCTTGCTTCAGGTAGTTCACTGCAGCGAGGATATCAGCAGGCACTTTGGGTTGCTTCCTGTTGTCTTCAAGTAGGAACATAAACTCGTCGCTTTTCGGGTCGCCGTACTCCCCGGGTTTGTCGTATGACAGGTAGTTGACGATTCGGAAGGTCGCGAGTGAGCCCGAATGGCCGCACTTGTCAGGACAGAATGATGTCAGCCCTCTGCATCTGTGCTCGCTCGTCCCTCGAAACTCCGCCACCGTCTCATGCCTGGACAATGTCACCGTCTTCTTCTCACCGACCGCGCCGTCATTCACACATGGGGATAGCATGAACACTAAAGCGAGTGGCCCTGATAGTTGTTTTAGGATACTGGGTTTTTTCACGATATACCTGTGTATGAAAAGATAGAATCATGGCGGTTTCTATTTTGAACATAGGTGAGGGGAAGTACAAGCTAATAAAAGCTTTTTGGAAAATACCCGTTGGCGTACGCATCCCTACTCATACATAACTTTCCACCGTTATGGACAATGACATGCAACAAGTTTTGGACATTACAGGCCGACTCCTGCCTGAAGTGGGGGTGAACTGTCTGGTGGCCGGAGGGCATGCGATATTTTGTTTGTCGGGAAACGGGCAGGGGGATCCACAGGAACATGGATGAATCCTACTGGATGATTCATGCTGCACCTTTTATAATACCCGGCCCAAGTGCTCGATGTAGTTGAATCGCCGCATTTATGACGATCTTGCCGATTTCATTTTCCGTCATTCTTTGTGCCTTCGTGCCTTTGTGAGAGATTCTTTTTACATTCTGAACATGTGGTTCATGAGAAATCCGTCAGGCTGCCAAGTTGACAGAAGGTTTAATCCGCCAAAATATCTTTTTCTTTGGAGGCCAGATGCTCGTCGATTTTTTTCACGTATTTGTCGGTGAGTTTTTGCACCTCGTCAAAGCCGAGGTCCCGGTCGTCTTCGGTGATGTCGCCCGCTTTTTCCATGGCTTTGATGGAGTCGTTGGCTTCGCGGCGGATGTTGCGGATGGCTACCCGCTGTTCCTCGGCGTTGCGTCCGGCTATTTTCACCATTTCCTTGCGGCGTTCCCCACTGAGTTCGGGTACGGGAATGCGGATGATGCGGCCGTCGTTCATGGGGGTGACCCCGATGTTGGCGGCGAGGATGGCCTTGTTGATTTCAGGGAGGCTGGATGGGTCGAAGGGGGTGATGACGAGCATGCGGGGCT
>JAGYLC010000091.1 GCA_018401235.1 Kiritimatiellia bacterium
CTTTCTTGGCTGCCGCTTTTTTAGCAGGCGCTTTTTTGGTGGTTGTTTTCTTTTTAGCTGGCACGATAGGATCTCCTCAGTTTAGGTTTGAACACTTTGTTCTTTGATTCAACTTGTTTCGAGAGATCGTTCTCCGAAACAGCTTAAATCTCTTTTAACGTGAATAGTGCCGTAGCGTCAAAAGATCGACATAACCGGAACTTAACTTTCATTCATTGCCTACTTTTATAGGCAAGTATTCTGACCTTATTTAAAGACGTACCGTACGAAGCGTGTTTGCGGTGTGAATCGCCGTGAGTTGTGCAAACGCTGAATCCAAATCATCGTTGATGATCTGGTACTCGTAGTGGGCCGCATCCAGCATTTCCGCCTCCGCGTTCCGCAACCGTTTCTCGATAACCGCCTGACTGTCTTTACCCCGCTTTTCCAGCCGATCTCGCAGTGCATTCAGCGAAGGCGGCGAAATAAATACATCGTGAAAATACGTACGCAACTTCGGGTTCATCGACTCCCGGCTCAAAGCCTCTCGTATCAGTCTCGCGCCCTGCACATCCACATCCAGCAGCACAGAGTGCCCTGCAAAGAAATTACGTTCCACCATCCCGATCTCGGTTCCGTAAAAATTTCCATGCACCTCCGCGTACTCCAAAAATTTTCCTTCCCCGGCACGACGCAGAAATTCCTCCCGACTCAAAAACGTGTAATCCACTCCATCGGTTTCCCCTTCACGCGGTGCTCGGGTAGTCGAACTCACGGAATACCGAAGTCCAGGCTCCGCCTGCATCAGCCGGTGACACAAGGTAGTCTTGCCGGTACCAGAGGGCGCACTGACCAGTAACAAAATGGGATGGGGAATTGGTTCGATATTCATTCGACGTTCTGCACCTGTTCTCTGATTTTTTCCACAACTTCTTTGCCCCGCAAACCCAATTGATTGATATCCGCCCTGGAGGCTTTGACCGAAAGAGTATTCCATTCACGTGACAACTCCTGACACAAAAAATCGAGCGCCCGCCCCACCGGCTCGGAGTCATCCAACTTCTCGCGCATTCGCTCGCAATGTCCCTGCAGCCGGTCCACCTCTTCTTGCACGTCTGCCTTTTCCCCGTACAACGCAATTTCCTGCAGTACCCGTGATTGCATCTCCGAACTCAACTCCCCCAGCCCCACTACAGACCGCTTTAGTTTTGTCCCCAGTTCCTCCCTGGCCGCGGGCAGCAACGGAATCAACTCCTCCACGATTCCCCGGCACTCCTCCAGCAATCCTTCCAGCACCTGACGCAGATGCGCCCCCTCCTGTTCCCGCATCTTCACTAATTCTTTCAAAGCACCGCTCATGGCTTCCTCCACCAGCGGACGTAGTTGTTCGGTGTCGGTGTTCGGTTCCATCTCCGACCATACCTGCGGCAGTCGCAACAACTCCGACACCGCTTCGATCGGTTTTAAATGATGTGCTTGCGCGAAACGGTTCGCCTGCTCCAACAGAGCCTCCGCCTGATCCCGATTCAACTCCCATGCGGAAGTCGCACCTGCCCGGTCCATCAGCACCCTTACCTGAATTCGACCCCGCGAACAGGTTCGGGCAATCAAACTCTGACACCCGGACTCCAACGCGGACAATCCTTTTGGCAGTGATATCTGGCTGTCCAAATTCTTACGGTTTACCGAACTGATCTCCACCTGCACCCGGAGACCTTCCCGGTCCACCAGGGCCTGACCGAATCCGGTCATGCTTTTCATTTCCCACCCGCCTCTTGCTGACGCTGCTCCCAGGCCGCCAATTCCTGCACATCCTTATCGCCGCGTCCGGAGCAGTTGATGATGATAAGTTGGTCTGGATCCATTTCTGCCGCCAATCGAATCGCGTAGGCTACTCCATGGGCGGTTTCCAGCGCCGGCAATATCCCTTCCCATTTGCTGAGTTTCCCCAATGCGTCCACCGCCTCTTGGTCGCCCACCTGGGTATAGGCCACCCGACCCAAATCTTTGAGCCAGGCGTGTTCCGGTCCCACCGCCGCGTAGTCCAATCCGGCACTCACCGAATGGGTCAGGCTGATCTGCCCCTCCGCGTCCTGCAGTACATAGGTTTTGGTGCCCTGCAGAATTCCCAGCGAACCCCCGTTGAATCGGGCCGCGTGTTCGCCCAGTCCGGACCCCAATCCTCCGGCTTCCACCCCGGTCATCTTGACCTCCGGGTCATCTAAAAAGGGATAAAATAGGCCGATGGCATTGCTGCCCCCACCCACGCAGGCCACCAAATGATCCGGCATCCGCCCTTCCCTCTCCAGAATCTGCCAGCGGGCCTCGCGCCCGATCACCGACTGAAAATCACGCACCATCATCGGATACGGATGCGCCCCCAGCGCGGAGCCGATAATGTAATGGGTGTCCTGAATGTTCGACACCCAATCCCGCATCGCCTCGCTGATCGCGTCTTTTAAAGTACGCTGACCGGAAGTGACCCCCACCACCTTTGCACCCAAGCGGCGCATTCGATACACGTTCAAGGCCTGGCGTTCCATGTCCACTTCGCCCATGTACACCACGCAGTCCAACCCGAACATGGCCGACACCGTGGCCGTCGCCACCCCGTGCTGACCCGCGCCGGTCTCGGCAATGATCCGGGTCTTTCCCATCCGGCGCGCCAACAGCACCTGGCCCAGACTGTTGTTGATTTTGTGCGCCCCGGTGTGGCACAAATCCTCCCGCTTCAAATACACCTTGGCTCCACCCAGTGCCTCCGTCATCCGCCGCGCAAAATAGAGCGGGGTGGGACGCCCCACGAATTCCTGGAGCAGACCATCTAATTGAGCCTGAAATTCCGGGTCCTGTTTAGCCTCCGTGTAAGCGGCCTCCAACTCATGCAGGGGGTGGGAAAGAATTTCCGGCACGAAACTTCCGCCGTAGGGACCAAAATGTCCACCGGCATCCGGTTGCGCCTTGAAGGAGTGTTGTTCAGCCGTCTCTGTCATCGTTTCATGTTCCTAAAGGTTTTAATGTGCTTCGCGGGCATTCCGAATGAAGGCCCGGACCGCGTTCATATCTTTTCGACCCGGTTCGATTTCCACTCCGGAGCTGACGTCCACTCCATCCGGACGCACTTCCCGAATCGCTTCCCCTACCGTACCCGATTTTAGCCCGCCCGCAAGCACAACGGGCACTTTGCTTTCACAAACGAAATCCCGCGCCCGCGCCGTGTCCACCCGCAGCCCGGTTCCCCCCGGCATGGTAATGGTGCCGCTGTCTATCAAAATTCGTTCCACGGGTAATTCCCGCCAGTTGGAAGGCAGGCGGTCCAAATGCATCGCCTTCCATGCCGGACAGTCCAGTTGCCGGATCGTTTCGATGGACTCCTCCCCGTGCAACTGCACCACATCCAGGCCCGCCCGCTCCACCGTTTCGCGGATCTCGTCCGCCGATGCATCCACGAACACCCCCACTTTACGCATCCCTGCGGGAACTATACCCTTGGTCCACGCCGCCACCTGATCCGCCGTCACCGCCCGCGGGCTTTTCGGCCAAAAAATAAATCCCAATGCGTCCGGACCCGCTTCGATGGTTTCCATCACGTCCCCTTCGCAGGCCAGTCCGCAAATTTTCACCAGCAGACTCATGTGCCCATCAGCTCCCGGACCGCCGACTCGAGATCCGCCTGCCGCAACAAATGTTCGCCCACCAATACCCCTGAAACCCCCGCCGACTTCAGGCGCATGACATCCTCCGGTCCCCGAATTCCGCTTTCACTGATCAAAGTCACCGAGTCCGGCACCTTATGCATCAGGTTCAGGGTATGTTCCAGTCGGGTTTCAAAGGTTTTCAGATTCCGATTATTGATCCCGATCAAAGTTGCCCCCAGCGCCAAGGCCCGATCCAACTCGTCCGCATCGTGCACTTCCAGCAGCACCTCCAAATGCGCCTCTTCGGCTATCCGCATCAGGTCCCGCAACACTTCGTCCTCCAGAGCCGCCGCGATCAGCAGCACTGCGGAAGCCCCCAGCACCCGAGCATGCCAAATCTGCCAGGCATCCACCACAAATTCCTTATACAGCATTGGCAATCCCACCGCCTCCCGCACCTCACGGAAATGCGCTTCGCCCCCTCCGAAATACGGCTCGTCCATCAACACCGATACCGCCTGCGCCCCCGCACGCTCATAGCCGCGGGCAATGTCCGACGGCACAAACGGATCCCGGATCACCCCGGCGCTGGGACTGCGGTGCTTCACCTCCGCGATCAACCCCATGGGAACCGAGTGCAAAGCCTCGGCAAACCCGCGCGGGATCGGAGCAGATTCGCCCCGCTCCCGCATGTTCGCCAGAGGACAGTCCACAATCCTGCCCGTGATCTCACGGCGCTTGTCCGTTAGGATTTTTTCGAGGATATTCACAGGTACTTAACCCATCCTTTAGATATCTTTGGGTCGATTTTGCTTCAGGAAAGCTTCCATAAACGGCATCAGGTCACCGTCCAACACGCCCTGCGCATTGCCGATATCTAGGCTGGTGCGATGATCCTTCACCATAGTATAGGGTTGTAGCACATAGGAACGAATCTGACTCCCCCAGGCAATGGATCCTTTGGGATCATAGAATTTTTCCACTTCCTGACGTTTTTTGTCCATTTCCCACTCGTAGAGTTTCGCCTGCAGCATTTTAATGGCTTTATCGCGGTTGGAATGTTGACTGCGCTCGGACTGACATTGCACCACGATCCCGGAGGGTCGATGCGTCATCCGCACCGCCGAGTCCGTGGTGTTCACATGCTGACCGCCCGCGCCGCTGGCCCGGAAGGTGTCAATACGCAGATCCGCGTCCAGAATCTCCACCTCCACCGTTTGATCAATCTCCGCCACCACATCCACCGCCGTAAAGGAGGTGTGACGACGCGACGCCGAATCAAAGGGCGAAATCCGCACCAGACGATGCACCCCCCGCTCCGATTTCATCAACCCATACGCATACGGACCCTCAATCAGCATCGAGACGCTTTTGATACCCGCCTCCTCCCCTTCCTGGGAGTCCAGCACTTGCATCTTAAAGCCCTCACGCTCCACAAAGCGATGGTATTGACGGAACAGCATGGAGGCCCAATCACAGGACTCCGTTCCGCCTGCCCCCGCGTTGATGGTGAGATAGCAATTGTTCGCATCGAACTTTCCGCCCAGCAGCGACTTCAGTTCGACCTTGTCGAAATTCTTCTGAAGCTCCTTTAATTGTGCGGTCAGTTCCTTTTCGCCCTGTTCGATCTGCTTTTCGTCCTCCTCCATATCAAGCAATTCCAGCACGACCTCGCAATCCTCCAGCCGGGTCACCATTTCATCGAAGGGTTCGAGAATTCCCCGCAGAGCATTCGCCTCGGAAATCACGATCTGAGCCGCGTACTGGTCGTTCCAAAATTCGGGAGAGGCCGCCGCCTCGTCCAACTCTTTCAAGCGTTGTTGTCGGGTAGCGACGTCAAAGATACCCCCGCATTTCTTCCAAGTTGTCGCGCCACTCTTTTAAGGTCGTGTGAATATTGTCAATCATTAGGTTCTCCTGATAAATAGTGAAAATGTCCTCTAGCCCAAGGACGCCCGCTTGGCAAGCTCCGGAGATGATCATTGGCTACAAACCAACGCCCCCCTCACCTCACCTGTCCGCTGGTGACTTTCACAAAATCGCTGATCTTGTTTTCGATCTCCTGCCATTCCGAGGCGGGATCCGATCCCTTTACGATACCCGCTCCCGAATAGATGTTCACCTGCCGCCCCCGCACCAACCCGGAACGGATCGCCACCGCGAATTCGGTGTAGTCCAACCCGAAACGGCCCACCGGGGCGGCATACCAGCCCCGTGAAAAGGGTTCCAATGCCCCCAACTCCCGTAAGGCATTTGCCCGGGGCGACCCCCCCACCGCCGGAGTAGGATGCAAAGCCTTGACAATATCCGCATCTCCTACCTCCTCTCTCAAGCTGGCACGCAGGCGACTGATCAAATGCTGCTTCCGCTCCAACTTCAATACTACCGGCTGCTCGTCCGCCTCCACCCGGTCCGACAACAAATGCAGTTGGCGAATCAGGTCGCGACGCACCAATTCCTGTTCGTGCCGGTCTTTGGGGGTATTCATCAACTCCGCTTCAAAGGCTTCATCCTCCTCCTCATTGCTCACCCGCGGACGGGTTCCCGCCAGTGCCTCGGTTTGCAAATGTCTCCCTTCCCTTTTAAACAGACACTCTGGAGGCGTTCCCATAAACGCGACCTTTTCAGAGGGTTGAATCAAAAAGTGATAACAGGTGGAAGTGACGGTTTCCAGAATGGCCAGGATGTGAGCCGCCGGGACCGGAATTGCGAAAGTGTATTCAGCCTTGCGGGCCAGCACCACTTTGTCCAGTATGCCATTTTCGATCAATCCCAGAGCGGCCGCCACGTTGCTCTCCCAGCCTTCCTTGTCGGGATGATCCCGTCGACACATAAGAGTAGGCAGATCTTCAGGGAACAGCAGACGGGGTAGTACCGACTGCCAGTCGTGCAACAGATCCTGAAGCGGCTGCTCCACGTTCCGCCGAAAATACAGGTTACACGCCAATACCGTTTTGTCCTCCCGTCGGCATACCTCCGCGAATGGAATCCAAAACCGGGTTTTCCCCATTTCGGGCCACGGGGGTTCATCCACGGACCCGTCCGAAAAGGAAAAACCGCCTGCATAAACCGGTTTGCAGGCACCAAAGTGCTTTAACACCTCATTGGCTTTGTCAAACAAGGCGTCCGGGTGCTCTACCGACCCCGAGTTGCATTCGTGACAGCAGCCCACCCCGGCGATCACCTCGCCGGTATCCCGACTGGACCAGTAGAGCTGACGGGGAAATTTTTGCGCCAACAACCATCGCATGGGATCGCAATCCTCAATGCCCACCTCAATTCGCACGCCCCGTTGCATTACCTGATCCGGCGCGTTGTTCCAATCCTTGAAGGCCTTGCGGATGCGCATGGGCATTTCCGCGCAGGCGTGCTCCAGCAGGGCTCCACGGGTGGTAATCATGCTCCCTCCTCCATCGGGCGCACGCCGGTGTACAGGGTGGCCACCCCGAAGGTCATCGGCTCCGCCTTCACGTCTTCGAATCCCGCATCCCGCATCCATTCACAAAACGCTTCACCGCAGGGAAAGGTTTCCACGGTTTTATTCAAATAGCGGTACGCATCTCCATCCCCACTCACCCAGCCCCCCAGTTTTGGCAAAATATGCCGAAAATAAAGCAGATAGCCCCGGCGAACCACGGAATTTTGGGGTACCGAGCACTCCAGGATGCACACCACCCCGCCGGGCACCAAAATGCGCTTCATATCCCGCAACGCTGTCGGAACGTCCATCACGTTCCGAATACCGAAACTGATGGTGACCACATCGGCGGACGCATCTGCCGCCGGACTGGCCATGGCGTCTCCCGTGTGCAGCTTCACCCGATCCTCGACACCCCGCTGCCGGATTTTTTTTCGCCCCACCTCCAACATTTCCTCAGACAGGTCGTATCCATCCGCAGTCTGAATCTCGGCTTTTCCATCCAGCAAAAACAGGAGTTGGTCCGCGGTACCCGTGGCCAGATCCACGATTCGAACCGGACGGCCCGAGGGTACATATCGCCGCATGCATTTTCGCCAACGGATATCCTGGCCTAAGGAAAGGGAGCGGTTGAGAAAATCGTAGCGACCGGCAATGCGGTCGAACATTTTCCACACGTCTTTACGGCTGGGGGAGTCGGAAGTGGGATCGGATGAATTCATAATCTTGTTAAAAGGAGAGTAACATAGTAGAATTTCACCCCGATGCAACCTCTCATCCACGCAACAAATCGAAACCATCTCCGAACCTGTTTCCCGGACGAACCGGAAATCTGGGTGGTGGATGTCGCCCACCAACGAATTCACCGCTGGCGGACAGGTCACGACTGGGACTCCGCTCCGGTCTCCACCAGTCGATTCGGATTGGGCTCTCAACCCGATTCTAGCCGCACTCCCCTGGGTGCCCACCGGGTATGCGGGATTATCGGCGTGGGCGCAGCCCTCGGACAACCCTTCATCAGCCGGAAACCCGTGGGCACTCCCCTTTTCTCCTGGACCGGAGGCGAAGGCGATTGCATTCTCACCCGCATCATCCGGCTCGACGGACTCCTTCACGGATACAACCAAAATTCCCGGGATCGCTACATCTACATACACGGCACCCATCAGGAGGAGAAACTGGGTACCCCCGCCTCCCACGGCTGCATCCGCATGGGCAATCAACAACTCGCCGAATGGGCGGATTCCCTCGAAAACACCCGCCCCCTGGTCTGGATCGGCACCCTGGACGCCTGCGCATGATTTTCTCTGAATCTGCAATTTAAAGGGGGGTCCACAGTATCAGAATTTAAGCTGGATTTACTGCCTAGGAGACCCTGTCAAAATTTATGAGCATTTCATCACTACAAGGACCCTTATGCGACTAAGCATCATCCGCCACGCCGATCCCGACTACACCAACAACACCATCACCTGCGCCGGCCAGCGTGAGGCCGAATCAATGGTGCCGCGGCTACTGGCCTCCGACATCACCCACGCGGAGTTTATCGGGTCATCAACCGAGTGGAATGCGCACTTTGATTGCCGTGCCCGGGTTATTCAGGGCTTCCTGGAGAATGCGGTAGAGCGTCAACTCGGTTTCGGCTGGCAGCCGCTCGGGCAATGGTGAGCAGGTCAGTTTGACACTCACGCCCGTCCGCTCGGCGAATTCCTTAGTGGTGGAGCGCAACAGGACCGCCAACCCCAGTTCATCCAATGCGCTCGGCCTCAGACCACGCGAGATACGCTCCACTTCCAGAGCCGTCTGTCCGAGCATCTCGCGGAGGGTGACAGCCTCTTGTTTCAGGGCGCTTTCGTGTACCGGAAGTTGTTTTGCCAGCGTCTGGCTACGAAAAATCGTGACGCGGTCCTCGGTGCAAAGAAAACGAAGGAACGAATTTCCCGACACCTGCTCGAGCGGGCACTTGACCATGCGGGAGAAGCTCTAGTTCGCATATAAAATCCTCATCCGGTTCGTCAGGGTCAACACGCCTTCGTTCATAAATTGGATCAGCACGCGATAGGCGTGATCCGTACCTTCCAGGGTGAAGACCCGGGGACCGTTCTTGCCGATGGTGACCACCGCATCCACCTCTCCACTGCGAATGGCCCGCAACGTATCCTCCGCTTCCGCGAGGCGCGAGCGGAGTTCTGCGAGTTCGGGGGACGGCTCGCCTGGCAGTACGCGGAGAGGTTTCACGGATTTGTTTTGGTTGCAGCGTATAAATACAACCCGACGAACAAGCGGGAAGTGTTCGTAAGATCACCAATGAGCCGGCGCACGGGAAGCGGCAGTTCTTTAATCAGGGTCGGGGTAGCGACGATTTGCCCATCCCGCGCCAATAGAGGTTGTTGATAGACATCAATCACTTCCAGTTCGCAGTTGCCACTAAACTCCGTGGCGCACAAATGACGCGCCCGCAGGATGTCGCAGACGGTCGGGACGGAGGATTTTTTTGCGTTTCATGGGTTCCTTTGGGTTGCGTCCCGGAAACCGTGCCCAGGATCGATTGGCCGCAAACCTGATATTTTGGTAGCAGAGGGACAATGTCGTCTTGTAACGCATCTTCGCATACGGAGGTCTTTCTCCAGTAGCCCGGATGGGCCTTCCGCCATTCTTGGACCGGGGCAACCTGATCGGGCCCTTTGAAGTACTCCCGTTTCTCCAGTTTGGTTCGCCATTGACGCTGCGCAGCCCGCTTACTGGCCTGCTTGCACTCCGGTGCGGAACAATACCTCTGGGGGTCTGCCGTGCGGGGGTCGGGATAATACATCTCATCACAATGCAGGCATTTACGTCTGTTTCTTTTTTCATGGGCCCCGAAAATGCCGGAAGAACATCCAGGGGTAAAAAGAAAACCCACCTTAAAAAGGTGGGCGGAAAGTAGGAAGAAGAGGAAGGAAGAAGAGTTTTTATTTAAAGTGTTTTGAAGAAGACCCATCCGGGCTTTGCAGGTACTTTCAAACCGGACAGATCAAAGCGCTTTCTTTGTGGCGCTGAAAATGAAGGCAGTCTCTGCGCATATCACAACCCTGTTCCTTGATCGGAATGTATATCGAAGCCACCCCTGCTATAGGGTGTAAACCCACCGCTCTCGGAAGGACGCACTATTTCGGTTCCGAGCGCCGGAAAAAGTGACTGC
>JAGYLC010000092.1 GCA_018401235.1 Kiritimatiellia bacterium
CCCTCCGGCGCGGGTCTGCATGTGGGGCATCCGGAAGGGTACACCGCCACCGATATTCTGGCGCGATACAAGCGCATGCGCGGATACAACGTACTCCACCCCATGGGCTGGGACGCGTTCGGCCTGCCCGCCGAACAGTACGCCCTGCAAACCGGTACCCATCCGGCGGAAACCACGAAAAAAAATATCAACCGTTTCCGCGAACAACTCCAGGCCCTCGGCTTCTCCTACGATTGGCAGCGGGAGGTCTCGACCACGGACCCGGATTATTACAAGTGGACGCAGTGGATTTTCCTGAAATTGTTTGAAAAGGGCCTGGCCTACGAGGCCGAAGCTCCGGTCAACTGGTGCCCCGCCCTGGGCACGGTGCTGTCGAACGAGGAAGTGGTCAATGGCCGCTCCGAGCGGGGCGATCATCCGGTCGTCCGCAAACCCATGAGGCAATGGATGCTGAAAATCACCGCCTATGCCGAGCGCCTGCTTGCGGATCTGGAATTGGTGGATTGGCCGGAAAGCATCAAGGAAATGCAACGGAACTGGATCGGAAAATCCGAGGGAGCAGAAGTCGATTTCGCTATCGACGGACTCGACGCCACCCTCCGGGTCTACACCACCCGACCCGACACCTTGTTTGGTGCCACCTACATGGTGGTCGCCCCCGAACATCCCCTGCTGGATCACCTGGTCACCGACGATACCCGCCACGCGGTCGCCGCCTATAAAACCGCCGCCGCCAACAAGTCGGATCTTGAACGAACCGAACTGGCCAAGGGTAAAAGCGGTGAATTCACAGGCAGCTACGCTGTCAATCCGGTGAACGGCGAAAAGATTCCTGTCTGGACCTCCGATTACGTGCTGGTCTCCTACGGAACCGGTGCCATCATGGCCGTTCCCGCCCACGATGAACGCGACTACGAATTCGCCAACACCTTCGACCTGCCTATCGCGGAAGTCATTTCCGGCGGCGATATTTCCAAAGAGGCGTTTACCGGCAATGGGGTGTTGGTGAATTCCGCCAATACCGAAATCGACCTTAACGGCATGGACGTCGCCGAATCCAAGGCCGCCATCACCGCTTGGCTGGAACAGAAGGGCCTCGGAGCAGGCAAAGTGAATTATAAATTGCGCGACTGGCTGTTCAGTCGTCAGCGCTACTGGGGAGAACCCTTTCCCATCTTGCATGTGGACGGAAAACCGGTCGCAGTCTCCGCCGACTTGCTGCCGCTGGTCCCCCCGACCGTGGATGAATATCGCCCCAGCCCCGAGGGCGATCCTCCCTTCTCCCGCAATGCGGAGTGGGTGAACACCGTGGATCCGGTCAGCGGAAAACCCGCGTGGCGCGAAACCAACACCATGCCGCAATGGGCGGGAAGCTGCTGGTACTATCTGCGCTACATCGATCCCCAAAACGATCAGGCCCCCGTGGATCCCGAAAAGGAAAAATACTGGATGCCGGTCGATTTGTATGTGGGGGGGGCCGAGCACGCGGTGCTGCATTTGCTCTACGCCCGCTTCTGGCACAAGGTGCTGTTCGACTGCGGCGTGGTCAGCCACCCCGAACCCTTCCACCGCCTGGTGAACCAGGGCATGATCCTCGGCGAAGTCGAAATCACCCTTTTCCGAGACTCGGAAGGCAAGCCAGTGAGTGATTCCGAAGTTCGGAACCGCGAAAATGAGTTCACCAGCGAGCGAATTCCGGAATCCGAAGCGGTCAAAAAGGGGGAAGGCTTTGTCTGGAAGCAGGACGAGAACATCCGCCTGCGTGCCCGCGCCCACAAAATGTCTAAAAGTCGCGGAAATGTCATCAATCCCGACGATGTTGTCATGAAATATGGTGCGGATTCGTTGCGTCTGTATGAAATGTTCATGGGGCCCCTGGAGCAGGTCAAACCCTGGTCCATGAAAGGGGTGGAGGGCGTGTACCGCTTCCTGAATAAGGTCTGGCGATTGTTTGAATTGCCGATTTCGGACAGCGCCTGTGATGCAGATCAGGCCCGACTGCTCCACGGTCTGATCAAAAAAGTTACCGAGGACGTGGAAGGACTGCGCTTCAACACCTCGATCGCGGCCATGATGGAGTTTGTGAACGCGGCCGGAAAATGGGATTCGCTCCCCCGCGAGGCGGCGGAACGATTTGTGTTGGTGCTCAGCCCCTTCGCTCCCCATTTAGGGGAAGAACTTTGGCAACGGCTGGGAAATACGGAAACCTTGGCCTATGTCGACTGGCCGGAATTTGATGAAGCAGTGCTACTGATGGACGAAGTGGAGATTCTGGTACAAATTAAAGGCAAGCCGGTGGCCCGCATCATGGCCTCCCCCAAAGCGAGCCCGGAGGAGCTCATCTCCCTGGCCAAAGCACAACCCGATGTCGCCGCCGCCATCGCGGGCAAACGCCTGGTCAAAGAAATCGCGGTCCCCGGGAGATTGGTGAATTTAGTGGCAGTGTGACCTAAGTCACATTTAACTTGATTCACCTCTAATTCCCATCCATCATTTGCACATGAACATGCAGGAGGATATTCGCTGGAAACAGCGCTTCGATAATTATCAACGGGCCTTGCAGCAGCTCCGTCAAGCGGTGGAACTCTCCGAGTCGCGCGACTTGTCCGATTTGGAGAAGCAAGGAATGATTCAGGCGTTTGAATATACGCATGAACTCGCCTGGAATACACTGAAGGATTTTTTGAAAGAAAAAGGAGCCACGGAACCTTTATACGGAAGTAAAGATACGACCCGTCTGGCATTTTCGCAGGGCCTAATCACCAAAGGGGATGAGTGGATGAACATGATCAGCAGTCGAAATCAAACTTCGCATACCTACAACCAAGAGGTGGCCGAAAAAATGATTCACAAGATCATTTCTGTTTATTTCCCGGCTTTTCAAGAGTTGGAGACCCGGATGAAATCCGAGGAATGAGCCATGGAGAGCCTTGGACTACGGGATGAGGTGCGCGCAGAATTGAGCGAGGTGTTCTCAAGACATCCCTCTTTGCATAAAGTCATTCTTTATGGATCACGTGCAAAAGGTACCCACCACCCCGGATCCGATATTGATCTTTGCCTGGTGGGACCAGATCTCACCCTGGATGACCTGTACAAACTGGATCAGAAAATCGACGAGTTGAACCTGCCGGAGAAAGTCGATCTAAACCTCTTCCACCATATCCAAAATGACGAGTTGATCTCCCATATCAGGCGGAGGGGGATTTCTATTTATCCTACCTATTATCCTCAAGCGCGCGCCGGCGATTGAAGATGAGAACCAGGGGGGCGCCTTCGAGGCCGAAGGTCTCGCGCAGGCTGCGCTGGAGATATTTTTTGTAGGCCTCGGTGAGGAGGCTGGGGCTGTTGACAAAGAGCTTGATGCGAACCGGCCGTACGCCCACTTGGGTGGCGTAGTACAGTTTCAACCGCCGGCCTTTAACCATAGGCGGCTGGGTTTTCTCAAACGAGGACCGCAGAATCCGGTTGAGCACCCCGGTGGACAATTCCGTGGAGATGTTTCGGGAAACTTCCTCGACGGCGTCTACCATCCGTTTCATGTTAAACCCGGATTCGGCCGAGCCGTATAGAATCGGTACGTGATTGAGGTACGGCAGTTCCCGGCGGAGGGCTTCTTCGTACTGACGCTGGGTGGTGAGCTTGTCCGCCAGATCCCATTTATTCACCACCACCAAGCAGCCCGCTTCAGCTTTTTCGATCAGGGACATGATTTTCTTGTCGCGAAGGGTGGGTCCCTCTGCGGCATCCAGTACCAACAAGGTGATGTCGGCATGTTCAATGGCCTTTTCGGTGCGTAGATTGCTGTATTTATCCACCGCCTCCTTGACCTTGCCCCATTTGCGCAATCCTGCGGTGTCGATGAGCTTGTAGTGACGGGCCGCATCGCCGGATCCCACTTGAAACGGCACTTCGATGCTGTCCCGGGTGGTGCCGGAAATTTCGGACACAATCACCCGCTGGGATTTGACCAGTCGGTTAATAATACTGGATTTTCCCGCATTGGGACGCCCCACCACCGCGATCCGCAGGGGATCGGCGAGGGTGGGATTTTCCATTTCGGGCAGAGCCTTGACTACTTCGTCCAGCAACTCCCCCACCCCGCGGTTGTGAAGAGAACTGACGGCATAAACCGGAAAACCGAATTCATCGAATTCAACCGCCTGGGTGTCCAGCTCCAGATTATCGGCTTTATTGCACACCACCCACACGGGATTCCCCGCCTCGTGCAGTCGGGTGGCGACTTCGCGGTCCAGGGGTGTAATGCCGCGCATCACATCCACCACAAATAAAATGAGTCCCGCATCCTCAATCGCAACCTGCACCTGGTCCAGAATTCCGGATTCGATGGTGTCTTCCGCGCTTTTATGATCCAGTACCCCGATGCCCCCGGTATCGATTAGCTCGAATCGATCTTCACCTCGGGTCACCTCCGCATTCAGGCGGTCACGGGTGACTCCGCTCTGTTCATGCACAATGGCAATGCGGCGGCCTGCAATACGATTGAACAAGGAGGATTTACCCACATTGGGACGACCGACGATAGCGACGGTACGATTTTTGATAAGTGATGTGTCGGACATGGTCGCTCTGTAGCAGGTTAGGGTCGAAAAAGAAAGCGTGGGGAGTGAAAAGCACCCGTATTAAAAAGACGGCGGGGGCGCCGTCGCTGCATAGTGAAAATGACGGCGGGGGCGCCGTCGCTCCATGATTGGAGAAAAAGGGAACCCGCACCTCCGGAGGAGGCGCGGGTCAGTTTGAATCTTCAGTTGGGTCGAAAACGCTTAGGCGGTGGCCGCGGCGTAATTTTCGGCAACTTTATCCCAGTTAATTACATTAAAAAACTCAGCCACGTAATCGGGGCGGCGATTCTGGTAATTCAGGTAATAGGCGTGTTCCCAGACATCGATCCCCAAAATCGGGGTGCATTCGGTGTCCACGAAGCCTTTCATCAACGGATTGTCCTGGTTGGGGGTCGAGGTGACCACCAGGGAACCGTCCGCGGTTACGCCCAGCCAGGCCCAGCCGGAACCGAAACGGGTGGCGGCGGCGTTGGAAAAGTTTTCCTTGAAAGCGTCGAAAGAGCCAAAGGCGGAATCGATGGCGGCGGCCAGATCGCCGGAGGGAGCGCCTCCGCTTCCGCCCAGGATTTCCCAGAACAGACTGTGATTGGCGTGTCCGCCGCCGTTGTTGCGAACCGCGCCGCGGATATCCGCGGGAACAGAGGACAGATCCGAAATCAGATCCTCGACCGATTTCGCGGCCAGATCGTCGTGGCCTTCGAGGGCCGCGTTTACTTTGGCCACATATCCGGCATGATGCTTGTCATGGTGTATTTCCATGGTTTGGGCATCAATGTGGGGTTCGAGCGCGTCTTTCGCATAAGGTAGATCAGGTAAAGTATAAGCCATAAATTTACTCTCCATATAGGGTTTTTGAATTAAGGTGAAGTTGCAGTATAGCGCAAATATGGCACGTGTCCAGAAAGAGACCTCGTCTTTCTGCCCCCCCGCCGAAAACACTGCAACAGGTAAAAAAAGCTTATAGAATCTTCTTAAGAAAGATGCTTTATATTCGTATGGAGTGCGGAAGCTTGCTACAGCTTTTGGTAGAGGCAGCTTGCTTCACCAGGGGCAACCCCGGCAAAGCAAGCTTTGCTACCCTAAAGCGTAAGCAAGCTTCCGCACTCCATACGATTTTCAAATTCCCTACTTTCCAACTTTCCCCATTTCACCTCATGTGCGGACGTTTCACTCTGGCCAAAGATGCCAAACAACTGAAAAAGACCTTTGAGGGCTTTCCCGTGGATGCGCGGATGCAGCCGCGATACAACATTTCGCCCTCGCAGCCGGTGAGCGGCTGGGTGGCGGATCCCTCCCCCCGCCTGGAGATTTTTTCCTGGGGTCTGATTCCTCCCTGGGCCAAAGATCCGTCCTTCGGCGCCAAATGCATCAATGCCCGGGCCGAAACCCTGAAGGAAAAAGCGACCTTCAAGGTTCCTTACCGCCGCAAGCGTTGTCTAGTTCCGGCGGACGGGTGGTATGAATGGAAGCGCGGTTCTACATCGCCCAAACAACCGGTCCGATTCCACCGCAAGGATGACCAGGCCTTCGCTTTCGCTGGATTGTGGGAGGAATGGCACGACCGGGACGGAGGCATGATCCTCAGTTGCAGCATCATTACCACCCGACCCAACGCCCTGGCCCGCCGAATCCATCCCCGCATGCCCGCGGTGCTGCGGGAGGAAGACTGGCTGCATTGGCTGTCTCCTCTAAGCCTCTTGCCGGATTTGGATCGCATACTGGAACCGGTCGCGGCGGATGACTTCACCTACGACCTCGTCTCCCCCGAGGTCAATCGGGCGGGAGTTGAACACCCTGATCTCATCCTGCCCTGGCAACCTCCGGAACAGGCGACGCAGGGGGAATTGTTTTGATTTTGGTTGAAGATTGGAGTTCGGAGATTGAAGTTCGTAGTTCCCTCGGTCCCCGAGGGAAAACAGCGGACGACAGGCGTAGTTCCCTCCGTCCCGGAGGGAAAATGCGGATGGCTTGGGAAGTGGTCTCGGGCTCCGGAGTTCTCCCTTCGGGACGAAGGGAGCTACGGTTTTGGGAGCTACGGTTTTGGAAACCAATAAAAAAGCCCCGCATTCGCGGGGCTTTTTATTGGAGACACTCCGGGATTATTTATCGCCGGGATGCCACTCCTCCAGTCCTTCCATGCCGCCGAAGGCGTCATCGAAGGCACTGCCCAGATCGACCAAGTCCTCGCCGGGACGCAGGCCTTCGAGCATGCTGTCGTCGAGACTGAACTCGTCGTCGGCCAACTCGGCGGCTTTGATGCTGAGTCCAATGCGGCGGTCCACTTCGTCCAATTTGACGATACGGGCCTTGACCTCGTCTCCGACCGAGAGCACATCCTTAACTTTCTCGACCCGGTGGTCGGAAATCTGGCTGATGTGCACCAGACCTTCGATTCCGGCTTCGAGTTCGACAAAGGCGCCGAACTGGGCCAGTTTCGCCACTTTGCCTTCGACCAACTGGCCAATGGCGTATTTGGAGGCGATGGTGCTCCAGGGATCGGGCTGCGCCTGCTTGAGGCCCAGGCTGATGCGCTGGTTGGAGGGATCCACTTCCAGAACCACCGCTTCCACGGCCTGACTTTTCTCCAGCATTTCGGACGGATGGTTGATTTTGCGCGTCCATGACATGTCGGACACGTGAATCATGCCGTCCACACCCTCTTCCAGCTCCAGGAAAGCCCCGTAGTTGGTGAAGTTGCGAACGGTCCCACTGACATGCGAGCCGATGGGATGGTTGTTGGCGAAGATTTCCCAGGGGTTTTCTTCGATCTGACGCACACCCAACGAGATTTTCTTGTCGTCTTTGTTCACGGACAACACGATCGCGTCGACCTCGTCGCCGAGATTCAGTACATCCGACGCGCGGGCGATGCGTTTGGTCCAGGACAGTTCGGACACGTGTACCAGACCTTCCACGCCCGGCTCCAGTTCGATGAACGCGCCGTAGGGCATCAGGTTCACCACTTTTCCATGCACGCGGTGACCCACGGGAAATTTGGCGTCGATCTCCTGCCAGGGGTTATCGGACTGTTGCTTGATGCCGAGAGACACCCGTTCTTTTTCGTAGTCCACATCGAGAATGGTCACTTCCAACTCGTCGCCGATGTTGACCAGTTCAGAAGGATGGTTGATGCGGCCCCAGCTCATATCCGTGATATGCAGCAAGCCGTCCATGCCATTGAGGTCGATGAACGCGCCGAAATCGGTGATATTCTTGACTTTGCCGATGCGAACCTGACCAATTTTGATTTCGGTCAACAGATGCTGTTTCTGTTCGCGGCGTTGCTCTTCGAGCAATTCGCGACGGGACACCACAATGTTGCGGCGTTCCAGGTTGATCTTGATGATCTTGACCTGAATCACTTCGCCAATGAAATCGTCGGGATTCTTCACCGGGCTCAAGTCAATCTGGGAACCGGGAAGGAAGGCTTCAACCCCCACATCCACCAGCATTCCACCTTTGACCCGACCTTCGACGGTCCCTTCTATAAGGTCGCCTTCGTTGTAATCGGAGAGGATTTTCTCCCAGTTCTTCTGAAGTTCGGCGCGCTGTTTACTCAGCACCACCATGCCATTGTCGTCTTCCAGACGCTCCAGGAGCACCTCGATTTTATCGCCGAGATTGAATTCCTCGGATTTTTTAAATTCGCTTTTGGGAATGACTCCCTCGGATTTATATCCCACGTCGACCATAATGTCGTTGGCGCGGATATACACGATTTCACCTTCAATAATCGAACCTTCGTTAAATTCTTTCAGGGAGTTTTCGTACAATTTTTCCAATTGTACAGCGGTCAGGCCGGAAGTTACCTCGGCAGCCGCAGCAGTTAATGCATCAGTCATCTAGTAAGTCAGGGGTTAGTGTTAATCAGTCAAGCGGCCCACGTCTCGTGGCCGCCGCCCGAACTGCGTGTTCAGGCAAAGAGCGGGCATTCTTATGGATGAAACGAGCTTTAGGCAAGCACAAACGGCAACAAATACAACGAACGAATGATCAAGGGAACATACGTCCATGTGAGTATGTTTGCGCCAGTTGAACTGGCATCCTGCTTTCGGGCCATCTCCCATCTCCCATCTCCCATCTTCCGCCCGAAGGGCACGACCTTTTCCCCACCTCGCGGCGACCCACTGCGGCAATTTCCGCAGCGGTTTCATGATCAAAGTCCACGGGCGCGGCTTCAGGCCATTCAACTCCCAGGCGCGGCGGTCATTGCCATTGAGAGGTCAGAGGGTAGAGGTCAGAGGGTAGAGGGTAGATTCGATTTTTAGCTTGGAATGTTAAAATGCACGGGGTGACCCCTTAGCCCTTCCCTCATCCAAAGGTGTGGAGGAGAAGATATAAGGGATAGCGGGTGGCGGTCATTGATCATTTGTCATTCGTGTCCGCCACGATGGTTTGGAAAAAGCCAAACACGTTACACCTCGGTTGGCGAGATAAGCTGCACGGCGGGGAAATAGGTCCGGTAGCGGTCTACATCTGCGGTAACAATTGGACAGGAAAGAACGTGGGCGTGTGCGCCAATGAAGAAATCCGGCAAAGGCGTTTTCTGCGTGCTTGGATTTCCGGAAACACTTCGAGCATACAGATAACGGGCAAAGGCTACCGCCGCCACTTCCGCCGATTCCCAGGGAAGATCTATCAACGAGACTCCCAAGCCACGAAGCCGCTCCGACAGACTGACCGGGTTCGTGTCTCCAACTCCCAGTTCAGCTAAAATGACGGGATTTACAAGTGCTTCCCGATTCAAAATACTTTCAGACAGTCGCGCTTTAGCCCAGCCATGAAAACAGGATTCCGGATCAAAACTGTAAATCAGAATATTTGTATCAAGTAATTTCACAACTCACGCGTTTCTTTTCGAAGTTCTTCCCATGAGAGACGCGGCGTTAAGGCGTACTGTGCCCAACGATCTTCAAGTTCAGCGGGGGACAACGCATGTACGGTTTCTTGTGGCACTAAACGGAGCAACTCCAGATGGCCGGATTCAATTTCCCGAACCTGGAAGCATTCACCCGGAGAAATACCCGGGAGAACCACACGCTTTTTTTGATCGGCTACACACACTTTCATAGTGGGAATATCCCACGCCTTTTGAATGGCGTCAAGGAAAACTTCGGGAGAAAAAGGAGTGCGGATTCGCCGAGGATATGGGGTGGCTCTGCTTTGCGGAGAGGAGTTAGGAGATAAGAGATAGGAGCGCGGGTTTGGGAGGAATTCTGGAGGTCAGAGGTCGGAAGTCGGAGGTCGGAAGTCGGCCCGGGAACGCGGGCATGATTTCACCACAGAAGCACATATAATACACCCCTACATGTATTTTCTAACGTTTCCAGAGGTAGATGTGTGGTTGAGTAGTTGAGTGGTTGGGTGGTTGGGTGGTTGAGTGGTTGGGTGGTTGGGTGGTTGGTGGAAAGTGAGATAGGCCTGTCGGACTGGGAGGATCTCTGGAATGAAGTCGGAAGTCAGAGGTCAGAAATCAGAGGTCAGGGCTTGCCACGCGGTACGCGTGGGTCGGGA
>JAGYLC010000093.1 GCA_018401235.1 Kiritimatiellia bacterium
TATTGCCGATGGAAGCCCGCCAGAAAATTCAGCAAGGGGTACAGGCTGCCGCTGCCCAGGGAGGAATGGGGGGAATGATGGCCCCGTTCGCCACCACCCAGTCTCTACTGATCAGCGCAAACACCACCGAGAATCTGGATCTGGCCCTGAGTCTTGATCTGGGAAATCCCGGCAACGCCACCCAGGCGGCGGGCATGATGCAGGGAATGCTCCCCATGATGATGATGGGCATGCAACAACAGTTGGGACCACAGGCAATGGCCCTCTCCCAGAAAATCAAGATCGCCCCCAAAGAAACCGCAGTCACCATTAGTGTCAACTTGGCACCGGAAGACTTGCAAATGGCTCCTCAAGGCGGCATGTAAGCCCACCCAGTTGGGTCTGTTCATTCGTGGTTTTAAAATTATGACAGGCCCTGTTTACCCTCCCGGAATCGGTGGGTTGAGAGTCAACAAATGACAAAACGCGTCTTTTTAATCGTCCTCGATTCCGTCGGCATCGGCACCGCGCCCGATGCCGACGACTACGGCGATGCGGGCGCCGCCACCCTCCAACACACCGCCCAGGCGGTGGGAGGACTGCACCTGCCGGAATTTGAAAAGTTGGGGCTGGCAAACATCCTCAGCTTGCTCCCGGATCAGGGCCCTATCACCGGCCTAGAGGCGGTCGCGAACCCTGCGGCCATGTGGGGTGCCATGCGCGAATGTTCCGAGGGAAAGGACACCATTACCGGACACTGGGAAATTGCCGGACTGCTTCTGCAACCCGGATTTCATGTCTTTCCCAAGCAAACCCCCGCGTTTCCGGAGGAATTGACCCAGGCTCTGGAGGAAGCCGCCGGCTTTCCGTTGTTGGCCAACTGTCATGCCAGCGGAACCCGGGTGATCGAGGATTTTGGCGAACAAGCACTGAACGAAAAAGCGCTGATTGTGTACACCAGCGCCGATTCCGTGTTTCAAATCGCGGCCCACACCGATGCCATTCCCCTGAAAGAGCTGTACCGGGTCTGCGAAATTGCCCGCGATCTTTGCGACCCCTACCGGGTGGGCCGGGTGATTGCCCGACCCTTTACGGGCAGCCCCGGAAATTTCGAACGCACTGCGGACCGGATAGATTACGCCTACGAAACCGCGGAACCCACCCTGCTTCAGCATGTACAGGCTCACAATATCCCGGTGTACAGCGTAGGCAAAATCGAGGATATTTTCGCCCGCCGCGGCATTACCAAGGGATGGCACACTGGCGGCAACGTCGATTCCATGGCCCAAACCCAAAAATTAATCCGCGAACTGGATCAGGGATTTGTTTTCGCCAATTTCATCGATTTCGACATGCTCCACGGACACCGTCGCGATCCCCGCGGCTACGCCGACTGCCTCGAGCACATGGACCGCTGGCTGGCCGTCACCCTTCCCCTACTACGGGCAGACGATGTGCTTATTCTCACCGCCGACCACGGCAACGACCCCATTTTTAAAGGCAGCGATCACACCCGGGAACACGTCCCCCTGCTGGTCTACTCCCCCACCCTCCCCCCCACCCCTCTGGGTATACGCGACGGATTCTACGACCTCTCCCAAAGCATCACCCACCATTTCAGCCTCCCCCCCATGACCCGGGGACAGAGCTTTCTTTGATTAGGGAATACCCTATACCCTCAGGACTTTGCTGCCATCTATTCCCAACGAACCCCATGAACCGAACCGTCTACCTTAACGGCTGCTACCTGCCGGAGTCCGAGGCCTCGATCTCTATTTTCGACCGGGGTTTTTTGATGGCAGACGCAGTCTACGAGGTCACCCCGGTGCTGAGCGGAAACCTGATCGAGTTAGACGGACACCTCCAGCGCCTTCAACTCTCTCTGGACGCATTGGAATTGCCTAACCCGTTGGCGATCTCCGATTGGCGACAGCTCCACCGGCAACTGGTCGATATCAATCACCTCGTGGACGGGTTGATTTATCTCCAGGTGACCCGGGGAGCCGCCGCGGACCGGGATTTCATCTTCCCCGACTCCACCCATACCTCGCCTACCGTGGTGGCGTTCACCCAAAGCAAACCCGGCCTGGCCAACAACCCTCTGGCCGAAACCGGCATGAAAATCATTTCCCTCGACGATCTCCGCTGGGGCCGATGTGACATCAAGACTACCCAACTCCTCTACCCGGCGCTGGCCAAACGACTGGCCCGAAAAGCCGGTGCGGACGACGCCTGGCTGGTGCGGGACGGAACCATCACCGAAGGTACTTCCAACAACGCCTATATTCTGAAAGACGGCAAACTGATTACCCGCTACACGGAAAATGCCATCTTATCGGGCGTGACCCGGGCCACCGTCCTCCGATTGGCGGCAGAAGCGGGGATTCCAATCGAAGAACGTCCTTTCACTTTACAGGAAGCCCTGTCCGCCGATGAAGCCTTCCTCACCTCCGCCAGTACCTTTATTATGCCCGTAGTGGAAATCAATGGACAGCCCATCGGCACTGGCAAACCCGGCCCCCAGACCCGGCACCTGCGTGCACGCTATCTGGCCGCATGCCGCGCATCCATGAGCTAAGGTCGAAACAAATGGGTCGGAACACGATTTCCCCGGACACTATACAAGGGAGAAGATGCCAGTGCCAAAGATCCTCACAGACCGACAGACAAGAATGTCTATCCCACACTTTTCCTCCACCCTCCGCCCACCAAAGCAAATCCCTGAGAAAAAGAGACTGTCCTCGCTTTTCATTTGTCTTTCGTCTCCACAATCCATAACGAAGAAATCCTTTTTACCCTTTCCCTTCCCATGATCCTTTATGTCTGAACTCGTTCAATTGGATATCTCCGGTCGCGACCGACCGGGCATCACCGTCGCTCTCACCGAAGTGCTGGCCCGGCATGACGTCACCGTACTGGATATGGGCCAATCGGTGATTCACAACACCCTGGCCCTGGGCATGCTTCTGGATGTGCCGGACGAAACTTCCTCCCCCGTGTTCAAAGAACTCCTGTTCGCAGCGCACGGACTGGGCCTTGAGTTGCGCTTCGCTCCCATTGACGAGAATGACTACGAAATGTGGGTAAAAGCGCAGGGACAACCCCGTCACATCCTCACCCTGCTGGGTCGAAGCATCACCGCCGGACATATCGCCCGGGTGTCGGCGGTTGTCGCTGCCTACGGGCTTAATATCGAACAGATCACCCGCCTGTCCGGGCGTATTTCCCGGCGGGAGGGCGGTCAACCCCAACATGCCAGCATCGAAATCTGGCTCAAAGGCCCGGTCACCGATATCAGCACCCTCCACGCCGAACTATTGGCTCTGGGCATCGAGCTTAACCTCGATTTGGCGGTACAGGAAGATGATATTTTCCGACGCAATCGACGCTTGGTCTGCTTCGACATGGATTCCACCCTCATTCAGGCGGAAGTGATCGATGTGCTGGCGGAGGCAGCCGGAGTAGGCGATAAAGTCGCCGCCATCACCGAATCCGCCATGCGGGGCGAATTGGATTTTACTGAAAGTTTTCGACAACGATTACGGCTGTTGGCCGGACTGGACGCGTCGATTCTTCCCGCCCTCGCCGAATCTCTGCCCATCACTCCCGGGGCGGAAAAATTGATTCGAACCCTCAAAAATCTTGGCTATCGGGTGGTGATTCTCTCCGGGGGCTTTGATTATTTTGCCCACGACCTCCGGGAGCGCCTAGGAATTGACGAGGTCCATGCCAATACCCTGGATATCCGGAACGGGAAGCTCACCGGTGAAATCAGCGGCCCGGTGGTCGATGGTCCCCGAAAAGCGGAGTTGCTTCGACAAATCGCGGTACGCGAGGGTATTCGCCTGGAGCAAGTCATCGCCGTGGGAGACGGGGCCAATGATTTACCCATGCTCTCCATCGCCGGTCTCGGCATCGCCTATCGCGCCAAACCCTTGGTCAAACAACGTGCCCGCCACGCTCTCGGCACCGTCGGACTCGACGGCATTCTCTACTTACTGGGCATGAGGGACCGGGACATCACCTCTCTCTGATCGCTTATGAAAAACTCCCCTCCCACGAATGACACTTTTCTTAAAGCCTGCCGCGGCGAACCTGTTGCTTTTACCCCCGTGTGGCTGATGCGGCAGGCGGGCCGCTACATGCCCGAATACCGCGCCATCCGGGAGCACAAACCGATTCTGGACATGATGAAAAATCCAGAATTGGCCGCGGAGGTCACTCTGCAACCCGTCAACGCCTTTGATGTGGATGCCGCCATCATCTTCGCCGATATCCTCACCCTGCTCGAAGCCATGGGGCTCGATCTGGAATTTATTCCCGGTCGGGGTCCCGTCTTTCACAACCCGATTCGCAGTCAGTCCGATGTGAACGCTCTGAAATCCTCGAACGCCTCCCGCGATCTGGCCTTTACCCTAGAGGCCATCCGCATTTCCCGTGACAAACTCCAAAACCGCATTCCTCTGATTGGCTTTTCCGGTGCCCCCTTCACCCTCGCCTGTTACGCGGTGGCGGGAGGTGGCAGCAAGGATTTTGACGACGTGCGCGCCTGGATGTTTTCAAATCCAACCCTCTGGGCCGAACTCATGGACCGCCTGACCGACGGGGTGATCGACTACCTCCAGGCCCAAATCGACGCGGGTGCCCAGGCCTTTCAACTCTTCGACAGTTGGGCCGGTTGCCTCTCGGTGCGGGATTACGCACGTTTTGCGGCCCCCTGGACCCGCAAATTTTTCGCAGAAACACAAGGGCGTGTCCCCAGCATCCATTTTTCCGCCAACGGCGGGCATCTGCTCGAACAGATCGCGGACATGCCCGTGGACGTGATCGGTCTGGACTGGCGGGTGGACCCGGCCAACGTGATGCAACGCATTGGCACGGATCGCGTCTACCAGGGAAATCTCGATCCCGCCCGCCTCCTCGCCTCCGATTCAGCAACTCTGGAGGGCGCCCAAGAAGTACTGGACGCATTTGCCCCCGCCAAGGGGCACATCTTCAACCTCGGTCACGGCGTAGTCAAAACCACCCCGCCGGAACGGGTGAACAAATTGATTAATGAAGTTCACCGGCTGTCCGCCCGGATGTAACCTCATAATTCCTGATCTCGACCGGGTCATACTGAAACTACAAATATGGTTATGAATTAACAAATTATTTTGTATATAAACAACAAGTTGTGACACCACCTTTGCAAACACCTCTTTACCAAAATGTAACTGGCTGCATTTTAGTATTGACCAAAATGCAGGTGTATGCATAATGGTCATATGGAACGATTTTATGAAACGTTGTTAAAGCAACACCTAAAAACCTATCGGCAGATGGCCTTTGTCAGTGGTCCGAGGCAAGTAGGTAAAACCACAACTTGTCGGGAGTTGGCGGATCACTATCTTTCCTGGGACGTGGATGAACACCGTCGATTGATCCAGCAGGGACCTGCTTCTGTGGGTGAGGACCTGCGGATTCGGCAACTTCAGGAGCAGACTCCGGTGCTGGTTTTCGATGAACTTCATAAAAACCCTCGATGGAAAACCTTTCTTAAGGGATTTTTTGATCTTTATGAGTCGGATTGCCGTGTCATCGTGACCGGGTCATCGCGTCTGGATGTGTATCGCAAGGGTGGGGACAGTCTGATGGGACGCTATTTTATATTTCATATGCATCCGTTGTCCGTGGCGGAACTGCTTCACTCCGAACCACCCAAAACCGAACTCCTGCGTACACCCGGTCCCCTCACGGAAAAACAATGGGAGGCATTGCTCCAATTCGGGGGGTTTCCTGAACCGTTATCATTGTGCGATCCCGCCTTCCAACTCAGATGGCGAAAACTCCGCCGACAACAGCTTATTCGGGAAGATATCCGCGATCTCACTCGTATCGAGGATCTTCCACAACTGGAGATGACCGCCGATTTGCTTGCGGAACGCTCCGGGGATCCGCTCGTTTATGCGAACCTTGCCCGGGATGTAGGAGTCTCTCCCCACACACTCAAGTCCTGGGTGAATACTCTCTGCGATTTCCATCACGGATTTTTGGTTCGTCCCTGGCATCGAAACGTGAGCAGCGCCCTGCGCAAAGAACCCAAGTGGTATGTCCGCGACTGGTCGGCGATTGATGATGCGGAAAAACGTTTTGAAACCTTTGTGGCCTGTCACCTGCTCAAGGCGGTTCAAGGTTGGACGGATCTCGGTCTCGGTGATTTCGAATTGTGGTATCTCCGCGATAAACAACAGCGAGAAGTCGATTTTCTTGTAGTCCGTGATGGCGCGCCCTGGTTTTTGGTGGAGGCAAAACACCGGGACACCCGGTTAAGCAGCGCCCTCGATCACTTTCAACGCCAGACCCAGGCCGCACATGCTTTTCAAGTGGTGGAAACGATGCCCTATGTGGACGCGGACCCTTATGCCCATTCCTTTCCACTGGTGGTACCCGCCCGCACCCTTCTCTCGCAGTGGCTTTAGAGCTCGTTCAAAAATCAGCGTTTCAAAATGAACGGGCCTACGCGTTACTGGACATTCGCCGTAGTTTTTGTATCTCTGCTGCCATGTCCTTTGGCTTGAAGAGAGCGGAGCCGATGTCGAACCCATTGGCACCGTGATCGAAACAGCGTTGACAGGTTTCGGGATTGAGCCCCCCGTCCACCGCGATGTCCAAATCGGGGAAACGGTCACGCAATTCTTGCATGCGGGCCAGTGGACCCGGAATAAAATCCTGCCCCCCGAATCCCGGAAATACGGTCATAAACAACACCTCGTCCACCAAAGGCAATACGGATTCGATGTCGAGTAGTTCGGTATCCGGATTCAACACGATTCCGGGTCGAACCCCGCGTTCCCGAATGCGCCTCAGGGTGTCTGCATGATCATACTCCGGTTCGATGTGCACCAGCAGCGTATCCGCGCCCGCATCGCAAAACGCATCCACGTACTGATCCGGCCTCACCATCATCAAATGCACATTCAAGGGAATATCCACCGCCTTGCGGGCCATCTCCACCACGCTGGGACTGAAACTCATGTTGGGCACGAACACCCCGTCCATCAGGTCGATATGAATTTGATCGGCCCCCGCATCCTCACAACGTTTGCAGGCATCGTATAAATGTCCCACATCCGCCGCCAGAATAGAGGGATTGATTTGCAATGCCGGCATTACAGGAGCTCCCGCATCTTCAGAATCCGCTCGTAGGCTTTTTCCGCAGCCTCTTCGACCGACACCGCTTCGAAGTCTTTTTCACTGCGTTCTTTGATTTCGATTTCGCCTTTCGCCAAACCGCGTTCACCGATGGTGACCCGCAGGGGAAGACCCAACAGGTCCGCATCCTTGAATTTGAATCCGGGCCGCTCCTCCCGATCATCCACCAGTACATCCAACCCCTTCTCCTCCAAAAATTCCCGTATTTCCTCCGCATGTCTCATGCATGCCTCATCTTTGGGACTCAACACCGTGATCAGCACTTCGAACGGCGCCACGCTCACCGGCCAGATGATCCCGAATTTATCGTTCGATTGCTCGATCACCGCCTGCAGGGTGCGGCTGACCCCGATGCCATAGCAGCCCATCACCGCCGGATGGCTCTTACCGTGTTCATCCAGAAAATTCGCTCCCAGGGCCTCGGTGTATTTGGTTCCCAATTTAAAGACATGCCCCACTTCCACTCCCCGCTTCTCGGTCAGACGACCCTTTCCGTTCGGAGCCAAGTCTCCGACCTTCGGAAAGGCGATGTCCTCGAAGTTCCGAAGCTCGGAATCGCGTTCCAGATCGAAATTGAGCAGGTGAACCCCGGTCTCGTTGCCGCCGACCACCCCGCCGCGCAAACCCTTGAGACTGCGATCCGCGATCATGGGAATCGTCAGCCCCACCGGTCCGGCAAAACCGACATCCGCGCCCGTGACCTGTCGAATGACCTCAGGGTCCGCCAGTTCCGCGCCCGGCAGCAACTTGTGCAACTTGATTTCGTTGACATCCCGGTCACCCGGCAGCAGCACCGCCACCGGCTTTTCGTCCGCCACATAGATCAACGTTTTCACCAACTGACGCGGCTCAATCTTCAGCAGCTTGGCGACATCTTCGATCTTACCCACGTTCGGGGTGGCCACCTTTTTCAGGGCGGCATCCGCACCGGGGAATTCATTCGACAGATCGCAGATCCCTTCCGCCCGCTCCAGATTAGCGGCGTACGATCCATCATCCGCCTCCAAAATCGCATCTTCACCCGCGTCGCAGGGAATCATGAATTCGTGCGAAGAAGATCCACCCATATCCCCGGTGTCCGCCTCCACCGCCATAGCGTGCAGTCCGCATCGCTTGAAAATCCGCACATAGGCATCATACATTTTTTTATAGCTTTCGTCTGCGGCTTCGGAGCTGACATCGAAACTGTACGCGTCCTTCATGATAAATTCCTTGCAACGCATCAGCCCGAAGCGGGGGCGGATCTCGTCGCGGAATTTGGTTTGAATCTGATAAAAATTGCAGGGCAGTTGCTTGTAGGAGGTGATCTCGCGGGAGACCAGATCGGTAACGATTTCCTCGTGGGTGGGCCCCAACACCATTTCGCGGTCCTGACGGTCCTTCACCCGGAACATCACGTTTTTCAAAGACTCATAGCGTCCACTGCGATCCCAGATTTCCCGGGGATGCATCGCAGGCATCAAAATCTCTTGCGCCCCGGCCCGATTCATTTCCTCCCGCACAATCGCTTCCACCTTGCGCAGCGCCTTGTAGCCCAATGGAAGGTAGGTGTACAATCCGCTGCCCAGTCGACGGATCAGACCCGCCCGCAGCATCAACTGATGACTAATAATTTCCGCATCCTGCGGGGTTTCTTTCAAAGTGGGGATCAACAGGTTCGACCAACGCATAACAGTCCTAGGGGTTCAAATTTAGATGCAGAGCACCCTGCCCAAATCAGCCCCTTTTGGCAAGTCGAATGTGTTTCAGGTCTGTATAATTTTCAAGTAAATATAGATTGAACAGGTAGAAGAAAAAACCACGGAACACACTTAATACACTGAAAATTTGGGATTGATCAAAATAGGATGGTTCAGACTGGCATTCTTTTTGGATATTTCGAAGTACCCCTCTACTTCGTTCCGTGTATTCCGCGGTTAAAACAGCCGTTTTAACTCAATCGCCAGACCCTTCATGAGGAACCTTCTGGATTTTGTCCCGGTCGTAGCCCTCTTCCACCGTCAGATCAATTAACTCGTTCAATCGTTCGTCCGGGAGATCCGGATCACGTGACATAATCCACAGATAGTCGCGTTTGCGCCGCCCCACAATTGTTTCCTGGTAGTCCTCGTCCACATACATAATGATGTATTCGGCTTTAATCGGCCAGACAAAGCGCATGCCCCACACCGCGTTGGAGGGATCGTCCTCACGCACAAATCCAACCGGGGTATACGTTTTCAAATCCCCGTCCGGCGCGCCTTTGTTGAATGTGAAGGTGGTTTCAATCCGCCGTTCACCCTTCCGCTCATAGGTCTCAAGCGCATTCCAGGCATCTTTCTCAAGGAAGGTCGGAATATTCGCTACTACATACCAGTCTCCCATGAAGCGGTCGATATCCACGCTGGTTTCGGTTCGAATTGGTTTGGGGGTACTGCAGGCGGTCATGACAAGGAAAAGGGAAGTTAATACAATCAGAGAGATTAAAACTTTTTTCATGCAGAGGATTCGGGATCCAAGGCGAAAACCTTACTCCGAATCCTTGAGATCGACCACCTCTCCCGTCCGGGTGAAGATCAACTGGCAGCTAACCTGATCCGTTTCCCACCCCTGCATATCCGCGAGCACCCGACGATACAGGTTCATTTGCGGTGCATAGGTCTGAACCGTCTCCTCGTCCACCCGCTGGTTGGTTTTGTAATCCTGGATCCAAGCCCGATTCTCAAACAGCACCACCCGATCAAAAATTCCGGTCACCCAGCCTTCATTCAACACGGTTTCGAATTTCTGCTCCCGCCACAACCCCGTAGCACCCTGCGGCTTTTTGAGG
>JAGYLC010000094.1 GCA_018401235.1 Kiritimatiellia bacterium
CCGCGCACCCCGACAAGCGGGATACTTGGATTTTCAGGACATTTCTGATTAATGGAGCGACGGCGCCCCCGCCGTCTTTACTAACACGCCTCACACTCGCCCCCGTTCAACATGGCGTCGATGCTGCAGGCGACTTTTTGGGCCTCCGTGTAAGAGGATGCGGCGAATTGGCCTCCACATGGTTCAGTACAATATCAAATACATTGGCGATACCCCGTTCGCGGGCCGCGAGAATCAATTCCGCATAGTCCTGCGGGGTACCGTAGCTTCGCTCCAGTCCCATGTGGAAAAACGGATTGTAGCCCCAACCGCTGTCGCCGGGAAAGGTGGTGACCGGCAATGGTTCCATCGCATTGATGCCCAGCCCGGCGTGAGCCAATGCACATCTCGACTCCAGGGATCGGCAAAGCGCTGTTCGCCATTGATCACATAGCGGTATTGGAGGGTTTCCGATTTCGTAAGCACCTGCAAATACCAGAACCCGCCCGGCGCAGGGTGCATGAGTTCGCGCCGCGACTTTCCCAGCGATCGCCCCGTTGGGCCGCAATCCAGTGCGCATCGGTGCCGAGCTTGGTTTCGGTAAGCAGGCCTGTGTTCACCGCCAGCGCATTCTCCAGATGACGCATCGCTTCATCCACCGGGGCGTTGAAGCCCACCTGCCGATGCCCGTTCCCAAAACGGGAATCCGCGCGCAATCCCATCAGCACCGTTTCGGCACCGTCGATTTGACTGATCTGCCAAAGACTGATCGGAACCGGAGAGGCGTACACCCGGCTGACGGACTGTTCAACCCGCAGCTGCGGAGAGTCGCCGGGTTCCAGCACAAAGCGCCGTTGAAGCTGAGCAAAGACTGGCGCACCCAAATCCCGCCGTAAATGCACCACTTGGGTGCCATCCTCTTCAATCCACGCGTCGCCGCGCCAAGGGAGATCCAGCATCCGCAGAGGCGGCCAGACGGAACCACCCATTGCTTTCCAGGTGTCCTGATGAACCGCCCACAACCAGTCGCCCCCGTAATTCATCCAGTCCCCTTCCTCCTGCGAAGGCATACGACCCGCCAAATTTTCGTCATGAGTCAGGAAATTCGCTTCACCCGTCCCGCCCAAAAAGGTCATACGGCCCACGGCCGGTACCACCGTAATCTGAATGGCGTCATTTTGCAGAACAAATGCTTCCTCCCATCCCATCGCCGGTTCGGGCGTGAGTGTCTCGCGGGCCTGAAGCGAAAACATAAACAGCATACACACACTGCCCATTCGTCTCAGCGGGTTCAATTTCATCGGGAGTCTCTAGGTTAAAATGCGTCGATTTAACAAAATGATTACCGGGCCGGGCCGGTGGATTCACGGAGCACCAGATGGGGATCAAGGAGTTCCGCGCATTCCGCGCGGGTTCGGTTCAACATTTCCAGCAGGCGCTTGCAGGACAGGCGGCCCACCTGAAAGAAATCCATTTTCAGAGTGGTCAGTCCCGGAGTGGCGTATTGGGCGGAGGGAATATTGTCCACGCCCATCACGGACACATCCCCGGGCACCCGCAGGCCCTTACCGGTCAGCCAGCGGATAGCACCCATCGCCATACGGTCGTTCCCAGCCATGATGGCGGTGAGTTCGGGGTGGCGGGACATGAGTTTCTGCGTGGCATTGTAGCCTTCCTGCTCATCCCAGTCCTTGCAGCCGATCCAGGGCAGGGAGCTTTTGCCAACCTGACGTTTTTCACAGACCTCAAAGAAGCGGTCGCGGAAATCCAGCCCGGTGAAGGTGTTGGTGCCGATGACCAACCCAATGTGGCGGTGTCCCAACTGCAACAGGTGCTCCGCGCATAAGGTGGCGGCTTTGCGGTAATCGACGCTCAAAAAATTCAAACGGCTTTGGGGGAAGTAATGGTTCACCAACAGGAGCGGATAGTGCTCCTCCTCGAACTCCAGCAAAAAGCGGTCCTCGATGGTGGAGGCGATGTAGAGCATTCCGTCGGCCCTCCGGTTCCGCAGGATATTCAGATACTCTTTTTCCGCAATGAAGGACTCCTGCGCGATGTCCAGCAGGATTTTGTACCCCGCCTCGTTGGCCTGCTGGTAAATGCCGCTGATGATCTCCCCGAAATACACATCGGAAAACACGTGGTTGAGGGCGGGCACGGTCACGCTCAAACAGCGGCTGCGGCTGGACACCAGACTCCTCGCCATCTCGTTTGGCCGGTATTCCAGATCCGCCGCCGCCTTGAGCACCCGCTCCCGCGTGCTCTTCTTAATCTTCTCACTGCCGTTAAGCACCAGCGACACGGTGCTCGGGGACACCTTTCACTGGGCGGCAATTTCTTTGATGGTCACGGCTTTGAGCTTCATAGGAATCATTCAAAGGTGTTAACAGTATACCGGCACGGTGCAGGGTGTGAACGAACTCGCGGGCGACGGGCCCGATTTCGCCCATGCCATAGGGACCGGGAAGCGAGGTGGGATGCAGGAGAATACCGGATTTTCTTGGGAAGTTCATGTGGGAAGGGATACGGTTGAAAACTCAAAGAGATTCGGCAGATACCACGCGGCAGGAGAACGCGGGAAGCGTGTCACGGCCCTCCGCACCATACACCCGGCGGCCCGCAGGGGGGTGAGACAGGGTCCGGTCCTCATGACCGAGGTTGAAAAGAGCGTGCAGGGTTTCCCCGGGAACAGAGCGGGTGAAGGCGACCACCGTGCGGTGGGCCGGACGCGCGTTCGCCCACCTCCAGCGGCTGTTGTCCGCAGCAGTGCTGGCAGTGCCGGATGGCGCAGGGCAAAGCGTTTCCGAGTCTCGGAAATGGAGAGGGCCCTCTCTTCCGACGTTCGGAAAAAGAGGTTTCCCTCGAATTCAATGCCGTCCACCCGGGATCCGCCGGGACGGCGGTAGCCTTTATCACAGAGTCCGATGTATTCATGGATGGGGGGGCGGTTGAGTGCGCCCGCCTCCTGACCTGCCAACGTAAACACGATCGATCCCGGCATACACGCCGCCAGATCCATCATCACCCGGCATGCCCCCTCTCCGAACCGGTACAGTCCCCTGCCTTCGTCGTGATTGTCCACATAGCGCCCCAGCAAACGTTCCGGAGCCTGTTCCTGATACGCCGAAATCAAACCCAGCACCGCCGCCGCGATGCCGCCCTGTTTCCATTCCGCCAGGCGCGGGGCAAAGTCACCGTTGTTCGCGGATTCCGGGTCAAGCATTAATACACTTTGTCCCTGCGCATCCCGCCCGTATCCGTACTGCGCGATTTTGTAGAAATCATCGTCATAGGCGGCGTGAAATCCCCGTTTGAACAAATCCACATTCCGTTCAAGTCCATAACACTCCGCCATAAGCAAAAGCCCCCGCGCTCCCGCCGTCGCCTCCAACTCGGGGATGCATTCATTCCAAAAACCCAGATCATTGATCATGTGGGCCATGTCCACCCGGTATCCGTCCACCCCGCTCTCCGCACATTCCCCTTTGATCCACTGCTTGAGCATATCCGTCACCGCGCGTCTCAAGGGCGGATGACGGTAATTAAGTTTGGCCGTATCCGACCAGTCAAAGTCATACCCCAACTCCCCGTTTTCATCCCGGAGATAGTTTTCAGGATCACCTTTTGTCCACACATGGTCGCGGGCGGTGTGATTCGGGACATATCCGAGAATCACCTTCATGCCCAGCGCATGCGCACGGCGCACCAGCTCAAACCACTCGGCTTCGGTCCCGAACTCCGGATCAATTACTGAATAATCCGCCACCGCATACGGCGACCCAATGCCCTTGCGGCCCAGCGTTCCCATTTTAAACGGCGGCATGATATGCAGCAGTTCAACGCCCAGATCCGAAATCAGCTCCAGACCGTCCGCCAGCCCCGCCAAGGGCGAAACCCTCGGAGCCGCACCGTCCCGAAACTCGCGCAAAGCCTCCAAAGGATTCCGGGGCGCCGTGCAGGCAATCGATCGTAAATTGACTTGGTAATGGTTCATGAGAAATAGGGTTTACATGATAAAGTTACATGATATACTGATCATATGAAAACTTACGCAACAACAGTAACAGAACGGGGACAAGTCTCTATCCCTGCCGACCTCCGGAAAAGCATGACATTGGACGCCGGAAAAAAAGTCGTGTGGGAAAAAATTTCTGATGATGAAGTCCGAATCCTTGTTCTACACGATAAGCCCAATCCCATGAAAATGTTGGGATACGGACCCAAGGTCAGGGGTGAACCTGCACGCAGCACCAGGGAATGGATGCAGGAACTCCGTGAAGGGGAAAAAGACTGATGGCGTGGACGGTTGATACCTGTGTGCTGGTAGACATTGTCGAAAATGATCCTAAATTTGGCATTCATTCGGCACGCTGCCTGGCTGATCGCTTGAACGAAGGACTTATTCTCTGTCCCGTCAGCTTTGTTGAATTGGGACCTACCTTCAATGGGAACTTTCTGGAACTTCGAAAATTTTTGAATGCCTGCGGTATCCCATACAACATTCCGTTTGATGCTCGGGATGCAGAACTGGGACATCAAATATGGCACGAATGGACCGTGGCCAAAAGAAAAGGAATCGTACCTAAACGACCTGTCGCAGATATTCTCATCGGAGCCTTTGCGGTAAAAACCGGAGGGATCATTACACGAAATCCGAAAGATTTCCGCAAACGGTTTCCGAATCTCAGAATAACCGATCCCACGCCAACTCCGTAGCCGTTCGTTTATATACTCGACGGTCATATCACAAACCATTCCGAAATATGTGTGCTGTCCGGGCGGGGAGGATGAAGGACTGGGTGCGGTCTCCGTTAAACGGCACCGCATTCGGAACACCGTCGGGAGCGACCTGATCCCCGTCGCCCACCTGGATCCAGCGGCCGCGCGGGAGTCTCACATTGAAGCTGACCTCTTCCGTTCCGGCATTCATCAAAATCATGACCGCCGGCACATCCGGCCGCTCATTGTTTGCATTCAGAATCCAGCCAAGTACCGTATCGGAACCTTCGATGAACTGTACATAGTCCATGCTGGGAAGATCGGCAACCCGCAGGGCGCGTCCGGCATCGCTCAGGCGGAAATGAATCATCTGAGCATAGTACTGCGTCACCTCACGGGCATGAGTGCGCTCACGGTCATCCCAGCGCAGGGCATTGAGTTCATCGCCTTGGTTGTAGGTGTTGCGAATCCCGTGCTTGCTCCGCATCCAGTCCTGACCCTCGGTAATCATCGGGGTTCCCAGTGAACCCATAATCAGCGTCGCCGCCAGTTTATGAATCCGCTCATCCCGTTCCGAAAGCTCTTGCCCATCCCCTCCCGGATTCGTGGTGAGTTCGTCCACCAGAGAATAGTCGTCGTGGCTCTCCATGTAGTTCACGCTTTGCAACGGATGCCGCGCCCAGGTTTCCACACTTCCCCGGATCGCCACCCGCAGGTTTTCGATATCCCCACGACCCGACACAAAACGCTTTGCGGGTTCGCGGAACTGATCGTTCCACGCCCCCCAGCTTGTCCGCCCAATGAAATCCTTATGATGTCCGCGGAAACTCCACGGCTCGGAATGCAGTACTACATGCGGATGCTTCGCGCGAATCTCCCGCTCGATCTCCAATAACGTATCATCGTCAATCAATTCGCCCAAGTCGAAGCGGAATCCGTCAATGCCGTATTCCTCGACCCAGAACAAAACGCTCTCCACAATCAGCCGCCGCACCATCGGCCGTTCGCTGTACACATCATTTCCCACCCCACTGAAATTCATATTGGTAAAATCAGGATTCAGACGAAAGTAATACAAGCGGTCAATCGCATTAAAGATATTCACCCCGCCGATGTGATTATACACCACGTCCAAAAAGATGGCAAAATCACGTTCCTTCAGTTCGTTCACCAAATGACGGAACTCCCAAACCTGCGAGCCCTCCCTGGGATTCTGCGCGAAAGAGGACTCCGGCGCAAAAAAGAAATCCGTCGCATAGCCCCAGTCGTGGCGGGGTTCAAAGCCGTTGGGGAATTCATGAATCGGCATGAACTGGATCACATTCACCCCCAGGGCCTTGAGATGGTCCAGACCCGTATCCAAGCCGTCGGTCGCAAGAAACCCAAGATAATTTCCACGCAACTCATCTGGCACCCCGGAAGAATCGTCCCAGGTGAAATGCCGCACATGCGTCTCATAAATTACCATGTCCTCCCAAGGAATCTCTAGGGACCGCGCTTCAGGAGTCCACCCCCGCCACGGCGGCTGCGGGGTGCGCAGATCCACGACAATGCTGTTCCCTTCGGCCAGGGACACCGCATGGGCGTACGGATCTCCCAGCCAGCGGTTGGGGTTGAAACCCTCGCCGTCTCCGCGCGGCCCCGCCACACGAAAGGCGTAATATTGGCCGATACGCACTCCATCCAACGCGAGTTCCCACACTCCGTCCTCATCCATCTCCATCGGCAGAATTTCTGCGGGCTCCACCGCCACATCATCCGCCGTGCGGTGATAAGGCCCGTCGAATAAACCTAAATCCACCTGAATCGCCCGCGGCGAAAACATCCGAAAATGCGTCTTCTCAGCCTCGCGGTCCAGCGTCACCCCCATTGGCTTCTCTGAAACAAAGCTGTTGAGAATCGCATCCGGACTCGGGCGGGTCCGAATCCGACGTTCATGCAGACCTTCTATCACCAATCCAGGAGGGTCGCTCAGCGCGATATCCCGCAGGGTATGAATCAACAGTTCCGGACGCCCTTTGCCCCCCCGGGGCAAGGTTAAATTCATATGTGGCGTGCCCGGCTCCAGCATGGCATTGGGCGCATCGGCCGGCGGGTTCATCCACTCGCCGTTCACTATGAATTTGAAGAAAACATGCTCTCCCGTGACCTTCCCGTCAATGTATGCATACGGAATACGAACCGTCCACACATTCTCATCCTGACGGAGCATCTGCGTGTGATCCGCATCGGGATTCCAGCCGTTGAAATTGCCCGCCACACTTACCACCCGACCCGATGCGGGTTGCAAGTTGTAAGCCGAAGCAGCAAACACGAATTCCACATCGTGTTCAACAAAGCGATAGCCCACCACATGTTCATCGACTTTAGGAAATGCCCATTCGAGTCGATCCACCCCGTAATCCGGCTCCATTTCAACCGCGACCGCCTCCCGGTCCTCCGGCACTTCGTTCAGGCGAATGCGGATCAAATGCTCCGATTCAATCAGAGCCTCCGCGATCACGTTCGGCGGACGCTCAATCAAGCCCTCCTCATTCAGGTGCAGCAAACGGTTTTCGCCCCCCTCCCACTCGCCATCGACGATGAATTTAAATTCATAACGGCCAAAGGGCACATTCAATCCGCTCACATCAAAAGCGTGCAACCCCGGTACCACCTCCTGCATCAGGTGACGGGCCTCCCAACTGTCCCAAGTTCCGGCCAAGCGTACCGCCCCGCCAGACGTATTCCGATAATAGAGCCATTCCGTCGCCACCATCCCGGGAATTTCCCGATGATCCGGACGCAGAACCGCGTCCAATATGTCCGGACGCGGGGGCCGCACCGCAGGAGCCTCCTCTTGCGCTTCCGTTGGATCTGCCCGTACTGTCTGATTTGTCGGATCTGTCGGATCTGTCGGATCTGTCCGAGCGGTACTCGGCTTAACGGGCTCACCTTCAACGGGCGCGTTCTGCTTTTCCAGCCAAAAGAAAATAATGCCCAGCAACAGACAAATCGTGATGGTTAAAGAGAACGGATGTAAAAATGCAGGTTTTGTAGATGTAGGCATAGGTCTATTCAGGCTTTGAGTTTGAACTTACAACCGTTCAACGAGAATCTTGTACACGCGGCTGGGGGGATCCTCCGCGCTGTCTTCAAGGAGAATCGGTCCGTCCTCAGACACCACCACCCAGTCCCCGGCCGGGAACCATTCCGGAACGGCGGCCCCCGTGATAAAATCCTCGCTGTACACCAGGCGGTAGCGGCGCCAGCCACTCCTTGCAGGGACACGCCGGGGGTGCTGCCGATGATGTATTCCATTGCCTGCGGTGGAAGTCCTTGCCCGAAATCTTTGCGGAGTCCGTCGATTCCTTTCACATCTTCAGCCAGCAAAGTCTCCAAATCCCAATTTGGATCCGCTTCATTGTGTCCCCGGTGCCCGGACTGAGCAATCCAATACGGCAATACCTCTCCAAAATAACGCCAGACATTGATGGTGACATCGCCCATGCTGTCGTAATACATCAAGTCGTCCTCGTTACGAACGATCTGACGACTGGTTTCCGCATCGCGGTACCCCGTCACCAAGGTCGAATAATTTCCGAAAAACACATCCACGACATCCACCCATTTTCCGAAATCATTACGGTCAGGCGCAACCGCCCGGCCGAAGGTGGATTGTGCGGGAGCCGAGTAGGCGGGCACTCCTTCCCCGCCGTTTGTATAAAATAATTGCGGAACATACGACACGATCTGATCGGTAGGTTGCCAATTATCCGGATTTCCTTCGGGAGCGAACAGCTCCACCCCCATCTGACCCAAAACCACGTCCGGGGAAGTATGGTTGAAGGGAAAGTCCAGCATGAGGTAAACCCCCTGATCATCCGCTGCCGCAGCAAAGTTCTGGAATGCGGTCATTTCAGCGGTGTAGTTGTCGGGATGTTCATAGGCATTCGTAAGAGACCCATTAAAATCATGCGTGTAATAGGGATTAATTTCCCAGAAATTGCGAATGGAATAAGGACTGCCGGGATCATAGGGATCCCCCAGCCAGGTCAAGGCATCCGTTTCATTTTCGCGGAAACGCGCCGTCAGCCGATAGGCTCCGGTTTTATTTACGGGCAGGGTCAGGCGGAAGGTGCCGGGACCGTCCGGCTCCATTGTGTAGGCCTGAAAATAGGCACCGGTATCTGAGACCGTGATTGTGTTTCCATCCACTGGAATGATTCCGTCCTCATACCCGTCATTGTTATAATCCAAATGCGCCCGGTCCCGGTTGTTCAGGTTTGTGAAAATCTCAACGTCTGTCACCGTCACGCCGGGACGCACCAGTAAGTCAATCGTGGGAAACATCCCGTCCTGAATTTCATCGATGTAAAAATTCAGCACCCGATAATCCGCGTTCAGTCCGTCGACCTCAAACTCGGCATTTCCGCTCAGATTCACCGGACTCACGGTAAAAGAATACGGTTCAGCCCGGGCGTCCGCTTCAACCAGTGACTTCAGATTGTTTTCGCCATCGCCTTCAAAAAGATAGGTGTCATCCCGGTTATTAAAGGTGACGAAAAAATAATACTCGATTTGTGCGCCCACATTCGCGGGCATGGTGAGTTCCGCTTTCCAGAATTGAACATGGTCAACACTGTTTTCCGCAATATTTGCATGGAATCCGAGGTCTTCGGTTTGCCAGCTCCCTCCATCCACACGATAATAAAGGGTTCCTCCCGTCTGGTCCGCGGGATCACCCGGATATCCATCCCCTTTCCAAACTCCCTGATAAAAGGTTACCGTGGTGGACACACCCGGGAAAAGAGGGTCCCGCATGGTGATATTTTCGGGTACTTCTGAATCATCACTTGGCGTATGCCAGATATGTTCAAATGCCGTTGAATCTCCCCAAACCGGAAACAACAACAACGCGGTCAACCACAGAAATACGAGTCTAAATTTTGAGGGCATGGGTGTCTTCTGAAATAACTTTCAAACGTTTTAATAAACTACACTGAAAGCTGCGAAGCTGTCAAGGGGATGTGAGTAAAAAATGATGCGGGCAACCATACGGGAGGGCGGATCTCCGTATCCGCAAGCGGTCGGCTGTGGCCGTCCGCTCAGCGACTGCGGAGAGTCGTGCCCCCATCACTCCTCACTCAAAAGTTCCACCTCAATGTGATAGAATCTCATCCCGGCATCGAGAGGATTGGAGCGGTTCTGATCGCCTGCATCCAGCCATTC
>JAGYLC010000095.1 GCA_018401235.1 Kiritimatiellia bacterium
ACCGACGCCCCGTCTTCCAATTTGGGTGCGCGAATGAATATATCTTTTTTATCAGTCAATATGTGTTACCCTCTGTGAAAATCGGCATCATCATCCAGGGATTCCGTGTTATCCCAGATCGGGGCCGCATCTACGCCCTGTAGGTTCATAATGTCCACAATACGTTCCAGGGCGGCTGCGATGCCCTCCTGTTCTAAATCCGGCAACCGATTTAATTCCCGGGTCAGCCGATCCTGCAACAGCGTAGGGGTCTGCTTACAAATCGCTTTCCCTTCCGGGGTGCAATGTAACAAGACCATGCGCCGGTCTTTTCGGGAACGCTCCCGTTGCAACAAGCCCTTTTTTTCCAGACGATCCAAAATGCCCACGCAGGTGCTTTGACTCAAATCCATCTCGCGGGACACCTCTCCTGCAGAGAGTCCATCATGCTCCACCACAATTTGCAGGCACAGCAACTGAGGTACCGTCACACCGTATTGATCGGCGATTTGACGGGAATGTTGACTGGTTGAACGAATCAACCTCCGGATGGCACGTAAAATACGTTTGGATCTCATAAGAAGTGCAGGTTTTCGTATCAGGACCCAATACGTAACACACTATTACTTCGTACGCAAAATATTAGTACATGAATTTAATCGGGGTGTCGCGGAGGCCCAGCAACATTTGGCCCACATCACGGAAGATAAAGGGGAAAGTCAGCTTCACGCATACACCCATTCGGGGCTGCGCTCCCGTGGAGGAGTGAATGCATGATACTCACTTTACACTTGTCAACTCGGGTTTTATGGACAAAATTGCTCATATGTCTTCCTCGGAACCCACCCCCGCTGCTACCACTTCAACTTCCCGCTCCCTGAAAGCCGTCCGCGGTTTTGAAACGGGTGTGATTACGTTGTTAATTCTTTTAATGATGTTGGTGGTGGGGTTGTCGGTACTTGAACTGGCCTTCATGCTATGGAGGCAGGTCACTCAACCCCCGTATCTTTTCCTGAATTTGCCGGATTTACTCGAAGTTCTCGGTTTTTTCATGATGGTACTGATCGGGTTGGAACTGCTGGAGACCATCAAAAATTATCTAACCCAACACGCCTTGCATGTGGAGGTGGTTATTCTAGTCGCGATAATCGCGGTGGCACGTAAAGTAATCATTCTGGATATGAAAGAAATTGAGGCGGAAACCATACTGGGTATCGGGTTTTTGCTCATCAGTTTGTCCTCCAGTTACTACTTGATCAAAAAGGGAATGTTACTCCCCGGCTTGACAAAAATCGACTCTGGTTCACAGTAGTGCGATGACTCCCTCGGATTTAAAACGTATCTGGAATCCACGCTATCCCCTAATTCGACTGGAGATGCGTGACTTTTATCGACTGGGTATGGTATCTGTCCTAATCACCATTGGGTTCGTGATGTTCCATTTCATGGGGAGCATTCAACTTTCCGGTAGATCCGCCTTGGTATGGCTGGTGAACCGCTGGGGGGATCAGGGAATCTCGATGGGCTCCGGGGATTATTCCCACGGTTTTCTGGTACCCATCGCGTCGTTGTATGTGATCTGGATTCAAAGGGATCATCTTATTCGTGCTCCTAAAAAAAGCAGTATGATCGGTTTAGCCTTCGTCTGCCTGTCTCTGTTGGGCCATTATGTGGGAGTCAAAAGCGAATTGACTCGTTTATCCATCCTTTCCCTGATTGGACTCTGCTGGTCCATTCCCTACTATCTATTTGGCTGGCAGGTAGCCAAACGCTTGATATTCCCTTGTAGTTTCCTGATTTTCGCGGTGCCGTTGAATTTTCTCGAAAACCTCACCTTTCCTCTTCGGATCGTCAATACCCGGGTGTCGGTGTCGGTGTTGCAATCGATCGGGCTGGATGTGAAACAGGTTGGATCGGCGATATACGGCCCTCCCTATAATGCCACCGCCAGCTTGAAACTGGATGTGGCGGATCCCTGCTCCGGCATTCGCTCCCTCACCGCAATGTTGGCGTTAACCGCCATCTACGGCTATCTGGTCCTGCCGGGTCTGTGGCGCAAATGGGTGCTGTTTCTCTGCGCGATTCCGCTAGCGATGGCCGGGAATATTTTTCGCATCGTCAGTATCACCATCCTGGCGGAAGCGATCAATACCGAACTCGCGACCGGGCTTCCCCACGATTATGCGGGCTTTATCGTTTTCGGATTCGCCATTGCCCTCATGGTCGGTTTGAGCATGATATTGCAACGCACCCACAAACCCGAACCCGCAATAAATACCACTTTATGAACACGGCATATCCCCGATCCCGACCTTTTATTACCCTGCTGGTGCTGTTTTCGATCACCTGCGGATTGTTACTGTTCACGGTCGATGTGGCGGTGAGCGAGCAGGCGGGAGTCAAAGAATACTTGCCCGACACGCTGGATACCCAATGGACCGGACACGATGTTCTATTCTGCCAGACCCCGGGCTGCGACCGGAGCTGGCTGGCCCGGGACGTGGAACCGGATGAGGAAGGCGTCCGCACCTGCCCCACAAATTGGCGGGGGGAATCCTGCGGAGGGGAACTGAAAACCATGTCCCGGGGGGAATACATGGTGTTGCCGAAGGACACGGTGATGCTGAAAAAACAATATTTTCATAACCGGGAACCCTACAAAACGGTATTCACCTCCGTGGTGTTATCCGGCCGAAACCGGGACTCCATTCACCGCCCTGAAGTCTGCATGACCGGACAGGGAAATGTGATCGAAATGAATAAGGTGATTGAGGTCCCCCTCGCCGGACGGGAGCCGTTGCAAGTGATGGTGCTGCACATGAGCCGCAAGCTTACGGAAACCTACACCCGCCACACCTATTACGCCTACTGGTTTGTGGGGCAGGATCGCGAAACGCCGCACCACCTGGAGCGCCTGATGTGGATGACCGTCGATCGTATCCTCCGCAACGTCACCCATCGCTGGGCCTACATTGCGATTTCCGGCGAGAGGGCAGGGGATCTGAATAATACCGCACATTATGACGAAATTAGAGATGTGGTCAGCAAGCTGTATCCGGAAATCACCCTGTTGGGCCAACCATAATGCCGGACCGGGCGGGCATTTTCATGGATCGGGACGGCGTGATCAACCGCCCTCCCCCTCCCGAAGAACGCTATATTACACGTCCACGCGATTTTCAGCTCCAACCCGGTATCGCGGCAGCTATCCGGCTGTTCAATGAACGAGACCTCCCTGTCGCTGTGGTCACCAACCAGAAGGCGGTCGCCATCGGGCGGTTGACCCTTCCGACTCTGCAGGAGATTCACGAACGGATGAGGGAATTGTTAGCGGCGGAGGGTGCCACCCTTCAGGCGATCCACTATTGCCCCCACCGGGAATCCGACCAGTGTGAATGCCGCAAACCACGTCCCGGCATGATCATAGCGGCGGCGGCGGAACTGAATATCGATCCCCGTCTCTCCTGGATGATTGGCGATCAGGCTCGGGATTTGGAGGCGGGACGTGCGGCGGGCTGTAAAACCCTTCTGATTGGTTCGGCCAGCGTACCGACTTCGCTTGTGGATGTTTATCTCCGTAAAACTACGGATTTAGCCGTCTGGACCCAAGAAAATTTCCATTTATAGCGAAAGATAGTTGCCAAGACCTGATTAAGACCGTTAGGATAATACTTTAGAGTTTGTATACAACCTGAGAGATCGTATGAGTGAAAGTACCCCTCCCACCCAACTAAGAATTCGCTACACCGACCCCGATGGGAATCAAACGGAATTGCTGCTTACGGATAGGCCCATTACCGTGGGACGCAGCCCGGATGCGGACATCATTACCCTGGACGAGCGAGCGTCACGCATGCATTGTGGCATACGCATTTGGGACGGGGAATACTATGTCAAGGATCTGAAATCGAAAAACGGGACCTACCTCAATCACCAACGGGTTGAAATGGCCAAAATCAAACCTGGGGACAAAATTCGTCTTGGTAACAGTATTCTGACCGTCGATGATAAAAAATCTCCCGGTACGAATACCACCATAAATTCGGTACAGGATGAGATGAGCGGAGGCAAGGGCTACAAAACCATCCTGCGGGAAATCGTGAAAAACACCGAAAGTGTTCGCAATGAACGGCCCGCAGCCTCCGCCGACCAGGAACCCCGTTCCAAAACCGCCAAACTGGTCAGCAGTAGCGGCGACGGTGACAAACCCAAGGCTACCAAAACCCAGTCCGGAGCGATGAGGCGCCCGAGTTCGACGGGAAGCGGCTCGAAAATCATCAAGATCAGTCGTCCCGGAAGCTGACCGATCCAATCCCCCTTTGCTATTATGTCCACGTCTCCCGCCGAGCCCGTACCTGTCGTCCCCGATGTCTTGGAGCATGGCCGCAGTCCTGAAGGTAAGGACCTGACATCGGATCACCGTCTCTACATGCAATTGCTGGTGTTTACGGATTGTAGAGATCCACAGCCCTGCATAGCGTTCATTCAACAAACCGGCTGGGACGCGGTAATCTATCAGGATGTCGCAAACCCCTGGGGCCTCGGACTGCTGTTGATGCACACCGACCCGGATTTTTTCGTCTCCACCACCGCGCCCGACCTTCGCGCATCCCCCTGGGCGGACTTAACCCCGGTCCCGGACGGCACCCTGTTCGCCCGCAGTTACAGTATCGGGTACGAGAGCGATCTGGAACACACCCTGATCCATCGTCCGCGCAGCCGGGCACTCTCCCCCGAGTGGCCCTGGGCCGTCTGGTATCCCCTCCGCCGAACCGGGGAATTCGCCAAACTCGGCAAGCGGGATAAAATGAAAATCCTGGGGGAACACGGCACCATCGGGCGGGCGTGGGGAGAGGCCGGACACGCACACGACATCCGTCTGAGCTGCTTTGGCATGGACCGGGCCGACAATGATTTCGCGGTGGCGCTGGTGGGAGCGGAATTGCGTTCGCTCAGCAAAATCGTGGAAACCATGCGCGGTACCGTGCAAACCTCCACCTACATCGAAAAACTCGGTCCCTTTTTTGTGGGCAAAGCACTCTATCAATCTCCGACGGCCTGAAAACGAAATGGCACCTGTCTCCGCCGTCCTTTTCGATTATGGAAACACCCTGATCGCGTTCGGGCCGGATCAACAGGCCGCGCAGGCAGAGGCCATGACCCGGGTGCTCGCGGAAGCCGGATTTTCAGTCGATGAAGAAAAATTAACCGCCGTCCGCATGTCGCAAATCATGCGCCCCTACCACAGCGGAGGGGTGGAAAACGTCTTTGCGGATGTCTGCCGGGAGATTGTGGAACTGGTGTCCGACGATGCCGACGGCATCCTCACCCAAAAGCTGATGAGTGCCCGACAGCAGGCTTTTTGGGAATCGGTTCAGCTCGCTCCGGAGGTAGTGGACCTTCTCAATCGCCTCAAACAACACTACCGGCTGGGATTCCTCTCCAACTACCCCTGCAGCGTCAGCATCATAACCTCTCTTAAAAAATTGGGAGTGCACGATCTCTTCGACGCGGTGGTTGTGTCCGGGGATGTGGGATTCGCCAAACCGCATCCGCAAGCCTATGCCGCACTCCTCGACGCCATGCGCATCCAACCCGAAAACGCGGTCTACGTGGGCGATAACTGGTTGGCCGATGTACAGGGGGCGAAACGGGCCGGAATGCGGGCTGTTTGGTTGCGGGAACACGTTCCCTACGAACGATTCGACCCGGAACCCGGGGACCTGGAGGCGGATGCCGAAATCGCATCTCTCGGCGAACTCGAACAACTTCTCGACTCCTGGCTGTAATTTTTGCCGCGGGGTGCGGATACATTCACATGAGCCGCAGCCATTCCATACGAAACCTTGTCCTCATCCTCGGCGATCAACTCGATGCGACATCCGCGGTCTTCGACCACTTTGATCCCGCCCGCGACCATCTATGGATGGCCGAAACCGCCGAGGAGGCCACCCATGTCTGGTGCCACAAATTGCGCCTGGCTTTCTTTTTTTCCGCCATGCGCCACTTTCGGGATCAACAGCGGGCACAAGGTCGAACCGTTCACTATCACGAACTCACCCCCGACCCCCACCGGGACAGGGGCCGAAACTTCGCGGAGATTCTCCGTTCGGACATCCACCATCTGCGTCCCCAAAAACTGATCCTGGTCCAACCCGGCGACTTTCGGGTGACGACCATGCTCAAGGACCTCGCCGGGAAATCATCCATCGACGTCGACTGGAGGGAGGATCGTCATTTTTACCAGAAAACCGGTGAGTTTGACAATTATGCAACAGGTAAAAAATCGTTGGTGATGGAATTTTTTTATCGAACCCTGCGCAAACGCGAAAGCATTCTGATGACGGAGGAGGGGGATCCGGAGGGGGGCGAATGGAATTTCGACTCGGACAATCGGGAGAAATTCGGCAAAGAGGGACCGCCCCAGATTCCTCCTCCGGTACGTTTTGAACCGGATGACCTGACCCGGGAGGTGTTGGACATGGTGGAAAAACGCTTCGCGGATCATTCGGGATCTCTGGAGGCCTTTGACCTCCCCGTCACCGCCGGGCAGGCGGAAGCCCAACTGGATGATTTCATCGAACATCGTTTGCGTGATTTTGGACGCTTCGAGGATGCCATGTGGACGGACGAGGCTTTTCTGTACCATTCACGATTGTCCGCCGTGCTCAATGTGAAATTGCTCAATCCCCGACGGTGCGTGGATGCAGCGGTTTCCGCTTATCGGAACAACAAGGCCCCCCTGAACAGCGTGGAGGGTTTCGTGCGCCAAATTCTGGGCTGGCGGGAATTTATTCGCGGCATCTACTGGCTGAAAATGCCGGAATATGCCGGGATGAATGCTCTGAATTGTGATGACCTGGATGTTCCCGGGTTCTTTTGGGATGGCGAAACGGACATGGCTTGCGTGAAGGATTGCATGAAATCCGTGATTGCGCACGCGTGGTCGCATCACATTCCCCGTCTGATGGTTCTGGGTCAGTTTTCACTGTTGCTGGGGGTGCATCCCTATAAATTCCACGCCTGGCACATGGCCATGTACGTGGATGCGATCGACTGGGTGAGCCTGCCCAATACCCTGGGTATGAGCCAATACGGGGACGGGGGAATCGTGGGCACCAAACCCTACTGCGCGTCAGGTAACTATATCCATAAAATGAGCAATTATTGCAAGCACTGCCGATACAAGCCCTCGGAATCCGTAGGCGAACAGGCCTGCCCGTTTACCACTCTCTACTGGGATTTTCTCGATCGCCATCGCGATGCGTTCTCCTCGAATCGGCGAATGACCTTTCAAGTAAAAAATCTCGAGCGCAAGTCCCCGGAGCAACTCACCGAGATTCGTAAACAGGCGGACCGGATCAGAAAGCAGGTGGTTGCGGGGGATCGGATATAACCCGCGGCTCGCGATTAAACATCGGCAACATCAAGATCAACAGTCCGACTACTCCCTGAAGTAATCCGTATACCTGCGTGAACAGGCGATGGGAAATGGCCAAGGTTGCGGCAAGATCCGTGCTAAAATTGAGCATCACCAACACAAAAGTCATGGTGCCCTCATATGCACCGAAGCCCCCAATCCCGGAGACCGGCAGACTCGCGGCCATTTCACCTGAGACCAAGGCCCAGGCACCCACCAACAGCAACGGAGCCAAAGCAAGAATATCAAAAAGAAAAGCCAGAATATGCTGGAACAGGATACGAAACACTACCAGAGTCACCAACAGACTGAATCCGAAAAAGATCAACCGCCGCCAGGGTATACCTTTTGCAGGCGGCGGATCTTCCGGATTGTGTGAGCGGGAATTCGATAGAGTCATGCTCGTGTTGTACGTACAGGCAGTAGAGAAGAACAGAAAATGTTTTGTCGAATATCAGATTGACATTATTCCATATATAATATTAAATTCTATATATGGAACAAGTTTTTAAAGAAATGCCCGCGCCGGCCTTGGCCAAGGGGCTTGTGCTTTTGGAGCAATTGGCCGTGGACGGACAGCTTTCCCTGGAGCGCTTGGCCGCTCGAAACCGATGGCCAAAATCGTCGACCCTTCGTTACCTGCTCACCTTGGAGAAAATGGGAGCCGTGAGACAACATCCGGACACCCGTCATTGGCAAGCTTTGAAAATTTTGCACCCTTTGACTCCGGTAGCAGATTCTCTGCGCCCCTATCGGGAACAACTGCCCCAACTGGCCGAACGCACCGGACATTGCGCCGAACTCTATTCCATCGATTCGAACAGGGTGAAACTGATTGACCGTGCCGACCCGGAAACCGATGAAATCGTGGTGGCCGCCCGCATTGGATTTGAACGGGGCCTGACCGAATTGGATTCGACCGCGGCACTCTTTTTTGCTTTTATCCCCGGCCATCCTCCTCCTCCACGAGTGTGGGTGTGGGAAGAGGGGGAAAAAGTTCAGTTGACCGCGGCACAGCGAAACGCCCGAATTCTCCGCGCCCGGGAGCAAGCTTTCGCGCTGGATGTCGACTTCAACGAATCCGGTATTCGACGTTTCGCCATACCCCTTCTCGACCAAGAACACCTTCAGGGCATTCTCGCCATCGCCCAACGCCAAACCCCGCGCGCGGAGAGAGAGGTTGAGCGGATACGCGAAACCTTGGCCCCTCTCGCCACGCCCGCACTCTTTTCCACGCACTAAACACTAAACAAGGATCACAATGAATATTTTGTATATCGATATCGACTCCCTTAGACCCGACCACCTGGGATGCTATGGCTACCATCGCAACACTAGCCCGAACATCGACGCGCTGGCAAAAGAAAGTCTGCGTTTCAACAACTGCTACACCCCGGACGCTCCCTGTCTCCCCAGTCGCACCGCCATGACCACCGGAAGTTTTGGCATCCATACCGGGGTGGTGAACCACGGTGGAGCCCGCAGCGTGATGTTTCCCTACGGGCGCGAACGGGGATTCAGTGATAACTGGACCCGGGATAACTGGGCCAGTCAGTTTAAAGGAAACGGATATCATACCGTCGCCTTTTCTCCTTTTGCCGAACGACACGGCGCCTGGCATTGGTACGCCGGTTTTATGGAAATCCATAATACAGGAGGAGGTGGCCAGGAAACCGCCAATGTCATTGCTCCCCAAGTCAATGACTGGTTGGATCGGAAAGGCAAAAGTGACAAACCTTTCTTTATGTGGGTGAATGTGTGGGATCCACACACACCCTACCGCACCCCAAAGGAGTTCGGAAACCCGTTTAAGCACGACCCGATCCCCGACTGGTACACCGAAGACGTCCGCCAGGCTCACTGGCAGAAACCCGGTCCCCATTCCGCTCAGGAGGTCAATGATTTTGTTCCAGCACCCGACTGGATGTACAAGAATGAAGAAATTCTGGGGAAAAACTCTACTATTCTGGATCTACAACCCACTCAAATATCGGATAGCAAGGAGGCGCGCAAGATGTTCGACGGTTATGACATGGGCGTCGCTTATGCGGATAAACATGTCGGGGAAATCATTCAAAAACTCAAGGATCTTGGGCTTTATGAAGATACCGCCATCATTGTATCCGGCGATCACGGGGAAAATCTGGGAGAGCTCTGGGTGTACGGCGACCATCAAACCGCCGACAATATTACCCACCGCGTTCCGATGATTATGCGCTGGCCGGGAGTCACCGATTCCATGGCCGGGGAGCAGAATGATCGCCTCCTCTACAACGTCGATCTCGCCGCCACCACCCTCGAGCTGGCTGGAGACGCCAACCTATCCGGATGGGACGGTCACTCCTTTGCCGACGAAATGAAATCGGGCGTGTTGGATAATCAGGGACGTGACTATCTGGTCCTCTCCCAACTAGC
>JAGYLC010000096.1 GCA_018401235.1 Kiritimatiellia bacterium
GGATCAGGTGAGCATGCCCGATCTGGATATTCGACAGAAACTAACCGTCAGTCGGGGCTATAACGTGTCGGAAATTTCCATCCCTGAAGGGTCCATCTTTGTGGGCAAGACCATTGAAGGCACCGACCTTCGCAACAAGGACATCGTGGTGTTGACCCTGAAACGCGGCACCTCGGTGATTTCCAATCCCAAAAATTCCCGGGTGATCGAGGCCGGGGACGAATTACTTTGCTACGGTAAAAGCGAGTCGATGAAACAACTTGTGACTCCCAAAATCAAAAAACGGAAAGCCCGCATCCAAACGCTCTCCGATGAACAAATTGATGCCGCGCGCGAGGGGATTTCTCATTGAAACCGATGGAAAAGCCCCCTATCGAGTTGTGGGGCGACACCCCGGTCAAAGCGGGAAGTAAAAAACGAATACGCCTGGAAGTGGGCGAAAGTTATACCGGATTATCCGTGCGGCTTCCCCTGTTGGTGTGGCGGGCGAAAGAACCGGGTCCGGTGGGGTTCATCTCCTCAGCCGTGCACGGAGACGAGATCAACGGCACCGGCACCATCCGCGAATTGATCAATAATCCCGGTTTTACCCTTACAAAAGGGGCACTGATTTTGTTGCCGGTGGTTAATATCATCGGATTCGAGCGCCACTCCCGTTATATGCCGGACCGACGCGATTTAAACCGCGCCTTCCCCGGGTCCGTTACCGGCAGCATCACTTCCCGGCTGGCGAATTTGTTGACCACCGAAATCATCGCCCGCTGCGACTTCGGCATCGACCTGCATACCGCTGCGGTCCGGCGGACCAACTTTCCCAACGTCCGGGCGAACATGGAAAATCCCGGTTGCCGGGATTTGGCGAAAGCCTTTGGCTGCGAACTCATTGTGGATCAGGAGGGGCCAGCCGGCTCCTTTCGAAAATGTGCGACCGAACTGGGCTGCCCCACCATCATCCTGGAGGCGGGGGAAGTCTGGAAAGTGGAGAGCCTCTACCTGGAAACCGCCCTGCGGGGCATCCGGAACTGTCTGGCCCATTTGGGCATGACCGACCAGGCTCCCATTGAATGCCCGGAGCCCTGGGTGGTAAACTCCACCCAATGGGTGCGGGCGGGTGCGGGTGGATTTCTACAGTTTCACGTCGCCCCCGGCGAATTTGTGGAGGAGAATCAATTGATCGCCACCAACGCGGGTTTGCTGGGCTTGGAAACGGAGTTGATCTATTCCCCCCACTCCGGGGTGGTCATTGGTATGAGCACCATGCCGGCGGTTTCTCCAGGCGATCCGGTGGTCCACATCGCCAAAGTGCCTCAAAAAGACATTAGCAAACTCGAAAAAGCCCATGACCGGCAGCATGAAGACAGTCTGGAAGTCCGGATGCGGGAGGATCTCGCCACCAACGTCCACATCGTCGGGGTTCGGGAAGAATCCCCATGAGCGAACCTGCACCTGAAAAAGTTCAAATTGGTTGGCGGGAGTGGATCGATCTCCCCGAGTGGGGACTGCATCTCAAAGCGAAAATCGACACCGGTGCCCGGAGCAGTTCGCTGGATGTGGAAAACATCGAACGCCTGGACGACCGGCGAATCCGCTTCGATGTGCATCAACTGCGAAAAACCGATCGGGTCAAAACCGTGGAAGCGGAAATCCTCCGGGAATCTAAGGTGCGCAGCAGCAATGGTCAAACCCAGAAACGCTTCGTGGTCAAAACCCGCATCCAACTGGCGGGGATCGAAAAAGACATTCACATCACCCTCAGCAGCCGCCGCGCGATGCTTCACCGCATGTTACTGGGCCGGGAGGCCCTGAAAGATCATTTTCTCATCGATGCCGGAGTCGACCATCTGGTCTCCCCCGTCAAATACAAGAAAAGCGCGACACACGCTCGGGGCGGAAAGGCCAACATCAAATGACTATTCGCCCATCGCCCGCAGTTTTTCCGCGCCGCGGTGTTTGCTGCGTACAGCGGTGTTGCGCTTGATGATTTTGTGCTTTACGGCTTTATCCAATGATGAGCAGAAATCAGCATAGGCTGTTTTGGCGGCTTCCAGTTCACCGGCTTCTACAGCTTCGTGAAATTTACGACGGGTGGTACGCATCCGACTTTTCTTGGCGGAATTACGTTTTTGTGCGGCTTCATTTTGCTTAAGACGCTTCTTGGCACTTTTGATTTGGGGCATAATTAAATCTCTTGAGTTGGGATATCGCTTCCTCTTCACTTGCGTAAAGTCATAAAAGATATTGTTTAATACAAAAAAAATCCCATTTGTCAATCTCCTACTACTCATGAAATGTTAAAAAAATTCGCCTACAGCCTCCTCGGTTTGCTACTTTTGCCCTCGTTGCTGGCTTTGGGCCTGGCTCTCTACCAGTTACTGGTGGATCTTCAAATCGACGATACCGGACGCGCCCTGCTTACCCGCTTCTCCATGGGCGCTTTTGGTTGGTTGGTCGTCTTCCTCTTGATCACCCGTCCAGTGAAATCCTATATCCTCGCGCATGAGCTTACCCACCTGCTCGCGGCCTGGTTGACCGGAGTGCCCGCGGGTCAGCTGAGTTTTCATCGGGACGGGGGCAGTGTAAAGGTGGCCCGCACCACGCTTTGGATCTCGCTGGCCCCCTATTTCATCCCCTTTTATTGTTTGTTGGTCCTGTTTGCCCACGTGGTGGCCCAACTCTGGTGGGATCCTGCCCGTTGGTCATTTGCGCTACCCGTCTTGTTGGGTTTTACGTGGAGCTACCACCTGTGTTTTACGGTCTATAGCCTCAGTCGAACTCAAAGAGATATCCAACCGTATGGCCTTCTCGGTGCCTATCCCCTCATCGCCGCCGTGAACCTGCTCATGCTCTGCCTGGCGGTTTCCGCAGTCAACGAGCACCCCTTCTCCGCCGACCTGCGACTGATCCTGGAACATCAGCAGCACATCTACTCCGTTCTTTACCGGAGAAACGGTTTGAATTACCGATAACCCTTCCTCCCGTCGAACAACTGGGCCCCGCTATGCGACTAATTGTGCAGACCTTGGAACAGGGCAGCGTCGAGGATCTGGCCCGCCTCGCCCCCTTTGCACATCTGGCCTATGACCAATTGGCCCGCGAGCCTCGGTTCGCCCCCTACGTGCACTGGCTGAGCCAACGCCTCGATTATTTTGACGTCGCCCGGGATTCGGTGCAGTCACTTCCCCCTCCCCCTCCTCCTCCGCAACCCGCAGTTGTTCAACCACCGCCTCCGCCACGTCCGCACCCACGGACGTTCCTTCGACACTCTGGCCCCCCACCTCCCCGCCGAAACCCGAATGTACGTACCCAAAGTGTTTTTCCACGCATTGACCCCACGAACGGCGAGAGCCGTTCCTATTGGAAACAGAAACTGACTCCCGAGCAATTCAGGGTCTGTGTAGAAAGAGGAACCGAACGCCCCTATTCCGGCGAGTATACGGATACCGAAGACGAGGGGCTCTATCACTGCGTCTGTTGCGACGCCCCCCTGTTCCGTTCCGACGCCAAGTTCCACTCCGGCTGCGGCTGGCCCAGCTACTTCGAACCGGTTTCCGATTCCGCAATGGAGGAAATCGACGATTTCCTCCTTGGATATAAACGAACCGAAGTCCGTTGCGCCTGCTGCGGCGCCCACCTCGGCCATGTCTTCGAGGATGGTCCCCGCCCCACCGGTCTCCGTTACTGCATTAATTCGGTGTGCATCCGTCTTGACAACTCCAATCCGGAAATTTCCTTATGAAAGTTCGTTCAAGCCTGCTTCTTTTTCTGATTCCGTTCACTGTCGATGCCCGAATGGATCGGGTGTATGAGCAACACTGCGCCGTCTGTCATGGTAAGCAGGGGGAAGGCGGGCTTGGGGGTTCGCTGGTGGACGGTACCTGGAAATACGGGGAAAGTGACGAAGAAGTGGCCAAAATTATCCGAGAGGGAATTCCGGATATGGGCATGCAGGCGTTCGAAAACACCCTGACTGAAAAAGAGATTCGGGGTCTGATCGTGTATACGTGATCCTTGAAGGTGACGGCAGCTCCCTTATTCGCCTGCTTCCGGTTCCGTGAAGCATATGCATCGAAGCAATCAGTCACCGGAAAGCGCGTCCAACTGAATCTTCATCAGTTCGCGATTCCCTTTTTCGGCCAGATCCAGCAGGGCATTGAGTTCAGCCCGGCTGTAGGCCCCGTCTTCAGCGGTGCTTTGCACCTCGATAAACTTTCCGCCCGAGGTCATGACCGTGTTGGCATCGGTGGAAGCCGCAAAATCCTCTTCGTAGCAGAGATCAAGCATAGGAACGCCTTTGACCAGTCCCACGCTGATGGCGGCCACTTGTTCGGCCAGCGGGTCTTTTTTGAGCTTACCGGTTTCCTGGAGTTTTCGAATCGCCAGCACCAGCGCCACATAGGCGCCGGTGATGGAGGCGGTGCGGGTGCCTCCGTCGGCCCGCAACACGTCGCAGTCGATGGTGATGGTGCGCGCACCCAATTTGAGTAAATCAACCGAGGCCCGCAGGGAGCGTCCTATCAGCCGCTGAATTTCCATGCTGCGTCCGTTGGGACTCGCGCCCGGCCGCTTGGATCGTTCATCCGTGGAATAAGGCAGCATGCTGTATTCCGCGTTTAGCCATCCGCCGGGCACCTTTTGAAAGCGCATCCACGGCGGTACTTTGTCTTCAATACCCACCGCGCAGATCACCTGGGTGTTGCCGAAGGAGATGAGACAGGAACCCGCCGCGGCGGGTGCGATATGTTTCTGAATCGTGACCGGACGCATTTGGTCGTTTTTGCGCAAATCGCTGCGCAAGGCGTCAAAACCAGTGGCTTCCATGTGGAGAGCCTCCTAACGTAAAAATGGTGCTCCCGGCGGGGTTCGAACCTGCAACCTTCGGCTTCGGAGGCCGACACTCTATCCAGTTGAGCTACGGGAGCGTAGTAAAGCGAATGGGGGTCTTAATCGAAAAAAACGACAAAATGCAATGTGGAAATGCGCTTATCCGTTCGTTTGCTCGAATTCCTTCATAAAGGCCACCAGAGCGTCCACCCCTTCTTCAGGGAAGGCGTTGTAGATGGAGGCCCGGATTCCGCCCACGGAACGATGTCCTTTCAACCCGTCCATGTCCTTTTTGCCCGCTTCGGCAATAAACTGTTTCTCCAATTCTTCCGTCGGCAGACGGAAAGTCACATTCATGGTGGAGCGGAATTCGGGAACAGCGGTACCGGTGTAGAACTCACTTCCGTCAATGGCTGTATAAAGCTTGTTGGCCTTGCGATCGTTGAGGGCTTCCATGGCGTCCACTCCGCCTTTTGCCTTCAACCAGCGGGTAACCAAACACAGCAGATACACTCCGAAGGTGGGGGGAGTATTATACAGCGAATCATTTTCGAGATGCGTCTGATAGCGGAACATCTCCGGAACCGATTCCGATACCCCGGCCGCCAGATCCTTGCGGACAATGACCAGGGTCACCCCGGCCGGACCGAGATTCTTCTGTGCCCCGGCATAAATCAGCCCAAAATCGGAAATGGTCAGTCTGCGGGAGAGAATGTCCGAGGACATATCCGCGACCAGTGGCGCATTACTTTTTGGGAACTGCTTGATTTGCGCCCCGGAAATCGTTTCGTTCGAACAGCAGTGCAGATAGGCGGCGTTATCACTCAACTTCAACTCTTCCTGACGGGCTTGGCGGGTGGGAATTTCCGATCCGCAGTCCGCCGCCACATTCACGTTGCCCAGTATTTTCGCCTCTTTGATCGCCTTCTTGCTCCAGGAACCGGAGTTGATGTAGTCCGCAACCCGCCCTTCCAACCGCAGATTCATCGGCACCAGCGAAAATTGGCTGGTCGCCCCTCCCTGCATCAGCAGAATCCCGTAGTCGTCCGGAACCGAGAGCAATTCCCGGAAATTAGCCAAGGCCTCCTGATGCACTGCATCATAGTGTTTCCCCCGATGGCTCATTTCCATAATCGACATTCCCGAGCCCTGATAATTCAGCAGTTCCGCTTGCGCTTCCTGCAGAACTTCGGTGGGGAGAATGGCGGGTCCGGCGCTAAAATTGTGTATTCTATTCATAAATTTCCTTGGAGTTAAATTAGAACCCGACTCATACGATGGATTCCAGGGAGTTCAATCAAAATTGGTGGGGAGTTGGATCGAAAATAAGGGAACCAGGAAATTAATACCGATCTTCATGTTCCAACCTCCTGTGTAAGCCACCACTGTCAGGGGTCAGGGGCGGCGGAGCCGCGTCATGGGTCAGGGGTCAGGGGCGGCGGAGTCGCGTCAGTGGTCAGGCAGATCGTCCTCCAGCACGATTACCCGATCCCAGCGGGCCAACATCGCATCCACCCCTTCCCGGATCGATCGGGAACTTTTTGCCGATGTATTGCGGGCAAGCGCCTCCAGCGTCCGCCGGGTATGTCGGGGACGATGAAACACAAACAGGGCGATGGGGGCGGGACTCAAGCTCATGGTCACACACCATTGACGTTTCCAGCCTCAAGGTCTAGGAGAAACGCATGCCAACTCCATCCCGATTCCGTTCCCCCGCCCTGCTCACGGCCGTGTTTCTGATCATCTATACCCTGCTGATGTTCCGAGTGGTCTGGCCGGCAGATCAGGTGATTCATTCCACCGACTACAATTACGGGCTGATGTCGATGTACAAAGCGGAAATGCCCGAATCGTTGTTTTCAGGCTTTCAACGGGGCTTCCCCCTGCTGGGTCGGGCCGGACATATGCCGCCGACCTGGACCAACCTGACTCTGGCCCTGCTCCCCGTAGACACTTATATGGCGTGGATCTACGGCATCAATCTGCTCCTGGCCTCCGCTTTTCTGATCGGCTTTCTGCGTCTGCGGGGCTTTGATTGGTTGCCCTGCCTGTTCGGATCCCTGACCGCATTCTGGCTGGGAAGCAACCTCACCCTGATTTATCCGGGTCACCTGGAAAAATACGGAGTGCTGCTTTTCGCCTCCGCATCTCTCTACTGCCTGGAACAAACGCTGCAAACACGCTCTATCCGCTGGTCCATTCTCAGCGGAGGTTCGCTGGGGTGGATGTTTATGCATCAGGCCGATCTGGCCCTGTTTTTCGGTTTTCTGTTGGGCGCGTATTATTTATGCGGTATTCCCCGACGCTTCAAAACGGTCGTCCGACTCAGCCTGCCCATGCTGGCCGTCGCCAGCTTGTTCGTGTGGGAGTCCTATCACACCTCCATGGAAACCCAGCTTCGAAATGTAGCGGTGCTGCAGGAAGGAAGCCCCGAGGAAAAATGGGAGTTCGCCACTCAATGGAGTTGGCCGCCGCGGGAATCCCTGGACCTGATTGCCCCTGGATATTGGGGGTGGATGTCGTTTCATGCGGAGGTCCCCTACCACGGCGAAATGGGGCAGTCTCCCGAGTGGGCGGAGCAACAACAGGGATTTCCCAATTTCAAACTCGAAAGTCAATACCTCGGCATCCTCCCCCTGGCCCTCTGTATAATCGCCTGGCGGGGAACCCGAAAAAAACAACGCCTGTTTTGGTCGCTTGCGCTTGGGGTGAGCTTCATCCTCGCCTGCGGTCACTACACGCCAATCTACCGACTATTTTTTCAGCTCCCCCTGGTGTCCTCCATCCGCAATCCCAATAAATTTCTGCAGGTGTTTCAACTCACGGTGGGCATCCTTTCCGCTTACGGGTTGCAAACCCTTCTTGAGAATGACCTCTCTTCGGGCCTTCGAAAAAAAGCGGGCCTGATACTCATTGTTCTCTCTGGAATCTCCGTGTTGGCCAGCCTCTTCACCCAGCCATCGGATCCGGGCCAACTCGCGCACCTTACTGGCGGTATCTGGGAAGGCCAGGCTGGGGATATCCTGCGTAACCGACAGCACAGTCTGCTGCATCTCGGCCTACTCGCCACCGCCCTCGGAGGGCTGGTTCTCCTTTCCCGCCACCCCGTTCTCCGAAGGGGAGTGCCCTTCGCTTTGGTGGGCTTACTGGCGCTGGACGGCCTATTGCTGGGCCGACACTATCTCCAGCCCGCGGACACCCGATTTCTAAAATCGAATGCCCTGGTGGATTTCCTTAAACAGAACCTTGAATCCGAGCGGGTGGCGGTGCTGGACGATACGGGTCTGTACAACTTTTACCTCACCCAGCTCTTTCCTGCCCACCACATTCCTTTTGCCGACACCACCGCCTCTCCCCGCTTGCACAGCGACTACCAGGCCTATTTCGAGGCTATCGGAGAGGACCGGCTTCGGGTCTGGCAGGAATTCGGGGTCAAATTCGTCCTGGCAACCCGGGAGATGAAAGAAGTGATTCACCGAAATCCGGATCTGGCCCGACTCCTTCCGGCGGTGTATGCCTACGATCTGGCAGAAGACCCACAGGGCGGACTGCGCATTCATCCTCACACCGCGGGTCAGCAGGTGGTACTGGAAATGCGACTCCCCTCCGAACGCTTTAAACTGTTGTCCGCCTGGGCACCCACCACTTCGGAGACCTATTTGGAGTCGGTGGTCGCGGGCGAACCCCCTCTGGAAATCGCGCAAGTTCAAGCTGACATCCAACCCGGGGTGCAAGAGGGCTCACCCGGCGAAATTGTGGGGATCCTGCAGGATCACCAGGGATTTTTGCTCAATCTAAAGGTGGATGCTCCCCAAGCCTTCCTCCGCATCGCCGACCGCCACCAATCCAAGCTCCGGGCAACCGTAAACGGAATTCCTCAGCCCCTCCTCCGCACCGACCACTTGTTCACCGGACTCCTGCTTCCCCGGGGTCGACACGAAATAGAACTCGGCGTGTCCCCCCCATCCACCGGCCACTGGGCTCAGTGGCTGGGACTTCTCATCTGCGCCGGAGCCCTGCTCACAGCCCCCTTCGGGGGTCTTAGTAAACTCGAACCTCTATAGCACGGGTTCTTCATCTTGACTATGCATGCATTTTCAGCCTAATTACCCGTATGAATCCTACTTCAGCTACACTGCTCCCTACTTTATCCAGCTCTTCGCCCAATATCCTGGTATTTTTCGTCGATCAACAGCGCTGGGACACCCTAGGCTTGAACGGGTATCCGGCGGGTCTGACCCCGAATTTTGATAGGCTGGCGCGTCAGGGAACTTTTTTCAAGCACGCGGTGACTCCCCAACCCGTGTGCGGTCCCGCGAGGAGTTGTATACAAACCGGCCAGTACGCCACCACCACCGGGGTGTGGAAAAACGGTCCGGGACTTAAGCCGGAGGCGCCGAAACTTGCGGAGGAATTCAACCGCGCGGGTTACCGCACCGCCTACTTCGGAAAATGGCATCTATCCGAGGGCACGGGAGACGGAGCGGTTCCGCGGGAAAATCGCGGCGGATACCGGGAATGGCTGGGTGCCAACTGCGTGGAGCTGGTGAGCGGACCCTATTCCGCCGTTCTGTGGGACAATGAAGACAGAGAAGTTCGGTTGCCGGGTTACCGGGTGGATGCCCAGACCGACGCCATGCTCGACTATCTCACCCAACGTGCAGAGGATCGCGAACCGTTTCTCTGTTTTCATTCCTATCTGGAGCCTCATCATCAGAATACCGATGACTCCTACCCTCCTCCTCATGGATATGAGGATCTGTACCGCTATGCGCCGCTTCCGCCCGATTTGCAAGCCCTCGGCGGCAGTGCGGCTCAGCACTGGCCGGGCTACTGCGGCATGATCAAACGACTCGACGAGGCCCTCGGTCGTACTATGGATCATCTGGAGTCGACCGGGCTGGCCGACAACACCCTGCTGGTATACATCAGCGACCACGGCTGCCATTTCAAGACCCGGAACCCGGAATACAAACGCTCCCCC
>JAGYLC010000097.1 GCA_018401235.1 Kiritimatiellia bacterium
GAAACATGGATACAGACCATAGAACGGAAAGAATTTCGAAGCGCCGGTCCACGATTTGTTCCGGTTTTGCTGCGTACTGGTAGGCGAAAGCTCCGGTGATCATCACACCGCTGAGCAGAATGAACAGACCCTGCTCGGAGGAGCCCAGCCGCCAGCGGGCCAGCGCGGAAAGGATGGCGGTGGCATTGATCAGCATCCACCAGATGAGGACACTGCGCCGACTTCCCCACACCGGGGCGAAACTACGGACGTCCGGATAGTGGTGGCGGGAGAGATCGAAGTGATGTCCGATATCGTGCACGAAGCTAATCGCGAAACTGATCAGGAGTAGTAAAATGATACTCCAGGGAGGTGTCCCCTGGCGGGGAATCCACTCGCAGGCTGCCACCAGGAACAGGGTCAATGGAGCGGCGCTCCGGTGAAGGATCAGGAAGGGCCATGGTTTGGTTGCGTTCCAGCGTAGAGGGCCTACGCCGAAGGTGAGGATCATCAGATAGACCGTAACAAAAAACAAAGGTTTGAGCAGGGCTTCATCCAGAAAAAAGCAAAGCAGGATCTGCAGGGGTAAGCAGGCCGCAAACAGAGCCCGAAGTTCATTGGGCGTCGCCAATCCCCGGGAGGGAGGCCGATGGGGACGAAGTTGCTGGTGGCCCGGATAGTAGCTGCTCACATCTTCCACGATGCACCGCTGCAGTCGAAGCAGCAGCAGTAGAATAAACCCCACCAGAAAGACCCAGATGGAGGGCGGGGTTCGATTCGCCACTAACGCGGAAAAGCGCACCGCGGAATAGCTCATGGCCCCGGCCAACGGCAGGGCTTTCCATAGAGGATACTGTTCCTTCTGATACCGCAACCAGTGCGACATCAGGATTTTGAAATACTGAAAGAAGGAAGATAAAAAAACCATATCTATTTCAGATAAGCACATCTCCCTTGATTTCAACCTGAATCCACAAGGGAGATGCTATTAATTCAGCAAAGCAGGGTTAGACCCCATAGCGGGGGAGGGGTGAATAGTGTACTGTTTATTAAGTCGCGTCTCCCGCCCTCCTCAACATAAGGTACAGATGAAGAGTTCTAAAACCATGGTGGCGTGGCTACTGTTGTATCGACTATTAATGGGTCAGCGGCCAAAATTTACCCGCCCCCTTCGCATCCAAGCAACCTTTCTGCACGTGAAAGCGGTTCAGGCCGCCCGAAATTCCGTGATAACCCTCTTGGGCCTTTGCGTCCTGGTTCTGTTTCTTTTTACCGGATTCATGGTCTTTCATGTAGGCCTGTTTTTGTATCTGCCCGGTACCCTGGCAGAAAGAGGATTTACGTTCATCTGCCTGGGTGGCGGGTATGTGTTGGTATGGTGGATGCGAATGACCGGTGCCGACAAAGCCGTTCTCCGGGCGTTGGAAAAATAAGGATCGTTCTTCACACCACGCAGATGAAGCTCAGTCAGGCTCATCCAAGAAGCGAAGCTACGAAGGGAACTACGTTTTTTGTCCATAGTTCCGGATGTTTAGTGGCCGATGGTGCCGCAGGTTTCGTCGGCGTAGACGATTAGGCGGGTGCCGTCGCGGGGATTGGGGATGCGGCCTTCGAGCAGGGGGGTGGTGGCCCATTCGGTTTCGGGGGGCATTTCGCGCACCATCAGTCGGTAACTGGGGGCGTCGCGGCGGCGTTGTCGGGGGTCGTAGAGCAGGTGATCGCGGGCGTAGCCTTTGTCCACCAGCTCATCCAATCTCACCGGCAGCCGGCCGTGCTCCCGGTGAAAGGTTTTGATGTGGCGGACCCAGATTCTCATTTGGGCGCAGCTTTGCGCCAACTGGGGATCCTCCGGTTCCAGTTGACGCGCGGGCAGGGTGAACACCAAGAGCATGGGAATCATCACCACCCAGAACACCAGCGAGGTGCCACCGGTGATGCTGCCGGCCATGGCCAGGCCGTAGGTTCCTCCTTCCGGTTTTTTCCGCAGAATGGAAATACCCAGAATCAGGGAGGTGATGGAGCCGGTCACCGCGGGAATCCCCAGCATGAGGATGCGCTGCCAGCTTCCACTTGTGTTCATGATCCATACACTCAGGGCAAACAGGAGGATGGAGAGGAGGCCAAAGACAAGAGGAAGAGCGGCAATGCGTTTACGAATCATGGGGCGCGGCGAATGGTGTGGGGGTGGTCGGGTTTGATTCGCTTGTGTATAGGCAATTTATGTTTGAATTTAAGAAAAATCGCCTGCCAAATGATGCGGGGAAAGGTCAGCCAGGGTCGCAGGGGGTGACGAAGCTGGTTTTTCCACACAGTGCCCGCGGTAAAGGGCTTTCCGGTACCCTCGATCCAGGCTTCGAGGATTTTAGCTCCTTTTCGATACAGATCCACCCCGATGTAGAGTTCGTCTCCCTGCTGCCGAACCGTAAAGCGATAGCTGCCGGTCAGGTCGTTGAAGGGGGAGACATGGAATTCTTTGACGTGATTCTGTTGATGGATCCCGGATTCTTTTTCTAAAGGAACCGCGTACAGGTGTCGGTCGCCAAAGGTGTTGTTGACCTCGGCGATCAGGCCGACCAGGCCTTCCGCCTCTGTTTCCAGAAGATAGAAGCTGACCGGATTGAATACCTTGCCCAACCAGCGGAGGCAGGTGACCAGGGTGATGCGGTCCGGGGGGCTGGGCAAATCCAGTTTTGCGATCCAGGGCTGCAGTTTCTCTTGCAGGGATTCCGAAGCGGAATCGAGATAATCACTTTCCCGCAGGCTCAGGGCGGAGAAGCGGTTGAAGGCAAATCCAGTCACTTCGTCCGCGAGGGCGGGGAGTTCGGAGAGGTCGAAGGCGTAGAAGGTGATCGAATTGCGGAAGCGGTGAAGGACCGGATCCAGTCGGGCGTGTTCGGTGAAACCGGTGTACACCCGGGAGTTCACAATTTCGACTCCAGTTTCGCGCAGGCATCCACGGCCGAGCGCACCGCGTCCTCGTGAAAGCCATATCCCAAATAACTGCCCACAAACCAGGTGTTGCGATGTCCATTTTGGTCCCTCAGTGGCTGCTGGGTGGCCATGGCCTTTTGGTCATACTGCGGGTGATGGAGAATGGTCCGGTTGAGAATATGTTCCTCCGGTATTGGCCCCTTACGGTTGAGGGTGACAAAGTAGGGATATCGGGTGGTGAGATTCTGTAGGCGGTTCATCCAGTAGCTGACGCTGACCGGTTCGGTGGCATTGAATCCCGGTTCCCGGGCGAAGTTCCAGGAGGCCCAGCAGGCCTTGGGTTTGGGCATGACGCCCTCCCAGCTGTGCAGGACGACCTCGTTGGGTTGATAGGTCCAGGCCCCGAGCAGGGAGGATTCCGATTTATCGGGGTCGCCCAGCAATTTCAGGGCTTCATCGGCATGGGCCCCGATTACCACCTGGTCGAAAGTCTGTTTCCGACCGTCGGAAAAGCATAGCTGCACCCCTTCCGAGCTTCGGAAGATGGCCTCGGGGGTGTCGGAGGTATGAACCGTGGCCTTGAGTAACGAAAGGACTTTGCGCACATAGCTTTGACTGCCACCTTTAACCACCCGCCAGAGGGGTCGGTCCTTGAGCGTGAGCAGTCCGTGGTTTCGGAAGAACTGGAGGTAGGGTTCTGCCGGAAAATCCGCGAGAGAGTCGGGGGGGGAAGACCAGATGGCGGCTCCCATGGCGAAGAGATAGCGGTCGCGGAAGACGGGGGCGAAGCGGTGCTGATCCAGGAACTCGCCGAGGGATTGACGGGCGGCCGAACCGTCGGCCAGGGCGGTAGTCCCCACCTTGCCGAACCGGCGGAGTTCGCGGAGCAGGGTCCAGTGTTCGGAACTGACGCACTGCCTCACACTGGGAAAGAGGCCCCGGAGGGTGGTGCCGGCGTAGGCGTAGTCGGTAATGAGATCATGATAGCTGAAGGACATGTCGCTGTCCTCTAATTCCACCTGCCATTTCTCGAGCAGGGCGGTGAAATGGGGGTAATTCCGGTGGTTCATGACGATAAACCCGGTATCCACGGGGGTTCCCGCATCCGGACCGTCGGGCACGGTGAGGGTCCGGGTGTGACCGCCAATGTAGTCGTTTTTTTCGAAGAGGGTAAGGTGTGCGTGGTGCTGGAGTTTCCAGGCGGCGGTGAGTCCGGCGACTCCCGCGCCCACCACGGCTATTTTAGGTAGGGTCATGTAGCTCGGCTTTTTTGAATCGGTAGTGGTGAACAGGCCATTCTTTACCGTCATTGTACTTGAATAATTCCGAACAGGCCAGCCAAAACATGCGCCAACGTTGGAACCAGACCCGGGCCTGATCCTCGCCGTAGGTTTTGGCCAGAATAGGGAGCAGCGCGTGTTTGTGGCTGTCCTACCGTTTCAGCCAGGCCTCCAGGGTGCGGCTGTAGTGTTTGCCATTCACGGTCCAGTCCTCCTCCAGTTCGAGGGACTGGGTGGAGGCGCGGAGGAGGTCGGGGGAGGGCATCATGCCGCCGGTGAAAAAATATTTGGCCATCCAGTCGTTGGGGTCTCCCTGATCGGTAAACAGATAGGGCGCGCCGTTGTGGGTGAACACATGCAGGAAGACCTTTCCGTCGGGTTTCAGCCAGGAGGCGGCGCGGTCGAGCAGGGCTCCGGGGTTGCGCATGTGCTCGAACATTTCCACGGAGACGATGCGGTCGAATTGGCGTCCGGGATCGAATTCGTTCACGTCGCAGGTGCGCACCTCCACGTTGCAGAATCCGCGATCCAGGGCCTGGGTTTCGATGTGGGCGCGCTGGGTGGCGGAATTGCTGACCGCGAGGATGCGGGCGTTGGGATAGCGCTCGGCCATCCAGAGGGTGAGCGATCCCCAGCCGCAGCCCAGTTCCAGAATGTCCATGCGGTCTTGGAGTTCGGCCCGTTGACAGGTAAGATCGAGCATGGCGCATTCCGCGTTGGCCAGGGTGTCGACGCCCTCCGGCCAGATGCAGGAGCTGTACTTCAGGCGGGGTCCGAGAACTTTCAGAAAGAAGTAGGTGGATACTTCGTAGTGCTGCTCATTGGCAGCATCGGTGTCCACCGCCACGGGGGCATGGGCTAGGCGTTGAAGAAAGCGCTCTGTGGATTCACCGGAGGCCTCCAGATGGGTGAGACGTTTGGCAAGCAGTTGGCGTATGCCGCGTCGAAGGAGGGCGTCAGGCATAGCACCGGATTCGGCCCAGTGGAGTAAAACATGTTTCATGAGGATTGTCCTTTGGTTAAAGCGGATTTTAGAGCATCGGATATCGGCGGATCACCCAGCCAGATGTCCAAATACCAATAACCGAAATCCGAATCATCATGAAAGAAAATTTCCTTGTCATTGAGATGCAACCAGATTCCTTTATCAGTTATGACAGTCAGCGAATACGCATCGCCGTCCTTCACGTCCTGATAGGCCTTTTGAAGTTCAGCGGTGGGATCGCGGTATTTTTTCAGAACTTCTCTGGAGTTGTGGGCTTCCAGGGTTTTCATCGCCTGATCCCGCAGATCATCCGCTTTCAGATTGCGGGTGTAGGTGAAGGTCAGACGTTTTCCCGCCGGACCTTCGGCAGTGTACAGCCCGGCTGCGAATACCGAAAAAATGCGGCGATATCGGAAGTGATGGGTTCCCTGCAGAGACCAGGTTTGCTCGTAGGCTTCCAGATGCTTTGGAAAAGGGTGACCCGCTACCTCCACCGATGGCATGGCGGCAAGGGGGACTGTGAGAGATATGAGAATGAGTGGAAGTAAGGTGAATAATTTCATGATAGGTATAGGCATAGAACGGATGGCGGATCAAATCCTTACGGGGGAGAGGTGACGAAACGTCCAAAACGGTGGTTGCGCCCTTTCTCTGACTGGCACTGCGATGAAGTTGGGCTTCACCTGTTGGGGGACTTTCTCAAAGAGCACTCATGGTTTGCGGACGAGGAAGTAGAACGGTGCCTGCGGGAGACACCTTATGCCCGGGAGCTTGCGTGTAGGATCCTGGGCGAGCGTGAAGGGCAGAATGATGGAATGAGCGGTCAGAGGTGTAGAGGTCAGACTGAGGCTCTGAAACTTGAGGGCCTAACCCAAGTTTCTTTTAGAAGCCAGATTTCCCAGTAAAACCGCGATTTCCATCCAAAAGGCACTACAAAGTCGTCATCTTTTCACGAATCGTTTTTGAGGCGGAAACTCGGCTTTCCAGTCGATTCCCAATTTCTGGAAAACTTGGGCCTGTTCCGCATCCGGAATGGTCGGCTTGCGAATATGGAGTACCCGCCCGTCCTCAAGTGGCATCCGTGTGGTGACCAGGCTGTGGGTGGAAAGTAAACGGCGCACGGTCTTCCAATCCCGCATGTCACCTCTCTCGCGCAGCCTCTCCCGCACCCAGCACAACAGGTGGTAGGCGAGTACCGAAATAAATACATGCGCCTCGACGCGTTTTTCGATTTGATGGTAATTCGGACGCAGTCCCAGAGAGCCTTTGAGGCAGGCGTACCCCTCCTCGGCCTGAAGCAAGGTCATGTAGATCAACCAGATACGGGCCGCGCCAAGGGATTGATTGGTTCGAAGCACGTAATTACCGCACAGCTCACCGGCCTGTCCGAACTTTTCGTCATCCCGGGTGCAGACAAGTTTACCTCTATCCCCGCGTTTCCCGGATTCATGACGCAGGGTGAAAAAGCGGGCGACACGGGGATGCGTTTTCTGCAGCCGACCCATGGCGCGTTCGATCTTGTCGGGATCCAAGGTTCTATAAGTCGATTGGCCACAAGCAGTTGTGAGGTCGCGATCTGTGCGGAGTTGAGCCCCGCATCTCGGAGAATCTTATCAAAACCCAGCTCGCGCCAGGCGGCGCGGGCCACGAGTTGAGGCCCCAATTGGACGACATTTTCAATAGCGAGGTGATCCACAAGCACGCCATCGACTTTTTCGATTCTCGCCGGGCGGGAAGATTTAGAACGACCGATAACCTGCAAAATTCGTTTCACCCAGCCGGCGGCCTCTTCGGAAAGGGTGGAGTCAAAAAGATCCAACTGCCCGTCGAGGTGGTCCTCAACGGCGCGAGCAATCTTTTTTTGTTCGTCTTTGGGGATGTTGGCATCCCCCAGCGAGGCTACAACCCGCTGACGGGGTTGTCCTTCCTCGTTGCGATAGGCTTCGACGAGTTGGACCAGCGGCGTGTCTTTAATAGTTTTGGTGCGAAAATACATATGGGGACAGTACAGGACACCGCATCCAAAAAAATCAAGAAAAAATGGTATTATTAGGCACTACAAAGAGACCTTCTAAAAATGGACATGTTGAATACCAATGGTTTACATAAATCGGAATGTCGATTTCAGCTAAATAAAAACTAAATCTAAACAAAATGTCAGATGTTAAAAGAAACTTGGGTTAAGGTTCCCTTTACCACAAATCCCCCACAAGTGAATTTCTCCGCACTCCGAGCAAGCTCCGAGTTTGGAAGTAAATCATAAACACACATGTGAATCTGCGAACCCGTGCTGTCAAAATCTCTTTTAAACGGAGTTCTGGGGTTCAGAATCCTGTTTGAATAGCATCACCGATAAAGATACATCCAGGAAAATATACACCCATTCGGGGCCTCACATGGACAAAACAGCTCAGCGCTGGTGAAAGAATACCGAAAAGGACTCCAGAACCTGAATACGGCAGAGGGGGTCGTCAAGAGCGAGGGATTTTTCCCGGAGGGTCTCCACCACGCGGTCCCGAATGGAGGTAGGAACACAAATGACCCCGCGTTCCCGGGCTCCGACCCCGCCCTCCAGATCGCTGGAGTTGAGGCAGCGGACCCGTCCGGTGGTGGCACCGCCGGCTCCGGCGCCCATGGCGGCCAGCACGAAGTCATCCGCTTTTCCTTCTGAGCAGACCAGAGTAATTTCAGCGTAGTGCCGTTTGGTGATGAAGCGGTCGTCCCGCTGGCGGTCCTCAAGATCGGCAAAACGTTTTCGCCAGCCGGTTCCGTTCTTGATTTCATCCATAGCAGCAATCAATTGTTCCATGCTGGCAGCGTGTTCCTGTCGCCCGATTCGCAGCAGGGGATCGACAATGCCGGCGGAAACCGGGGTCTGGTAGAGAAAGCCGCCTCCAGGGCGGTCCATGCGGGCGTCTTCGATGAGCAGGCGTTGAATGCCCGCGGCGTCGTGGGCGGGGACCATGAGTTGCACCATTTCTTTTTCGGGGGGGATGGTAATACGCAAGAGTCCGAGTTGATCGCGGAGTCCGGTTCCGAATCCGAGGGTGACGATGGGAACACAGGCGCCCAGTCGCAGCGCACTTTCGGTCAGCCGTTCCCCGCCCCCCGCTTTGGAGAGAATGCCGTTGATGAGGGTGAAATCACGGAAAGCGGTGGATTCCTGCGGGGGCGCGTCCACAATCACAGGAGGTTCCAGTTGACTGTATTCGGTAATGTTCTGGGCGTAGACGGCACCGCGTCCGGGGGTATGGAGGTCAAGGGTCCGGGTCAGGGTTTCGATTACCTGCATTGCCGAATCGCGGGGAACGGTGGTGCGGAACAATTCCATAGGGCTGTTTTCAAGGTCCACCTGTTGTCCCGGCAGTACCCAGGCCCGGGGGCGCACCCGCTGGCGGACCGAGCGGGCGTTTTCCACCAGCACCGTGTGCGATCCGAGGCTGACCAGGCATTCCGTAACCTGGGGGCCCAGGCGGGGATGCACCGCGCAGGTGATGCGGGTTACCTCATTCGAGATGGTCGGCGCGTCACTCATCGTCATCCTCCAGTTCCGCCTCGCGGATGCGTTTTAATTGACGCGAACGCACCACTCGTCCGAAAATCAATACGGTACCAATCGGATAGGCCGAGGCCATGGCCAGCACCCCGAATCCGTCGGAGACGTTGAGTTCGCCGCCAACCCCCAGGCCCATGGCCAGCACCAGCGGAACCGTGATGCCGCCGGTGGTAACCCCGCCGCAGTCCCAGGCGATGCCCGCAAAGTCTTCTTCGCTGAAATAGGTCAGGGGCAGCAGGACCAGATAGGGGGGCAACAACAACCAGATGGTGGGAATATCGTAGAGCAGGCGGGCCACGCCGGCCATGAGTCCCAGGCCGACACCCAGGGATACGGCGCGGACCACGCTGCTGCCGCGAATGGTGCCCACGCTCACCTCCTCCACAGTGCGTCCCAGCGCACTCAGGGCCGGCTCGGCCAGGGTGGACCCATAGCCCAATCCGAAGGCGAACAGGAATACCAGCCCGATTCCGGCAATGGTCAACTCGGGTCCGAAAAGCGGTTTGCTTTCCAGGATATGCTCATAACTTTCGGACTCGGCATCGTACTGTTGGAGATCAAAGGGTTCGACGTGAGGGGTTCCGCTTCTGTCTTTCAGATAAAAGAATTGCGACGGGGCTCCTTCGGTGGAAAACGCGGTCCATACCTTGTCGAGGTGGAAGGGACGCAGGGTGATGCGACCTTCTTCTTTGGCCACACTGCGGAATACCCGGGGGAGGGGGCGACCCACCTGGTCGCCGAGGGGCGCCAGTCCGGTGCGGATACCGGTGGTGAGCAGGGTCATGCCGATGATGGCGAGACCGATACCCAGCACCACCTCGTCCATGTGTCGCAGCCGGTCCCGCAGCATCCACAACACCACCAGCAGCAGAGCGGTCAAGGGTAACACCGCGCGCAGAGCCAACACAGCTTCTGTACGCATAACTTGGGAAACCGGTTGCAGGAAATCCGTCACATTTGTGGTGAGTGGACCCAAAGATTCTCCCGGAAACCAGGTGCGAGCCTCCTCTCCGGCCATGCGCAGGGCGTGCTGATGCATCGCGGTTTTGTTTTGGAAGAGGGGGAGGACGTTT
>JAGYLC010000098.1 GCA_018401235.1 Kiritimatiellia bacterium
TCTTCACTGGCGCTTTTTTGGCTGCCGGTACTTTTTTTTCTTCGGTTTTGGTGGTTGTTTTTTTCTTGGCGCTCATGTGCCTGTCCTTGTTAGTTGATTTTTTGTATGAAGTGAATATGAGGACACTCCAATTTAAATGACCTATGGGACTTATTTTTTAAGATGCAAGGCCGAAAAGAGACAGATTTATGCTAAAAATGAATACGATTGAACAGGAACTCGCCGATGCCGTACAGGCCGCTTTATGCACTGCCTTTCCGGGCGAGGAAACGGTGGGAGCATTTGCAGCGTCGGTGGTGAAAACCGCAGATGCCCGGCATGGAGATTATCAGTGCAATGATTGCATGCAGTTGGCCAAAACACTTCGATTGGCTCCGCGGATGATTGCGGAAAAAGTGACGGGAGTGCTCCGGGAAAATCAGGTCGTGGAATCCGTGGAAATCGCGGGGCCGGGGTTTATTAATTTCCGGCTGTCACAGACCTGGTTGGAAGACCGTCTGGCGCTGGTGGAGTCCGATGCATTTCGGGGAACTCCCCAAGTTGGGGAGGGGCAGACGGTGGTGCTGGATTACTCCAGTCCGAATGTGGCCAAACCGATGCATATTGGCCACATTCGTTCCACGGTGATTGGAAACGCGCTGGACCGTCTGCATCGGTATTGCGGATTCCGGGTGGTCGCGGACAATCATCTGGGAGACTGGGGCACTCAGTTCGGACTGATCCTGACAGGCTACCGTCATTTCGCGGATCAGGAGGCGCTGAAAGCCTCGCCGGTACAGGAACTGGAGCGGGTTTATGTGGAAAGCTACCAGAGATCCAAAGAGGACGAAAGCTGGCTGGATGCGGCCCGGGAGGAATTGGTGAAACTTCAGGCGGGCGACGAAGAAAATCTGCGATTGTGGAAATCGTTTGTGGAAATGAGCATGGGCGAATTCCATAAAATTTATGATCGGCTGGATGTCCGTTTTGACTTGGAGCGGGGGGAGAGTTTCTACAACGACAAATTGGCCGAGGTGCTGGAAACCTTGCAGTCAAAAGGTTTGCTGGAGGAAAGTGAAGGTGCCCAAGTTGTGAACCTGGAGGAGGAAAAACTGGGGGTATGCATTGTGCGGAAACGGGATGGCGGCTACAACTACGCCACCACCGATTTGGCCACGGTGTTCAGTCGGGTGGAGGAGTTCTCGCCGGAAACGATTTTGTATGTGACGGATGAACGTCAGCAGCGGCATTTCCAGCAGTTTTTCAGTGTGGCAAAAAAAGTGGGGATCGACACCCGGATGGAACACGTGTGGTTCGGCTTGATGCGTCTGCCGGAAGCCACCTTCAGTACCCGTCAGGGAAATGTAATCAAGTTGGAGGCGCTGTTGGACGAGGCGGAGCGTCGGGCATTGGAAATGGTCGAAAGCAGCAGCCCGGAGATGCCGGAGGCGACCCAACGCGCGGTGGCGAAGGCGGTAGGGATCGGATCGATCAAATATGCCGATCTGAGCCAGAATCCTCAGAGTCTGGTTACCTTCACCTGGGAAAAAGCCATGGCCCTGGATGGTAATTCGGCACCCTATCTGCAATATGCCCACGCCCGAATCCGAAGTGTGCTGGACAAGTATGCGGATCAGTTCCCGGAAGGAAAACCGGAAGAAGCCGACTTTGCGTTGCCCGAACCGCTGGAGCGGGAGTTGGGGCTGAAAATCGCCCGTTTCCCCGAAGCGGTTTTGGTGGCCGCCCGCACCTACCGCCCCAATTTCATGGCCGATTATCTGTTTGATTTGGCGCAGACCTACAGCACCTATCATCAGAGCATTCCGTTTCTGCGGGCGGAGCCGGGGGTGCGGGAAAGCCGTATGCGGTTGATTCGTCTGGTGGCGGACACCCTCAAAACCGGACTCGGCCTGTTGGGAATCGAAGCGCCCGACCGGATCTGATTCAACCTATCAGTAGCAGATGGGGTGCAGGGTCCGTGCCAAGTGCGCACAATGCGGATTTTAATTCACGCAGCCAGTGCCGTCCGGTGTGGCGGTTGGCCCCGGTGATTTTGATTTCGGTTTGTTCCGGCGCGTCCCGTATCAGCGGGAGGAGGCCGCGTGCCAGGTTTTGAAAAATCAGACATTCACCCAGTTCATACCACTTGCGACAGTAGGGAGTGAGATGGCGACCTTTAATGCACCACCGGGGCTTGTCCGGTTCCCTCACCGTCAAAGCGAAGGACTCCGGTTTCGATCAGCCGCCAACTGGATTCAGGACATCCGTGTTTGAGCAGCGCGGGCACTGCGCACAGCCAACGGTCCAGGAAACACCGCCCGTTCAATTGCGGGGACACCGTGACATCGAATCCCCGTTCCATCAACAGACCCAAAGAGCAGCAGGTCCTCAGAAAATCAGAGGGAGCCCTGATTGAGTTTGCAGGCAAGAGGCATCCAGTCGCCGGCATCCCACAGGTGATCGCCGGGTTTCCCCGGGTAAATCCACATCCGCATTGCTGGCCAGCATGCGTTGACGGTTCGGCCCGGAATGTGGCGATCGCGAGGGAACGCGACCATCAGTCTTCTCTCCCGATCAGACTCTCCACTTCACTCAAAAACTGGTTCACGTCCCGATAGCGACGGTATACGCTGGCAGAAAACGGACATAGAGCCACTTCGTCCAGCCGTTCCAATTTGTCCATGATTTTGCGGCCAATGGCGATGCTGGGAACTTCTTTTTCGTATTCCTCCTCCAGTTCCTTGACGAGATTTGATCCGACTTCGAGAATCTCATCATCGTCCACCGGACGTTTCTCGCAGGATTTTTAAATGCCCTGGAGGGGATTTTCATCGGTTTTGAAATCTTCGGTCATGCCAATGCGTTTCAGAACTTTGAGCCCGGAGCGGACCACCTCCTCATAGGTGGTATAGCGATGCCCGCAGGCGATGCACATGCGGCGTCGACGAATGACCTCGCCGTCCTTCACGGTCCGGCTGTCGATGACTTTATCTTCCAATTCGTGACATTTTGGGCATTTCATATGAAAAAACCTCTCTTTCCAGACGTTCGGAAAAGGTTCGTCTTGAGGGTGGAGATTACCTATCATACTATATGTTGTGGTGTCAATGCCTGCATTCGGCTTAGATTCCACATTTTGTGGAGGTTCGTTAGCGAAGTAAAATGCCCCTATGGGGAAGTTTTTAACAGGATAGCAGGATGTGCGGGATGGTTTTATTCACCATAAAATCCAGGAGATCCTGTTATCCCGTCAAAAACAAATTGACTGAAGGTTTTCTATGGCATTGTATAGATCCATGCTAATCTACTGTCCCGATTGCAAAGAAGAAACTCTGATGGTAACGGATGCCATCTATGATGGTTTCAAAAAAACGGGGGAGCGAACGCGCTGTGCGCAATGCGGTCACGAGTTTACATCAGATCCGAAAACTAAATCGAAACCGAATCTCTCGGCAAAATCCAAGGGCGACCCGTTGGCGGCATTGTTCGGGGATGCGCACGAAGAGGAATCCCCCGAGTTATTTGATGTGGAAGCCGAAACCGGACGGTTGTGTCGGCGATGCACCCATTATGTGCTGCATCCCTTCACCCAACGCTGCGGTCTGCATGACCGGGAGGTGTCGGCGACGGACACCTGCGATCAGTTTGAGAAGAAGGTCTGACGCTTAGCGGAAGGTACGCTGAAAGCCGATTTTCGCGGTTTCGGTGGGCAGGAGATCATAACTGCGGCGATAATCGGCGGTGGCTTTGGTACGTTGCCCCATTTTTTCGTGGAGTTGTGCCCGTTTCAGCCAAAACAGAAACCACTCGCCATTTCGTTCGATCGCCTGGTTCCAGGCTTGCAGGGCCGCGTCCGTTTGGTTGAGTTTTTCGTGGGCTTGGGCGCTTAATCCGTAGAACAGAGCCTCTTGGGGAAGTAGTTGACGTGCCCGTAGTGAAAGTTCCAGGGCTTCCTGAGCCCGGTCGTCGGTAAGTGCCTCCACTCCCTGATCGTACAGTTCGTAGGCGGGGGTGCGCTCGCGCAGAGTTCGCGTTCGTATCCGGTACTCCGCTTCGCCCCGGTAGCCATCCTGAAGGTGATCCTGCAGTGTATTCCGGTTGCTCCGCACCCGTTGGATGGAGGCGGGGTGGGAGGCCAGCCATCCGCCGGAACTCTCTTTATTATCTGCAAACATCTCCTGAAGGGTGACGGCTCCACTTCCGTCATATCCGGCCCGGAGCATGTACTGGATGCCATAATAATCCGCCTCGGATTCGGCGTTGCGGCTGTAGGACAACTGGGTGATTCCGGCGGCCAGGGATCCGGTTTGATAAACCATATTTTGCAGATCCGCCTCCACGGCCATGGTCAGTCCGGCCACGCCGGCCTGCATCCACATGCCCCGTTCCATCTGCTGCGCGGAGTGGCGCGCCACCGCATGCACGATTTCATGTGCCAGCACCGCCGCCAGTTCGCTTTCATTCCGCATGGCCTCCAACAGCCCCCGGTTGATTGCAATTTTTCCACCCGGCATCGCCCAGGCATTCCAACTGCTGTCATTGATGATCGTGAACTCATAGGGCAAGTGGGGGCGCTCGCTCTGCTCCGCCATTTTACGGCCGATCTCCCGCACATAAGCGGTTAATTCAGGTTCGAGGCGGTATTCCCCGCCCGCCATTTGGATCTGGTAGGGATACTGCTCCGTACCGATGGCAATTTCCTGTTGTTCGGAAATTAACTGGAGTTCGCTTCTTCCGGTTACCGGGTTGGTTGCGCAACCCATGAGGAGCAGAACAAATACACTCAAAGAAAAGAACAAAGCTTTCATGGGTCACACTCCTTTTATACAAAAACCGCCTGCTCCCGGTATCGGGAGAGGCGGAGGGGGTAGCGATATCAGATGCGTTTAGTCATCCTGATCGCCTTCGCTGATGCTTTCACGCATGGAAGTGTCGGCGAGTACATTCTGCATACGATAGAAATCCATGACTCCGAGATTACCGGAGCGGAAGGCTTCGGCGATGGCCTGGGGCACTTCGGCCTGGGCTTCGATCACTTTAGCTTGCATCTCCTGCACGCGGGCGCGCATTTCCTGTTCGGCGGCGATGGCCATGGCCCGGCGGCCTTCGGCTTCGGCCTGACGCAACTTCTTGTCGGCTTCCGCGCGCTCGGTTTCCAGCAGGGCGCCCACGTTGGCGACTTCGCGGGTGCCACTGACCCCGGCGACACTGACATCGGCAATATCGATGGAGACGATTTCAAAAGCGGTGTTGGCGTCGAGTCCGGACTGGAGCACCCGGCGGCTGATGTCATCGGGGTTTTCGAGCACATGTTTGTAGGTTTCGGAGGAACCGATAGCGCTGACGATACCCTGGCCCACGCGGGCGATGATGGTTTCCTCGGTGGCACCCCCGACCAGACGCTGCAAGTTGGCGCGCACGGTGACCCGGGCTTTTACTAACAGGCGGATACCGTCCCTAGAGACTGCGTCCAAATAGCCGTTACTCAGATTTTGATCGGGGCAGTTGATCACTTTGGGATAGACGCTGGTACTGACGGCCTCGCGGACATCGCGTCCGGCCAGGTCGATGGCGGCTGCCTGCTGAAACGACAGGTCGATGTTCGCCTTGTCGGCGGCCACCAGTGCCCGGACCACATTGAGTACGTTTCCTCCGGCGAGGTAGTGAGCCTCCAGGTCGTTGGTGCTGAGTTGAAGTCCGGCTTTGACCGCCTGAATGCGGGAGTCCACCACCAGCTTGGTGTTGACCTTTCGCAGGCTCATGGCCACCAGGGAGAGCAGGGGAACGCTGGCCCCGGAGACTGCGGCGCGAATATAAATTTTGATAAAATTAAAGAGAAGAATGACCATCAACAGGATGATCACGGCGAGGAATCCAATAATATAGGTGTACATGGGGGTTATCCTTCGGAGGTTGGGTTAGTAGAGGGGGTGTGAGAGGGGGGCAGTTCAATATGGAGAACACGTTGTGAGTTCCGGATGCTGGTGAGCATGGCGCCCATGCCCCAGCAGGAGGTCATCACATACAAGGCTGATCCAATGTACGGTATCGTGTAGCTACTGTAAAGCACGAGTAGACCTATAATCAGTGCCAAGGCGAGTCGTCCGAAGCTTAGATCAGTTTTTTGGCGCAGAAGTGCAAGCCCGATGGCAAAGCCCACAAAAATCTTGCCGAGATAAAACAGCAGTCCGGTGACCAGCAGGAGGAAAAGTCCGACTCCGGTGCCAATGAGGGAGGGCAGGAGAAAATAGCCGGCAAAACCGAAGAGAACCAGCGCGAAAATCCCGATGCTGAGGCTGGGATTACGGTAGTGGAGTATCAGGTCCACGTTCTGCCCGGTGAATCCGGGAAGAACCCGCAGCATCAGTAGTCCGAGAATGCAGGAGGTAAGAAGTTGTATGGCCCGAATTCCCCATTTCCACTGCCGCAGGGTAATCTCGATTTCGGACGGGGCGGGTGGCAGTTGTTTGCGTTCGCCGAGGACCTCCACCCCTTGAGGGAGCGGCAGAGATTGGGTGGAATAGTGAATGAGGTCTCCGTGCACGCGGGTACCGGGCAGTAAGTGTATGTCCCCGGCGCGAAGGATGAGATTGCCCACGATCTCGGCCTCGATTACCGCTTCGGAGGCCTGAATCGAGAGGTCACGCTCCATCCGGCCTTTCACAGTGACCCGCTTGCTGCTAAACAGATGGGCGTCCCCTGTGACCACGGTGTTGGCACCCACCAACAGGTTACCAGTGCCGGTGATTGCACGCAGGTTTCCGCCCACGGGTCCGTCCACGGTCAGTACTTCCAGGGAATAGAGGCGCAGGTTGGAGTCGACACTGCCGCTGAAGCGGACATTGCGCCCGGCCGCCCACAGATCGTCTTTGAAACTGCCGGAAAGGTTCACATCGTTCGCCACCGCAAAAAAATCTTCCCGGGCTGTCCCGTCGAAAGTGACTTCCGCCTCGAACATTCTCCAGGTTTCCCGGGGGAGTTCTTCGGCATACAGGGCGGTGCAGCTCATCAGTAAAAGGAGCAGCCAACGGGTCATGCATCCTCCGCGGAGGCTTCACGAACCACCACCCGGGATCCGTGGACCTCGGTTACGAGGACGTCAGAGCCCTTCTCGACATATCCCCGGGCCGTGACTACGTCCATTTTTTGTCCGTTAATTCGGGCAAACCCACTGGGCCGCAGATCGGTTTCCGCGGTACCATGGACGCCAATTAGGGGATTCGGTGCTTTATCAGTCTGCGGGCTGGACAGGGTGGCCTGCAGGGAAAAGCGTCTGCCGATTTTGCTGTTTGGCATGCGGACCAGCCAGAGAATAAACCCGCCCAGGGTAATAAAAATAAGGAGGAACGCGATCAGCAGACCGGTGGAGAGCCCAAAGGCGGAAATGGCAAAACCGCAGGCGGCCAGCAGGCTGATGGCGCCGATCATGCCGATGATGCCGCCGGGAATGAAGACCTCCGCCACAAACAAGGCGAAGGCGATGATGGTAAACAGGGTAAAGAGCAGGGTGGGGTTCATGCGAGGGACTCCTGGTAATTGGTCACGATCAAGCGGCGGTTACGGATATCCACCACGGTGACCGAGCTGCCCGAATCGATATAGTCGCCCTCCGACACCGCATCGTATTCGGTGTCTGCGATCCGTACGGTGCCCGAGGGTGTGAGGGGCGTTACGGCGGTTCCGGAATGATTCAACAGCGACTGCAAAGAGGTCATGGCTGTATCCTGGCTGGAGGTACCCAGGGTATTTGCCAACACCAGTTTCCCGCCCAGCACGCCCTTTTCCTGCATGCTTTTCATCACGAAGCCCATGCAGACCACGGACCCGATGATGGCCAGACTGATGTTGGTGACAGCGGGACCTATATTTTCCACATTGACCAGACCCGGGAGATCGCCGGGGGTTCCGGGATACCGCAGGGTCATGGCCCGGGCCAGACCGATAATCATCAGCGCCATGCCAGAAAGTCCCGCAATCCCGAATCCGGGCAGTATCAGAACTTCCACCAGAATCAGAATCATGCCGAGGGCGATAAACACCAGATCCTCCATGCCCGCCAGTCCGGCCACGTTGTGCCCGAAGACTACGATAACAAAGAAGGTCAAACCCAGGCCGCCGGCCCAGCCGATACCCGGGGACTGGATTTCCATATAAAACAGTACCATGGCCAGCATCATCAACAGGGGGGCGATTTTGGTGATGAGCAGGGCCAGATCATCGGCCATGGAGGGGATTAATTCGATGCGTTCGGCCTCTCCCAGGCCAATGCGGTTCAGCATATCGTCCAAATCGTCGACAATTCCCTCTGCAAGCAGCGGGGTGCCATCGGGCAGAATCCGCGCGGCTTCCTGACTGGTGAGGGTGAGCAGTTGGCCTACTTCGGAAATCACGGTGCCGTCTTCAAGGATGTATTCGATCTCGCGGCGCACCATAGCTCGGATCAACATTTCGTCCCGCCCTTTGGCTTGGGCGATACTACGCACAATGGCATCCATGTAGGATTCGATTTTTTCGCGTTCGGCTTCTCCCAGTTCGGTGTATCCTCCCTGGCCCATGACAACCGGCATGGCATCGCCAATGGTGGAGCGCGGGGTCATATAAATGTAATCGGTGGCCATGGCAATGATCGCGCCAGCGGAAATGGCCTGATCCTCCACCAGGGTGTAGGTGGGAATATCGATGTCGATAATCGGATTCACCATTTTGCGCATAATATCGACGCTGCCGCCGGGTGTGTCCATGAGTAAAATGATCGCGTCCGCCTTGGCTTCGCGGGCTTGTCGGACCCCCCGGCGGATCAAAAATAATTGAGGGTGGAAAATGGTTTGGCGTACGGGGATTAGGAACACTTTGGGATTTTCCGGCCAGTCTTTGCGTCCCCGATTCAGGGGAGCCATTTCGGGTGGTGGCTTCGAAACTTGCCCCGAATCTTGTTCTGTGGGTTGTTCCTGAGGTTGTTCCTGAGGGGGTTCAAGGGTCGGATCTTCGATGGCATCATTCCCAGGGCTGGGAAGGCTTACGAAAAAACAGCAGAAAATTAAGTAGGGGAGTGGGGATTTGAAACGTATCATTTACATTCAGGGATTTACACATTAGTATCGTGTCTTTCCTATAAAGTCAAAAAAGGTTTTCTATAATGAATTTATCCACATCGCGTATTTTGGTTACCGGGGGAGGTCTCCGGGTGGGTAAATGTATCTCCATGACTTTGGCTAAGGCCGGGGCCGAGGTGCTCATTCACTATCGAAACAGCAGTGATGCCGCCGAAGAAACCGCTGAAATTATTCGAATCGGTGGAGGAAAAGCGGATACCGTACACGGCGACTTGGCCACTGATTCCGGGCCGTCCCGAATTATGGAGCAGGCGCTGGCCAAAGGCCCTCTGCATGGATTGGTAAATAATGCGGCGGTTTTCAATCGCACCCCTTTGGCGGAAAGTGACACAAAAACTTTTCTAGACGAATTCCATCCGAATCTATTTGGTCCGCTGGCCTTGATCCGTCTGTTTGCGGCACAACAGAAATTGCCGGGAGTGGTGATTAATCTCCTGGACCGTCGCATCGCAGCCCACGATGCGACCGCTGTTCCGTATCATTTGTCCAAGATTGCTCTGGCCGAGGCCACCCGGCTGGCGGCCCTGGAGTATGGCCCCCGCCTGCGGGTGAACGGAGTGGCACCCGGAGCGATTCTGCCCCCGCCGGGAAAAGAGGATCAGGCGGATTATTTGGAGGTACACGGAGGCCGCGCTCCGCTCGATCATCGA
>JAGYLC010000099.1 GCA_018401235.1 Kiritimatiellia bacterium
GAACGCGCAGGCGAGATGGACACCGCCAACCTCAACCGGATCATCAAGGGCAAACAGGCCGCCACGACCGACCGCCTCGAAGCCATCGCCAAGGCACTGGATGTGAAAGTATGGGAGATTTACCGCCTGGCGGAGGATGGACAGCCCCCCAAGGAGGGAGACCCACGGAAGGCCGCGCTGCATGAGCTGATCGACACCATCGATCCGGCTCTGCTCGATTCGGTCTTCCGTCGATGGCGTGATGATCCTGAGAAATCTCCCGCAGACACCCGCCCGACCCGCCACCGTCGGCGCGCTTAAAGACCTTCCTCCCAAAACCAAGCTCCGCTAGTCGGGGCTTTTTTTTGCCTTTCGCTTACGATTGCGCTTGACGCAATGGCTGGACGCGGCTAGGATGATTGCAGGTCGCGCAATTTAGGGCGATCGCAGCACAGGAGACGGCCATGGCCCCCTACAAGATTCAATGCAAAGCCCGGCAGTACCGCGCAATCCTTTGGCAGGATGACCAAGTCTCACCGTGGTTCTTCACCCGCGTCGAAGCGCTGCATTGGGCGTTCGTGACCATTGCGCGCATCGACGCTAAAAAGCCAGTCACTGTGTAAGAACCAAAGAGCGCAAGCGAACCAGAGCGGAGGAAAGAAACAGCGACCTGGAGTGAACCATGGGTATTGAAAGAAACACGGGGTGAGAGTGAGTCATCTTGAGGGAAAGAACCATGATTGCAGATCGAGCCATAGCACAAGAGAGAACCAAAGCACTTGATCGAGCCAAACACCGGGAAAGAACCAATCAAAACGATCGAGCCAACACACGCAAAAGAACCATAGGACCCTGATCAAGCCACATACGAAGACAGAAACACGATACAGAAGCAAACCACTAAGGGTGAAAGATCCAGATTTGAAGAGTGAGCCAAAAGCAACGAAGGAACTACTAAAGCGAATCGAGACAGCCGCGACAAAAGAACCAGGACGTACGATCGAGCCAGATCGGGGAAGAGAACCATTACTGGTGATCGAGTCACATACGAAAGAGTTAGTCACATTCTACGAAAGAACCAGCGTGTTGAAGCGAGCCAGTCAGGTGAAAAGAACCAGTGTAAAGGAGCAAGCCAAAAACTGCGAAAGAACCACGTACATCGATCGAGCCAATGTTGCTGAGAGAGCCATTAAAGGTGATCGAGCCATCCCCGATAACAGAACCAGGAACACCAAGCGTTTCATCAACCGTCATCAATCAACCCTAAGGGTACGCATATGACAGACCAAGTCACACAGGAAACCCGAATCGATTCCTACGAATCGATGATGACCGCCAACGCCGCATTGCTTGACGAGGTGTTCAACGACGCCAAGTTGACCGCGGCCGAGAAGATGAAAAGCTTCTCCATCGGCGTGCGCAACCAAGTCCTTCTGAGCCGCGATCTGGCAAGCCGTCGCGCCGAGCTGTTCAAGTACGGCATGAAAGCGAATGGCGAACTGAAGTCGCTGAACTTCAACCCGATGGCCGATAAGGCCGCGTAACCAAAACGGCCGCCCTGGTGGCGGCCAACCGGAGAGAACCAATGCACGCCGAACTTGAATCGATGCTGACGCCCGTCTACAAGCTGACCCGCGACATGACCAAGGGGTTGCGCCAAAACGGCGGAGGGGTCACCGACTCCGAAGCACGCTATCTGGTCGATCTGTACTACAACATGCAGGCGAACCGGATTGCCGTCGGCAACCAATCCAAGGGGCTTGAGCGCGACGCCAAGAAGTCCGGCAACACCGCCGAGCCGCACGAGGCGATCGACTGGGTCGGGAAGCAATTTACCGCCCTGGAAGACTCGGTCGCGAAGCTGCTCGCCATCTACACCGAGACCCACCCGATGGCGTGGTTCTTTGACCAGACAACAGGCATCGGGCCGATTCTGGCTGCCGGGCTCTTGGCCCACATCGACATCAATAAGGCCCCGACCGCCGGGCATATCTGGCGATTCGCCGGACTGGACCCGAACGTTCAATGGTGCAGCCGGGAGCAGGCCAAGGCGATCTGGACCGAGACGAAAGGCCCGAGCATCGAAGAGCGCCTGGTTGCGGTCGCCGAGAAGGTCGGGCGCAACCCGGCCAACCTGATCCACATGGCAACCCATAAGCCGGATGGCACCGAGGTGAAGCTGACCGAGGCGAACGCTTGCTCGGCGATCTCGCGCAAGCCATTCAACGGCCCTTTGAAAACGCTGTGCTGGAAGATCGGCGAGAGTTTCGTGAAGGTCTCCAATCATCCCGACGGCTTTTATGGTCGCGTCTACCGTGAACGCAAAACCCTGGAATGGAAGCGCAACCTCGCGGGGATGCTGTCGGATCAGGCCACGAAGGCGCTGACCGGAAAGAAAATCGGCAAGCAAACCGACGCGCATGCTTGGTACTCGGGCGGATGTAGCGCCGAGAAAGCGCGCGCGCTGTTGGAGTCAGGCACCACGCCGACCGCGGCAGCCTGCAAAGCCGACGACGATTATCCGGGCGTTCCCATGCTTCCGCCAGCTCAGATCCAGATGCGGAGTCAGCGCTACGCGGTAAAGCTGTTCCTTTCGCATCTCCAAGAGAGTTGGTGGCGCCAGGAAACCGGCACCGAGCCGCCCGCGCCTTGGGTGATCGCGCACGGCGGGCATGCCCATTACATTAAACCGCCGCAGATTGCGCAAAAGTAGATTGAACGAAGCCCGAGCGGACCATCGAGGGGGCGCTGGACTCGCTTTTGTACGCCGCCAGCCTCTTGCATAACGGAAAAGCGCCGGATTCACTGGAAATCTGCGAGAACTGGCTGATGGACCAACCGGAATCCGCAGACTTCATTGCCTGTCGCGACTGTCTTTGCCGCCTGACCCGTCACGTGGATAAAGCATGGGAATGGATTCGTCAGTTGGAGGAACAATTGACGCATCTGACGTTCGAACCGGAACGCGCCCACAGCGGCATCGAGGGCATGCTCTACGATCTGTTATGCGAGGATATTCATCAAAGTGAAGAGGCGGGGTATGAGTTGGAGACCCTTCTTCGTGACATGATGGCCGCTCCCTTGCCGGAGTTTTATCGTAAAAGCCGGGTTCTCCCCCTGGAGGCGGCGCGCAATCGAATTCAACATCACCCGCTCCTGTCGCCGAGTGTATCAAAACCCGTTCCGGATGACGGTCTTTCCACCCCGACCCCCCCGACCCCTCTTATGAAACCAAAAACTAAATATTTCCCGAAAAACGGCATGTCCCGAAAAGGGTTCACCTTGATCGAAATGCTGGTGGTCATCGCGATTATCAGCATGCTGATGCTGCTGGTGGTTCCCGCGGCCGGCTCCGTACAAAAAAGGGCAAAACGGTCGGCCTGCGCGTCCAATCTGCGCCAAATCGCCATGGCGTCCCTGATGTACTCCGCCGAGCACGGGGGAAAACTCGTCGCCACACCCTTTAAAGATCCGAACGTGTACTGGTTTCGCCAAATGTATCCCTATTTGAAAAGGGACAATGAAAACAAGACTACGCGGGTTTTTCAGTGCATGGAGGATCGGGACGCGCTCGAGGCGTTTCACAACCAGGGAACGGAATGGAACAGTATTTCGTATCTGTTGCTTAAAGAAAGTCCCGAATGGAGCTATCTGAGCGAAATCCGCTCGCCCTCTCAATCTCCACAGTTTATCGATGCGGAAATTACCGCGACCGCGGATTATGGAACGCCCGCCTAATTCGAACAAAAAGTAAAGGGAAATCAACCGGATTGGCGACATGGCGACGGAGTCAATCTCGCGTACTGGGATGGCAGCGTCCGCTATGTGCGGCATCCGGAATACGACACGGTATTTCCCAAAACCAATCAAGGGGCATTATGAGAAAACGGCATTTGATCTTTTCTCTTCTGTTCATCGCTTCGGGGATATCCGCAAACGAGGTCCGGGACGGCGCGGCCTGGAGAACCGCGCCTCCCGCCGCCGGCGAGTTGGAAACCTTGAAACAGAAGATCACTCCATTGCTGGATACATCCCTTCAGGACTTGTACGCATCGGCTCAGAATGAAAAACAGTTCATCTCGCACTCCCGGCCAAAAATGGAATGGGACGCGTGGCGTCTGGCGCATTATTATCAAATGACCGGCGATCCGGAAGCCGCAAAAGCCTGTGCCGCGCTTCTGGCGGGGCTTGCAAGGCGCGAATGGACGGACCCGCCGCCGGAAATCCATATCGAGGGAAAATGGATACCCTACCCCGCCGCGATTGCCTATGACATGGTTCGGGAATCGGAGATCTGGCCGCTCCACATTGAGGAAGGCGGCGCCACGGTTACCCGGCGGAAGATTGAGGAATGGCTGAGGGAATATGCGGTCTCGTTTCACTCCTTGTTGGATCGTCCGGGTCAAATCACCAACTACACCCCTTTCGGCCTTCGTCACGCCGCCTCCCTGGCCCTGGTATTGAAAGATCCGGTTTTGATGCAACGCTGTCTTGAAGTCGCGACACGCCTGGCGTTTTCCCCGGAGTTCTGGCACGCGGACCACATTTGGCAGGAAGGAACCGTCTCCTATGCCCGGCAAGTCACCGGAAATCTGCGCGCCCTGCTTCCGATGCTGCGGGAGGGCCGCAGCCTTGGCTGGATCGATCCGCCCGGAAAAGAGATTGAAAACCTGTCACAACGACTGGAACAGATTGACGGGGCGCAGATCCGTTTCAGCATGCCCGGAGGTCGCCCTGTCCCGGTGCACGACACCCATTGGACCATCCCCTCCGACTCTCTCCCCAGAGCCCCGGCCAATCTGGCTCTTCCCGATTTCGGGCATTACGCCCTCGCGGGAAAAGATATGGAACTCCTCCTGTCGATCCCCATGCTCACCGGAGGTGGGCGCTACGGAGGCGGCCATATGCACGACAGCCGACTCTCAATTCAGTTGTGGGCCCATGGACAAGAAGTCCTTCCGGATGCCGGGTACCCGTTCCAGCCCGCAAACCATCGCTATTTTCATATGTCTCCCTATGCCCACAACACCGCGATCGCATTGGATCAAGAGGCCCGCTTTGGGAAAGGCCCCTACGGGATATGGGAGGGCGAATGGGCGGGAAGCGGGCTGCTGGGATATGATGACGGACAGGCTTCCGACGGCATGGTGGGGTATCTGGCGGCCTCTTCCCCTGGGCCCGTCTCCGACAGGGTCACCCAAAGCGTCCGCCAGTTGATCCAAGTGAGTACGGGAGAGTGGTCGGGCTACGTGGTCGATGCCTTCTGGCTACAGGGTGGTCAATCGCATCGATGGTTTTTACGTCAAACCGAGGACGAATTTGCGGATCAAACCATTGACGTGCCCTTGAGTGATGCCGGAAAAACGATGGCGGATGTCCTTGGCGACGCACTGGAGGGCGACGACGCCTGGACCGCCAGACTCGCCGGCCCCAAAAGAATTGAAAGCGACTCCTCCTTTCATATCTCGTGGAAAGGCCGGGAAAGCGGCGTGGCGGTGAATATTCATGCAGCCCCTCAACCGGACTCCGCGAGTTGGCTGTCTCAAATGCCAAGGGTGCGCCCTACGGGTCAGGATCCTGAAAAGCGTGACGACTTCCCCGGATGGCATCTTTTTCGGGAACGCACGGTGGCCCCGAAAGATCTGACCCTTTGGGCTGCCGTCTATGAACCCGTGGCCCGGGACGAAACGCCGAAAATCAAAGCTGTCCAATGGACCCGGAACGATGACGGCACGGCGTTTCTGGTTGAAATCACCCTGAAGGACCGAACTGACACCTGGGCCTTGCGACTGGCGGGAACAGACGAGACTCGAATCGGGGATGTTAAGCTCGCGGGAAGTGCCGCCGGATATTCCAAGCGCAAGGGTGCCCTGCAATGGACCTGGGCGGCGACGGGAAGCCGCTTGCAACGCGAAGGGATTGACATGATTTCAAAAATGAAACAGCCCGATCGGGAGGTTCTGTCAGTATCAACCACGGACAAATCGACACGTCTGCGCGTGAAAGGTTCCATTGATCTGCCTTCCGGAAGCTGGACCGCCCTCCGCTTTCAGGACGGAAGTGGCCGCGGTCTTCGACTCGGATCCACACTCTCTCAATCCCCGGAGGAAACCGAGTTTCTCCTGGAATCCGATCCGGGGTTTCAGGTAGACGATGCCGGGATGAAGCGAACAATGTTTCCCCTCCATTCCATTGAGGGTCCGGTTCACCTCCTTCCCCTCGGGGGGGTATTTAAAAAACATAAATGAGGCGGCTCACTTTCTTGAGGTATATCCTACTCTGAGCCTCTTCCACAAACAGCGTAACCAAGGCGGAACTGTCCCAAGATGTGCCTTTACTGATACCTGTATCGTTTACACCGAGTCCGTTGAACCCGGTGAGAATACGGAAGATTCCTGCTTGCCACCCCGCCTCTTTTTGAGAAGGTACTCACATATGAACATTCCATGGATAGACGCGGTGATACTTACAGCGGCTTTGGTCGGTGCCCATACCGGACGTAAACGGGGTCTGGGACGGGAGTTGTGGCGCATTCTGCGACGACTGTTCCCGGCCATCTTCGGCCTGAGTCTCTACACCGCCATGGCCGCGATGCTGACGAAACTCCCCGGGGTCGGTTCCGTCGCATCCAAATTTTGGGGCTTTGTGCTGATTTACGGGGCGGTGTTGATCCTGATACACAAGGGCCGCAGCCGGTTCAGAGACCGGTTTATCACCTGGGGAAACCGGAAACCCGAAACCTGGGCGGCGGGTGCGGGCGCTGTGCGTTCTCTGATGGGATCGGCGCTGGTGGTGTTCGTGCTGTCGATGTTCCCGGTCGACGCGGTTCGCGAAGCCTTACTCAACACTTCATGGTTCGCGCGCATTTTCCATCGACTCTTCTGAAAGCGGTTCGGTCTTTTTCCAGTGGACGCGCAGATTCACCTTCGCATCGTCCTCCCCTTCGCCCCGCAAGCTGAATTCCTCAATAAACAGTTCCCCGGGCCACTGCGCGATCCCGGGAACTTCTTCGGCGATACGGAATTCGACCCGGGCCTCGTCCCGATCGGATCGCGCCAGATCTCGAATCATCTTGTCGAAAACCGGGTTTGATCGATTAAAATCGAGGGTGTGAATCTGTTTCAGGCTCGCCCCGATGACGGCATCGTTGAGTAGCTGTTCCCGCGGAAGCTGAATATCCACTCCCAGGCGGGCCCGGAAACTGGGCGAAAACACCTGCGACACCCGCTTGGATTGGAGGGAACTCACCTTCCCGTCCACATGCAAATCCAAATGGTTGTCCGAGAATTGAAGATGGTGAAAGCGGTTCAGTTGAACCCGAAATACCGATCCCAAATCAAAGCTGTCCGGAATGGCACCGCCCAGCAGGGTGTTAACCATGGGTTCCAGCTCGTTCAGGTACACGGACAGGTTCACGGAAGCCTCGGCGGGAATGTCATAGTCCCGGCGAATCTCCCGTTGACGCTGATACCGGCTTCCGGTACGGAGCGCGCTGAGGACTTGATAGTATCCCACAGCCTTCAATGAGCCCTCTTCGTCAGTGCGCAGCAGTTTCGCCCGGGCCACGGTCACGTTGCGATAAATAAAGACAAGAGGTCGGTCTGACCGAAGTTCCAAGCTGTCCGGTTTCAGGACGATTTCTCCGTCCTCGCGGAACGGCAGCGCCACTCCGTGCAGGGTCAGCCGTGTATCCGCAGGCACCTGCAATTCCGCATTGCGGCTGATGCGGTGTAGGGCGGGCTCCCTGAAATAAAAAGAGGCATCCACTTCCGTTCGCCCCAGCGACATCAGCGCTTTTCCTTCCAACGAATCCAACTCATATCTCTCATCGATTTCATCCAGCGTGTAGGTGCCGGGAATGTTTTGGAGACCTGCGCCCAGCAGCACCAGTATGCAAAACCAGAAAAGATGCTTTTGTTTGAGGGGACGGGGCATGGGGAAACGGGAGGTCAGAGGTCGGAAGTCGGAAATCAGAGAAGATTCAATGTTCAACGTTGGAGTTTTCCACGGGGTCTCCCATGAATTCTCCGGGTTCAGTGGTGCCTTCCCGTTTAAGCAGGGTCAAGCACGTTTGCAGGAGAATGTGCAGATCCAGGGCCGGGCCGGCCCGCTCCACATACTCGACATCCAGCCGCAGCCGCTCCTCCCAACTGATCGCATTCCGTCCCTTCACCTGCGCCCAGCCGGTGAGACCGGGTCGCACGTGGTGCCGTCGGGCCTGTTCCGGACTGTAGCGCTCCACATAACGCGTCAACAGGGGGCGGGGCCCCACAAAACTCATGTCCCCTTTGAGAATATTCCAGAGTTCCGGCAGTTCATCCAGGCCGCTCGCCCGCAAAAACGACGCGAACCGGGTGGGCGGAATTTTTCCCTCCGGTTTCTCGGTTTCCGCTTCGGTTCCCCTCAAAGTGCGGAATTTCACCAGACGAAACGGCACCCCGTCTTTACCGGGGCGTTGTTGGCAAAACAGCACGGGGCCGCCCAGATTCACCCGGATTCCCAGCGCAATCAGGACGATCAACGGTGAAAAAATCAACAGCAACAGCAGGCCCGCGCCGACATCCAGCCATCGCTTACTCCGAGAGCGCGCCCAAGGTGAAACGAGGGAGGCTGCGGGAGGAGGCGGATCAGTGGTCATGGGCCCGATAACGCGTTTCCATTGCCAAAATCGCCTCGGCGTCCCGCTTTCCCACCGGTTTCGGGTTGGTGCCGGCGTAAATCGTCCACGGTTCCAGATTTTTGCGCACGATCGCCCCCGCGCCCACCGCCGCCCCCTCGCCGATGGTCACGCCGGGGAACACGATCACATTGGTGCCCAGCACCGCGTGACGTTTAAGCCTGACCCTGCCGCGAACCACATGGGTGAATTCCCCGGGAACCGTGGGATTGGTCAAATAGGGTCCGGTAAAATCATCGCTGCCCGTGATGATGCGACAGCCCGCGCTCAACCCCGAAAAATCCTCCATAATCAATTCCCCCCCGCCAATCACGCTGCAAAAGCTGGAAATGTGCACATTGCGCCCGATCCGGCAGCCCGCGCCAATATAGACAAACACAAAGTCATCCACCTGACTGTGAGCACCCAGGTCAAAGCACTTCCGATCCCCCGCGATGCGGGCGCTCTCATATATCTTGGCACTTGGATCAATCATGGTGGAAGCTTACGCCTCCCCAACGAACCTGTCGAGGCGAGCCTTCGACATTTTTACTCCCCACTCTCACAGGGTCCCGGGGTGGACGTTCGCGTTTAAACAGATTTTCAATCGATCAAAAATCGGTTGGAGTTCTTTTTCCGGCTCTGTTCTTCCAAGCAAGGTAAATGAAGTGAACAACCGTATTGCAAGCATCGACGACGTGGCCACTCGCCTGTTTAAAGATTAATGAAGATATGCGGATTGACTATTGGAGTGAAATCCGGAGCTTAACTGGCATTGAGGACGAGTCATGGAGAAATTAGGGATGCGGAAAGAGGGATGACGACGGCTGCACGTGGAAAAATGGGACAAGGCGGAAGACCTTGAGCTGTACGGAGTGCTCAAACAAGAATGGGAAGAATCGCCGCTCCTACTTGACCACTGCCACTGACATTCTTCCTTCCCCCGCTTTCCCGTGGTTTCTGCTTCAATTCCGGTTCCGATTCCCCATAACCCCGTCAGGATGCAGACCTACCCGATTCAATCCATACTGGA